>CAYYHM010000073.1:0-10321 GCA_964471795.1 uncultured Chitinophagales bacterium | reverse complement strand
GATCCAGATACAGCAACGCATTGGCGCGGGTGCCGATTTCTTTTTCACAATTGGCGATGTTGGTAGCCAGGTCGGCACTGGGTGATACCTCGAACAACTTCTTTTCCATCTGCAGGAACAGCGTGTCGCAAGTGTTACAGCTGGCAAGCGCAGCACTCACCTGATTCCATACCTCGGGGTTGTCAGGGTCGTTGCGGTACACGTTACCATAGTATTCGCGCAGGTTGTCGCAGTTCAGTATGCCGATACCTTTCAGCTCCTCCACTACCGATTCGAAGGTAGCTTCGTACTTATCGCCATATTGGCCGGACTTGTTGTGGTTCACAATGGCGGCCACTTTCTCATACACGGCAAACATCTCTTCCTTGGTAACAGTGCCTTTACGGTATTCGAAAGCCATTAACTTCACGTATGGATACAGGATGAAGTACTCAGGACTCAGCTCACACTCATCCATAGCGGCCTGATAGGTGGCGCGGATGTTGTCATAGTCGCGCGGGCGGTATTTCATGAGGTCATACCCCTTGCGGCCCAGGTTGAAGCACGCCTTACCGTAGCACTCGATGCGCTTGTCGTACATGGCCAGCAGGGTATCAACCAGCGCCTCCTTCTTCAGGGAGTCGGTCTCATTGTCGATCAGGTACTTGTACATCACCATACCGTTGGCAATCACTGCCTCATGGTAGCCCGGTGCGTTGTGGTACACATATCTCCAGTGTGGCAACGCTGCCTCATAGTTCTTCTGCTTGTAGAACTCCGTGTAGATGGAGGCTTCGTCCAGCGTCTTGCTGCTGTCTGGGCCATATTTGGAGCAGGGATCCTGCTGCAGTGCGGGAGTAGATTCTGCGCCGTCAGTAGCTACCGCTTCCTGGGCGCGCAGGGATGCTGCCATGGTCATCAGCAACATCATCAGGGTTAGGAGTCTCGTCTTCATAGTGCGCGTATTAATAGAATTTCGACTTGAAAATCCAGTTATTATCATTCAGGTTGAAGCCCATGGTAAACCGAAAATAGTTTTCGGCAATGCCATTATCGGCTATCGACCCCAGTCTTCCTACCTGACAAGAAAGGTCTACACTGCTGTGCAACTTCTGCCTGGGACGGATGATTGGCATACCAATTCCAAAAGTTATGCCAAAGTCGTTGACCGGCTGTCCGCCCATAAAAACAGGCGATTGACCGTAGTAACCACCCACCCGGTAATGTGTTCGCTCCAGGAACGATCCTTCTGCCGAAGGGGTCACCTGTCCACCTGCCGATACCATCCAGCTGTTCTGCTGTGGCTGGCCCGACAGGAAGCCGGGAATGCCTTCCCATCCTTCATACCGGAAGTCGGCGCCAAGCATCCACAGGTTGCCTTGCGACAGCGTGAATCCTGCCTGCCACATCAAGGGCATCTCCAGTGTGTTGACAGCATTTTCTACCAGCGTGTCTGCTTCTATCAGCCCATACTGGTTCTGACTGTTGAATACCACACGCTCAATGATGCTGTCGGTGTTGGCCGATACATTGGCGGGTAGTGAAACGGATCCTCCCAGAATGAGTTGCAGCTTGTCATTGAGGTTAGCCTGATATTGCAGACCGGCATCGAGCACCATGCCGCCTACCGTATTGCGGATGACTTTTCGGCTACCAAAACTGCTGGGCAGGTCCGAAAAATAGGCCAGGCTCGAAGTGGTAAGGGTGCCGAACAGGAAGCGGGCATTCAAGCCCACCGACAACTGTTTCCAGGTGCCGGCAGCACCTACATAAAACTGTCTAATACCGCCATCACCTTCATATCGTTGTGTGAGCGACAGGGTATCGAAGGCACTGCTTTGTGCGATGTCGTAAGACAAAGTGGTAAATGGCATGAGTCCCACGCTAATGCCGCCGAACTTGGGCACCGGAAAGGCCATGGCCAGATAGGATAGCCCACCGTCACCTGCCGGTGTGCTGCCGTTGATATCGGCAGTAGTGGTGCTGTATCCGTCCACCGCCGTGGCAAAAATGGTGGACTTGTAGATGTAGGTTAGCGTATCTGTCCATACCGAGTCGCGGTAGAAGCGCTTTTCCCTTCTGCCGGTGGTCGGGTTGGTGTACATGCTGTCTTTCCTGATGATGTTCAGGTATGGCGTGAATTCTTCTACATAAAAGCCGCCATATGAGGCAGGATTCACCGGATTGATGAAGTTGTAGGAGCGAACGCCGGAAGAGATCATGCCCATGCCACGCTGTGCGCTGAACGGCAGTATTGCCTGCTCGCCCAAGCCAAGACGTGAGTACGGTGAATT
The DNA here is from genome assembly GCA_964471795.1 of uncultured Chitinophagales bacterium. Classification (GTDB taxonomy): domain Bacteria; phylum Bacteroidota; class Bacteroidia; order Chitinophagales; family S012-47; genus CAJXXO01. The sequence goes on along the minus strand of CAYYHM010000073.1, from coordinate 8,048 downwards.
TACCTGTGCTGCAAGATCGGAGTAGCCAATGGTGATACTCGTACAGATCAAAAACAGGCTACGAAGCCAAATCGACATTATATTCCAGGATTTTGTTGAGTCCGATCAGTATCAGATTAGGATGCGCAAATATCCGACATTTCACAAGAGATTCAAAAACAGGCGCATCTCCACCTGTTAAGATTACATGAATACGACCATAAGTATCCTCATATTGTGCCACAAATCCTTCTATTTCATGAACGATACCCCACTGCACGCCACTTTGCAAGGATGTTTCGGTTGTTGTGCCCAGTAGGGGCGGTGCCGCAACCGGTTGCGCCAAGGGCAACTTGCCGGTAAACTGGTGTAATGCCTTGAATCGCATGTGCAGCCCCGGCAGGATCTGTCCGCCCAGATAGTCGCCGGCAGCAGTGATCAGGTCGTAGGTGATGGATGTGCCCAGATCAATCACCAGGCAATGGGCACCGGGGTACAGGTGTAATGCGCCTGTCACCCCTGCCAGCCGGTCTTTGCCTAGCGTTTGAGGGGTAGCATACCGCACTGCCACAGGCACCGGCAACGTGTGGGTAAGTTCGTAGGCGTGATAGTGCTGCTTCAGGAAGTCGGTAAGTGGGCTTCCCTGATTGCGGACGTCCGAAAAAATAGCATGGTGCACAGGGATGTCGCCGATCCATTGCTGCAGCTTATCGGGCCCCAGTGACGGGAAACTTGCCTGTCGCAGGATGGTGCCATCCTGCATCAGGGCGACCTTCACCTTGGAGTTGCCGATATCCGTGATGAGGTGTGCCACCCTTAGTGCCGCTTCTTGCCTGTGTTGCGCCAACCGGCTTCATTGCGCCATTCCGTGTAAAACACCACGATGTCAGCCTCGCTGCGCCATTCGGTGAAATAAACGGAATAGTCGGCCTCATTGCGCCATTCCGACAGAAACCATACCCCTTCCTGACTGCTTTCGCTGCGCCACTCGGTCTTGAAAACCACCAGATCCGCCTCGCTTTCCCAGTCGGTCACATACACCACATAGTCGGCCTCATTACGCCACTCAGTTTCAAAAACTACCTGTGCCGATAGCAACATCGGGAGAACAATCATCAGCAAAACGGGTACAACTAATTTCATGGTATGGTCAGTTTGTTGGGTTTTCTGCAGCCAGGTCATTGCGGAGGGTCTCTTTCCACCGTGATGCCGGTTGCCGGAAATTGATCATCAGCCGCTCCACCGGCTTGCCTTGCAGCAAATGTTGTTCCACAATCTCTGCTACATCATCGGGCTGCACAGCGCCGTACCACACACCTTCCGGATAGACTACCAGCGCAGGCCCGTAGGCACAAACGTCCAGACACCCTGCTTTATTGGCCCGCACCTTCCCCTTCAGGCCATGCTTGTCGATGGCTTCCTTGAAGGCAGCAGCCAATTGATTGCCGTGATCGAATCCGCAGCTGGCGCGACCGTCGGTGCGCTCATTGTTGCAGACAAACAGGTGGATGTCGTATTTCTTGTTGGACATATCAGGTGATTGCAGCGCAAATTTCCATGTTTTCAGTGGAAACAGCCATGATTGACTAACTTGTAGGAAAAATATACACCATGGAACAGTATCGGCAACCTATGCTGCCTGCGGGCTCACTCTCACACAAGCAAATCTTCATCACCGGCGGAGGTACCGGTCTGGGTAAGTCCATGGCGGCCTATTGCAGCTCACTGGGTGCGGGTGTAGCCATCATGGGCAGACGCGAGGACAAGCTGCAGGAAGCAGTAGAGGAGATCATGGCGGCTACCGGCAACAAGGTGGTGGCCACAGCCGGCGATGTGCGTGACTATGGTGCGGTAGAAGCTGCTTTGCAGGAAGCACGGGAAGCCCTGGGCGGACTCAATGTGCTGGTCAACAATGCGGCCGGCAACTTCATCAGCCCCACCGAGCGGCTGTCGCACCGCGCCTTCGATGCGGTGGTAGACATTGTGCTGAAGGGCACTTACAACTGTACCCTGGCTGCGGGCAAGCACTGGATCGATGAGCAAGTAGCTGGTACGGTGCTCAATATCGTTACTACCTATGCCTGGACAGGCTCCCCCTACGTGGTGCCGTCGGCCTGCGGCAAGGCCGGTGTGCTGGCGCTTACGCGCTCCCTGGCAGTGGAGTGGGCGCCCTATGGCATGCGGTTCAATGCCATTGCGCCCGGACCCTTCCCTACCAAAGGCGCCTGGTCACGGCTGTTTCCGGAAGCGTTGGAGCAGCTCCTCGACCCGGTTGGAGAGATTCCACTGCGCCGCTTCGGCGACCATCAGGAGCTGGCCAACCTGGCTGCCTACCTCATCTCCGACTTCTCGGCATACATCAACGGCGAAGTCATCACCATCGATGGCGGTGAGTGGTTGCAGGATGCCGGGCAGTTCAGCAACCTGCGCAAGATGCCACGCGAGATGTGGGACGCCGTGGAGCGACAGGTGAGAGGCCGCAAGAGCGAGTAATGACTAGCGAGCGGTAAGCTCTTCCAGCACGGTGATGAGCGTGTCGATGGTATCACGGTGTGTGCGGAACGACAACACCGCCAGGTGTAACCAAAACGTACCCGCCACGGTAGTGGACGACACGAATACCCGGCCATCGCGGTGGATGGATTTCACCAGACGAGCATTGTAGGCATTGGCATCTTCGGTAGTGGCGGTATATCGGAATAACACCACCGACAAATCAGGCTCATGGGCAATCTCAAAGCCCGGCAGCTGTTGTACCCGCTCTGTAAAATACAGCGCCAGCAATCGTTTCTCCTCCAAAGCCTTGGCAAACTTGTCCGTGCCGAACAGCTGCAGCGGCAGCCACATGCGTAGTCCGCGGAAGTGCTTGGTGAGCTCCGGCGACAGGTCGGCAGGGGAGAAGGGCGCGCCCTCCAGCAGGGTATCCTGCAGGTAACTCGCCTGATAGTAATGGCTGTTGTACAATGCAGCACCATCGCGTACCAGCACCGCACCGGTGCCATAGGGCAGAAACAGCCCCTTGTGCGGGTCAACCACCAGGCTGTCGGCCTGTTCGATGCCCTGCAACGCCTCCCGGCCGAAGTCGGTGAGGATGAAGAACCCGCCATATGCGGCATCGATGTGATACCACATGCCCTCGGTGCGCGCTACCACTGCGGCTTCTGCCAGCGGATCGATGGCGCCCGTGTCGGTAGTGCCGGCAGAAGCGACCAGCAGCATGGGCGCAAGGCCCTGTTGCTTGTCTTCGGCAATGATGGCTCGAAGCGCTGCCATGTCCATCCTCGATCTGTTATCCATGGGCACGATGCGGCGCTCAGCATGGTGCAAACCGGCGATGCGTAAGGCCTTGTCGATGCAATGATGGACCTGCTTGGTGGTGTAGATCACCTGCTGTCGTACATTGTCCGGTGTGATCTGTCTGCTCTCCCGCGCAGCCACGATAGCGGTCAGGTTGGCGATGGAACCGCCGCTGGCCAGATTCCCCAGCGTGCCTGCCGGCATACCAAATAGCTGCCGCATCCAGTCGATGAGGTGGTTTTCCAGCTGTACGGCCCCCGGACTGCCGAAGTAGAGACCGGCATACCTGTTGAAGATGGCCGACAGGTAATCGCCCATGGCACTGGGGAACAGTCCGCCACCCGGAATGTACCCAAGATGCCCACCCGAAGCGGGGTTCAGTCCCGGCTTGTCCACGCGATCACCCAACACCTGCAGCAGGTCCGTCAGCGGCCGCCCCTGTGGCGGTATGGCAAGGTCGTCGAACCGGGCAGCGTCGAACGCATCGTCGACAAAGGCAGGCAGCTCGTGGATATGGTCGAGAAATGCCTCGCTGTAGGCATGCAGCGACTCCATCCATTGCCCCCGCTGCGGTGCGTCGGGCTCCAATTGCCGGCTTATGGGCTCCAACACCGACAATTTGGTGATGATTTGATGCAGATCGGCCATGAGGTTGCGTAACTTTATGACAAAGGTAGGCGATGAATCCGTTCAGTGAGTTGCTGGTGGTAGAATTGGCCAACGTGTTGGCAGGACCACGGGTAGGCCAGATGATGGCAGAGCTCGGTGCGCGGGTCATCAAGGTGGAGCCTCCCGGCGGTGATGTTACCCGCACCTGGATGGTGAGTGGTGAGCATCCCGACAGTGCCGGTGTAAGTGCTTATTTCTCAGCAGTCAATCAAGGGAAAGAGTCTGTTTGCCTGAATCTGAAGACACCGGAAGGCAGGGCCATCCTGCGTAAGTTGCTGGTGCGTGCCGATGTGGTCATCACCAGCTACAAGCCGGGCGATGCGGAAGCGTTGGGGGTAGACTATCCCACGCTGCAAGTCCTCAACAATCGTCTCATTTACATAGCCATCACCGGGTATGGAAGCGGTACAGACCGGGCGGGATACGATGCCGTCATACAGGCAGAAAGCGGCTTCATGCACATGAATGGCGCTGCTGACGGACCTCCTACCAAGATGCCCGTGGCCTTGATGGATGTGCTGGCCTCTCATCAGGCACGTGAAGGGCTGCTGGCTGCCCTGTGGAAGCGGGAGCGCTACTGGCATGGATCGTATGTGGAAGTATCGCTCATCGATAGTGCCCTGGCAGGTCTGGTGAATCAGGCCACCAACTGGCTGGTAGCACACCACGACCCGCAGCGGATCGGCTCCGACCATCCGAACATTGTTCCATACGGCACAGTACTGTATGACCGCCAGCAGCAACCGTTGGTACTGGCAATAGGGACGGACAGGCAGTTTGCTGCTTTGTGTACCGTGCTGAATCTGCCCCAACTCGCTGAAGACGAAAGGTTTGCGACCAACGTATCTCGGGTATCCCACCGGGCGGAACTGATGCCCCTATTGCAGACTGCCATCGGAGAGATGGACAGGACCGCACTAGTACAGGAACTACAACAAAGGCATGTGCCTGCCGGCGCTATCCACACGGTGAGCGAAGCGCTACAGGCATTTCCGGGTATGGTTACCGGCACAGCAAAGACTGCGTTGGCATCTGTAGCCTGGAATCCTCGACCGGGTATAGCGTCACCTCCTTCCTGTGGAGCCCACACCCTACCGGTGTTGCAACAGCTGGGGTACAATAAGGAGGCGGTTGAGGTGCTGCGGCGGCATTCCGTTATTACTTAGGTAGCACGTCAATGACTGTCTGACCGATGAAATACACGTAGAAGATCAGCAACATAAAGCCCTCCCAACGAGAGATCAGCTTGTTTTGCGCCACAAAAAAGTAGAGTAAGGAAATCCCCACCATCAGAGGCAGCGAAAAAGTCAAGACACCCTCAGGAACCACCAGCTGCCCAAACAGGCGCGGCACACCCATCACGGCAAAACTGTTGAAGATGTTGGAGCCCAGAATGTTGCCGACCGCCATGTCGGGGTTGCCCTTGCGTGCTGCCATCACACTCACCACCAGTTCCGGCAGCGATGTGCCCAGCGACACTGCGGTGAGGGCAATCACTTCCTCTCCAATCTGCAGCAATGCCGATAGTTGGATGATAGAATGCACCGTGTAGTCCGCAGAAAAGTATATAAACACACCACTTACAACGAGTATAAGCCATGGCATGTAGCGGCGCCGTGGTGTCTGTGATTCAGGGACTTCTACCTCCAGTGCAGTGTCGGGAGAAGCTTTCTGCGTAGTAAGTGCATATACCAGATACACAGCCAGCCCAGCCAGCGACAACAGAGCCTCCAACATTGAATATTGTCCGTCCATCAAAAATATGCCCATCAGGAAGGTGGAGCCTATCAGCAATGGCAGGTCTACATTGGCGATTTCATAGTCTATCCGTATGGCTTTGCTCAGGATGGCAACGACGGCTAATATCAGACAGATGTTGGCGATGTTGGAACCCACCACGTTGCCCACCACGATAGCGGGCGATCCTTCTGCAACTGCAATAATGGAGGAAACCAGTTCCGGCAAGGATGTGCCCATCGCCACGATAGTCACACCGATGATGAAAGTAGGAATGCGGAATGACAAGCCAATCACTTCTGCAGCCACAATGAAGCGCTGCGAGGCATACAGTAACACAGCGATGCTCACCACGAAAATTCCAGACCAAGTCAATACATCCGGCATGTTCGCCTACTTTTGTACAAAGAAAGGTATTGTCAGCAAAACCCGCACCATGAAACTCTCCCTGATTCTGATGGAATTGCCCGTTGTCGTGTCGTGGATCCTGGTGGTCTTCCTGTACATCTTCACCCTGGCGCTGTCGTTGCTGGTGGTGGGTGTAGCAGCACAGCACCTGCGGCTGCCGGAAAAGATGCCGCCACGGCAGGTGAATATCCTCATTTATGGTCTCGCAGCTACCATATATATATGTATCGTATTCCTGTTGCTGAACGATTGGGCTGCAATTATGCTCAGTTAGCGCAGTTGTTGCAGGGCCATGCGGGCACTGTCGGGGTATATGCCGGTGCGGGAAGTCAGCTTCTCCAGCCACTCCATAGATGATGGTTTATCCCCCAGTGCGGCATAACTCATACCTATATAGTAAGTAGCTCGTTCGCCATCCGGTGTACCCGTATTGGCAACCGGTGTCAGCAGTTGTATGGCCAGGGCGTAATCTTGCTGCCGGTATGCGGTAAATCCATCAGTAGTTGATAAGCGTTTGAAGTCTGTGGTCTCCGGTGCTGCTGGTATTCTGGAATTCGTAGTTGACACACCTTGTTGGCGGGTGTCGGGAGTTTGCAGAAACACCTCTTCCGCAAGTGTAGCCTTTGTGTCATCAACTAAGTCTTCTTGCTGGGCATAGGTGATGGCTACTTCTTCTTCCGGTGCTGCTTCCGACAGCATAGCCTGAGGGGGTGGAGGAGATGTGGGTGCAGCTTCTATGTCTTCGGTGATGATTGTGTGTTGAATCACGGATATGGGTGCCAGAGGTGTATCAGCAGGTGGCGGGGATTGGAGCGTTTTCTCTATGGGAGCAGTTGTTGTGTCGATGGGGGTTTGTACTGCCATGGGTTGTAGCTCAGGTTCCTGCAGGGATCGGATAAGCAGAGAGCCTGCCACCAATAACAGCACAAGGGCTGCAGCAACAGCCATCAGCCGGTACGGATGGAGCCGTTTGATGCGTGTTGTGCCGGCCACCCTTGCTGACATAGCGGCAAGGCGTTCTTCCAGCGGGTACTCATCATCAACCCAACGCAGGCCATCCAATACCTCTTTATATAGTGGATGCTGTGCAATGATTGCTGCAACCAGCTCCTGTTGGCTGTCCGACAGATCACCCTGCAGGTAGGCCCGCAGCACGTCGGCAGAAAGCGGATGGGCGATATGGTACTGCTTATGCTTCATGGTGTAATCCGTTTCCGGAGGTTTCGCTTGCCATTCTGTATAAAGCTTTTCACTTCATTGAAGGTGTATCCCGTTTTTTCCATCACCTCCCGATAGCTCATCTCCTGCAGGAAAAACAGTTCCAGGCAGATGCGTTGCGGCTCCGGGAGATCGTTCATGGCTGCGGTCATTTGGTTGAGTGCTGTCTCCTTGTCATCTACAGGATGCTGAAGCAGGTCGGTTTCCACATCATCGGTGATGGACTGCTGCCACGACAGGTGTTGTTTATGTACGGTCTGTTCTTTCCGGAGGTGCATCAGGCAATGGTTGCGAACCAGGGTGCTGAGCCATCCGCTGAAATAGGCAACCTCATGCTGGGGTAGCTTGGCTGCTAACTGCTCATATACCTGCATGCTGGCGTCTTCTGCGGCGGTTTCGTCTTTCAGGTACTTCATGGAAATACCGAAAATCAGCGGCAGGTATCGTCCAAACAGCACGCCAAGAGCTTCTGTGTCGCCATGCAGTTTGTAGGCGCGTAGCAAGTCCTCATCGGAGCGGTTGTCTTTCGCCGGTTGCGGAAAGAAAAGCGCCATCAGGAACAGGAGGATTGCCATAGTGCAATATTAGGTATAACCTGAGTTACATGTATAGCTGATAAGACAGATGAACCGGTTATTGGTAAAAATTGCCACCCATAATTTGCTTTTTTTCGGGCTTTGAGGCGATACATAATATTTTTCATTATAAATTAGCGCCCTGAGTACCTGAGGAAGCTCCGG
>CAYYHM010000072.1:0-10364 GCA_964471795.1 uncultured Chitinophagales bacterium | reverse complement strand
ATGGGCTCTTTGGAGGCCATGCAGGCCGGATCCAAGGATCGCTACTTCCAGGATGTGGAAGACGACATCAAGAAGCTGGTTCCCGAAGGAATCGTGGGCCGAGTACCCTACAAAGGCACCCTGGCTGAGGTGATGACCCAATACATAGGCGGGCTCCGTGCCGGCATGGGTTACTGCGGTGCGCCCGACATCCAGGCCCTCAAGGAGGCCCGTTTCATCAAGATTACTGCTGCCGGCGTAAAGGAAAGCCATCCTCACGATGTGGTTATCACCAAAGAAGCACCGAATTATTCCCGGTAAAGGAAATATATGTCGCAACAGGATTACTTCGAGATAGCAGCAAAGCTGCGCCACTACATTGAAGCCGCACAGGCGGCAGATGCTGCACAGGCAGAGCAGTTCCGTATCCAGATCCTGGGGTCGAAGGGGGAACTGAAGACCTTGTTTGCCGGCATCCGCGAAGTGCCCAACGACCGCAAGAAGGAGTTCGGTCAGCTGGTGAATGACATCAAGCAGCTGGCAGAGCAAAAGCTGGCCTCGTGGCAGGAGCAGTTTGCAACAACGCAAAAACAGCAAGGACCCGGCATCGACCTCACCCGCCCGGTTGTGCAAGGCCAGCCTGGCAGCCGGCATCCGCTTTCCCTGATCCGCAACGACATCATCCGGATCTTCGAACGCATCGGATTTACGGTGGCTGAAGGTCCAGAGGTCGAGGACGACTGGCACAACTTCACCGCACTCAACCTGCCACAAGACCATCCAGCCCGCGACATGCAGGACACCTTCTTCCTGCGTCACAATCCCGATATGGTATTGCGTACGCACACATCGCCGGTACAGATCCGCTATATGGAGCAGCACCGGCCACCCATCCGCATCATTTCTCCGGGTCGTGTGTTCCGGGTAGACAACGACAGCACGCACTCTCCGGTGTTTCATCAGGTAGAGGGGCTATACATCGCCAAGGGTGTCAGCTTCGCCGAGCTGAAGCAGACCCTGTACTACTTTGTGAATGAGATGTTTGGAGAAGGCACCAACATACGGTTCAGGCCTTCCTTCTTTCCATTTACGGAACCTTCGGCCGAGATGGACATTGCCTGGGAAAAAGATGGCAAGCCGGCCTGGATGGAGATCATGGGCTGTGGCATGGTAGATCCCAACGTACTGGAAAACTGCAAGATAGACCCGGATATCTACACCGGATATGCTTTTGGTATGGGTGTAGAACGCATCGCCATGCTGAAGTATGGCATCCGCGATATCCGCCTGTTCTATGAAAACGACATCCGCTTCCTGCAACAATTCACTGCAGCGCGATAAACAACCGCCCTATGGCAACACCCGTCATTGACAAGATCGGTATTGTAGGTGCCGGAACCATGGGCGCCGGCATTGCGCAGATTGGTGCACAGGCAGGGTATACCATTCAGCTGTTCGACATCGGGCAGGAAGCTCTGGATAAGGGCCTGGCCACCATCCGGCAAAACCTGCAGGGCGCTGTGTCGCGCGGCAAACTCACCGAACAGGAGATGACAGACACGCTCGGGAGGATTCACTGTTCTACCGACTTTTCCTTGTTGATTGCGGACCTGCTGGTAGAAGCTGTGCTGGAGAAAGAAGACCTGAAGCTGGACATCTTCCGGAGGCTCGCAGCGCAAAACAGCGATACCGCCATACTGGCATCCAACACTTCTTCCATACCCATTACCCGGCTGGCTGCCGCTACCCCAAACCCAGAGCGGGTGGCAGGATTCCATTTCTTCAACCCGGTACATATCATGCGGCTGGTGGAAGTAATCAGTGGCGTACACACCCATCCTGCCGTAGCGCAGGCACTGTATCAGGTAGCTGTGAGGATGGGCAAGACTGCTGTGATGGTAAAGGATAGCCCCGGATTCATAGTCAACAGGGTGGCGAGACCCTTTTATACCGAAGGACTGAAGGTGCTCGAAGAGCAGGTGGCCGATGCTGCCGCCATCGATAGGCTGGTAGAGTCAACGGGTTTTCGGATGGGACCCTTCCGGTTGATGGATCTCATTGGGGTAGATTCCAACTTCTACACCACACAATCCATGTACAACGCCTTTCATCAGGAACCCCGCTTCCGTCCCAGCCGTATACAGGAACAACTGGTGGCTGCCGGATTCCATGGCCGGAAAACCGGCAAGGGCTTCTACAGCTACGAAAAGTGATAACCGACTGTTTTTCAGCTAATTTTTTACTCCTGTAGTGAGTATAGCCACGTTCTATGCCTTACAGCACGTAGCATACAGCTTGGTGATGAAAGTTTTTGTGCGAAACAAGGGCTGTTTTTCAATGAGTTATAAAACTGCCTGAAAGTTTATTTTTCAAAATCCCTTTCTTTTCCACAAACATTGACCTATCTTTGCGCTCCCGTTTAACGATAAAAAAGAATCGCTAGTGAATACGTTGAGCTACAAAACCGTATCGGCCAACAACAATACCGTGCAACGCGACTGGTATGTGGTAGATGCCGACGGGCAAACACTGGGCCGCATGGCTACACAGATTGCCCACATTCTGCGCGGCAAAAACAAGCCGTACTACACCCCTCACACCGATTGTGGTGACTACATCATTGTAGTAAACGCCGAAAAGGTGCACCTGACCGGTAACAAGTGGGACGACAAGACATTCCTGACTTACAGCCTGTATCCAGGTGGTCAGAAGTCCATCAACATGCGTGACTTGCGTGCCAAGGATGCCACCCGCATCATCGAGAACGCTGTGCGTGGCATGTTGCCAAAGACCAAGTTGGGTCGTGCCATGATCAAGAAACTGTTTGTGTATGAAGGAACGGCACACCCGCATCAGGCACAGCAGCCCAAAGCATTAACCATCGATAAATAAGAGGCGACATGGAATATATAAACGCAATAGGTCGTAGAAAGGCTGCCGTAGCCCGTGTATACCTGAAGAAAGGTAATGGCCAGATCATCATCAACGATAAGCCAATGGCAGAATATGTGAGTGTTTCTCACCTGCGCGATGCCGTTGTTGAGCCACTATTGGCAATCGACGCCCTGAATGGCTTCGACGTGAAGGTAACCGTTGAAGGTGGCGGTGTAAAAGGACAGGCTGAGGCCATACAGCTGGGCATTGCCCGTGCTTTGGTTAAGTTCAACGAAGAGCTGAAGCCGACACTGAAAGCCAAGGATTTGCTGACACGCGACCCACGTGCTGTGGAGCGTAAGAAGCCAGGTCTGAAGAAAGCCCGTAAGAACGAGCAGTTCAGCAAGCGTTAATCCTCATTATTCAACACTTTATCCGAGCAATCATGCAAAACATAGATACGAAAGCACTTTTGGATGCAGGTGTACACTTTGGTCACCTGAAGAAGAAGTGGAATCCCAAAATGCGCCCTTACATCTTCATGGAGAAGAAGGGTATCCACATCATCGACCTCAACAAAACCAAGGACAAGATGGAAGAGGCCGGTGCCGCCATCAAGTCCATCGCCCGTTCCGGTCGCAAGATCATGTTCGTAGCTACCAAGAAGCAGGCCAAGGACATCGTAGCCAACGCAGCCCGCACTGTAGGTATGCCGTACGTTACCGAGCGCTGGTTGGGTGGTATGATGACCAACTTCGCCACCATCCGCCGGTCTGTGAAGAAACTGCAGAGCATTGACAAGATGCTGAATGACGGTGCTGAGAACATCACCAAGAAGGAGCGTCTGGTTCTTACCCGCGAGCGCGACAAGATGGAAAAGGTATTGGGTGGTATCGCTATGCTGAACCGCCTGCCTGCAGCACTCTTCATCGTGGACATCTCCCATGAAGACATCGCTGTAGCTGAAGCCAAGCGTTTGAACATCTCCACTTTCGGCATCGTGGACACCAACTCTGATCCGTCGGAGGTTGACTTCCCGATTCCGGCCAACGACGACGCTACCAAGTCCATCAAAATGGTGGTAGAATACATCACCAATGCCATTCAGGAAGGCTTGGATGAGCGGAAGAAGGACAAGGAAGAACTGGGTGTAGATCCTGACATCAACTTTGATGAGGAGGAAGATACCCGGAAGACATCTCCCGGCCGGAAGACGCAGCGCAAAAAGCGCCCAACCAACACCGCCACGCTGGAAGAAGCACCGGAAGCTGTAGAAGAGGAGGAAGAAACCGCCGGTGAAGAAGAAGAATAAATCGACTACACACAAAAAACAATCACGATAATGGCTATTACAGCAAGTGAAGTAAACAAGCTGCGCCAAATGACCGGTGCCGGCTTGATGGATTGCAAAAAAGCACTGGAAGAAACCGGTGGCGATTTTGATGCAGCTATCGACTATCTGCGTAAAAAAGGTCAGAAAGTAGCTGCCAAGCGTGCCGATCGCGATGCCAACGAAGGCGTAGTGATAGCAGTTACCAACGACAGCCAGCAAGTTGGCTACGTGATGCACGTAACCAGCGAAACAGACTTCGTAGCCAAGAACCAGGAGTTCATCGACTTTGCCAACAAAGTAGCAGCATTAGCGAAAGACAATGACGCTGCTGATCGCGAAGCGGTTTACAACCTAACCATGGATGGTGTTACAATCCGTGAGAAGTTTGAGGAAATGGTAGGTAAGATCGGTGAAAAGATTGAAATCGGTCGCTACGAGCGCGTTACAGGCGACACGGTGATTCCTTACATCCATGGCAACTACCGTATCGGTGTGCTGGTAGCTTTCAACCAGGGTGGCAATGCTGCCTTGCATGAGGTAGGCAAGGACATAGCCATGCAGATTGCCGCTATGAGCCCCGTAGCTGTAGATGAAAGCAGCGTGGATCAGGAGACTATCCAGAAAGAACTGGAAATCGGAATGGAACAGGCACGTGCTGAAGGCAAGCCTGAAGCCATGCTGGAGAAAATTGCGCAGGGCAAACTCCAGAAGTTCTTCAAGGAAAGCACCCTCATTCACCAGCAATTCGTAAAAGATGGCAACAAGAAGGTTTCCGACGTACTGAAAGAAGTAAGTGCGGACCTGAAAGTGCTGACTTTCAAACGTGTAAGTCTGGGCGAATAAGCCTGCAAACAATACTTGACAAGGAGCATCAGACCGATGCTCCTTTTTTTGTGCCCCGGCAGACCCTTTACCCCCGTAATCTGGCTATCTTTGGCCTTTAATGAACACACTGCAATACAAACGCATACTGCTGAAGCTGAGTGGCGAAGCCCTCATGGGAAATCAGCAATACGGCATCGATGCCCAACGCATAGCCCAATATGCACAAGAAGTAAAGCAAGCTGTTGATGCCGGCGTAGAGGTAGCCATCGTAATCGGTGGCGGCAACATCTACCGTGGACTTCAGGCCGCCGAAACAGGTATCGACCGGGTACAGGGCGATTATATGGGTATGATGGCCACGGTCATCAACGGTATGGCACTGCAAGGCGTATTCGAGAACCATGGTATGGTGACCCGTCTGTTGTCAGCTTTCGATATGAAGCAGATTTGCGAACCCTACATCCGCCGCCGGGCTATCCGCCATCTGGAGAAAGGCAGAATCGTGATTTTTGTGGCCGGCACCGGCAATCCCTACTTTACTACCGACACTGCCGCCACCCTCCGCGCCATTGAAATAGAAGCTGATGTGATCCTGAAAGGTACCCGGGTAGATGGTGTCTATACCGCTGATCCGGAGAAAGTAGCCGATGCTGTGCGGTACGAACAAGTTACCTTCACTGAGGTGTACGACAAAGGACTGAGCGTAATGGATATGACGGCATTCACTTTGTGTCGTGAGAACAACCTGCCGCTGATTATTTTTGACATGAACCAACCGGGCAACCTGATGCGCGTGCTGCAGGGCGACTCGGTGGGTACATTGGTAAAGAACTAACTACAACCTAAGCAAGCCATGGAAGAATTACAGATGATATTGGAAGATACCCGCGAGCAAATGGATAAGGCCATTGATCACCTGGAAAACGAGCTGACCAAGATCCGTGCCGGCAAGGCTTCTCCGCAAATGTTGCAGGGCATCACTGCCGAATATTATGGCGCCAAAACGCCAATACAACAGATGGCTAGCATCAATACACAAGATGCCAAAACCCTCATCATCAAACCATTCGACAGAACAGCGTTGATAGAAATAGAGAAAGCCATCCTGGCTGCCAATCTGGGAGTTACCCCGATGAACGATGGCGAAATCATCCGTATCGTGCTGCCACCCGTAACCGAAGAGCGCCGGAAAGAACTGGTGAAGAACGTAAAGAACCATGCTGAACAAACACGGGTAAGTCTGCGCAACATCCGACGCGATGCCATGCACCATGTGAAAGAGCTCCTGAAGGAAGGCCTCAGCGAGGATGTGGAGAAGAAAGCCGAAACGGAAATCCAGCAGATGACCGACCGGTTTGTAGAGAAGGTGGAGAAACACATCACCGCTAAGGAAGAAGAAATCATGAAGGTATAAAGCCGGGCTTTACACCGATCAAGTGCCGCAGGAAATAGGGAGGCATAACCGCTCCCGTCAACACGATCCTGCTACCAGGGACGTCAGGATCTCTCTTTGAACAGCGGTCGCAGAATGCGGCCGAACAGGAAATAGAACAGCCCGAAAAACAGCATGCCGGCAAAGGCATATGACAATGCTTCGAGTGAAAACCCGGATTGCCATACCGTGTACACAAAGTAGATGACCCCAAACAGGATGCTCATGGTGACAATGCGCGACAGTGGAATGCCTTCCCTGGGATTTTGACTCATACCTCAACCTTTTGTGAGGGTTAAGATAGTGATCTCCGGTGGCATTCCAATGCGGCCGGGGAAGCCGTGGAAACCGAATCCACGGTTCACATACAACTGTTGATGACCCTCACGGTAGTGACCGGCCCAGTGGCGGATATGGTACTGCACAGGGCTCCATTTTACCCGTTTTGTGTGCAGGCCGAACTGCATGCCGTGGGTGTGTCCGCTCAAAGTAAGGTCAATATCAGGATGATGTGGCAACACTACCTGGCTCCAATGTGAAGGATCGTGCGACAACAGAATCTTCACGCCGGCATCCTGTACCGTAGCCTTTGCAGCAGCCAGGTTCCCCAACTTGGGCATGCGGGAAGATTGTCCCCAGTTCTCTACCCCGATAATGGCCAACTTTTCGCCGCCAATATCTATGAGATCGCTTTCATTGCGCAAGAGCCGCCACCCCAACCATTCGTGGGTTTTGTATAACACCTCCAGATTCGCTTGCTTGTCGGCCGGGGAGTCCCACTGTGCATAGTCGCCGTAATCGTGGTTGCCCAGAATGCTGTATACCCCAAGCGGGGCCGTTACCTGCTCCAGCAAGTCGAAGATAGGTTCTACCTCATCAGCCCGGCTATTTACCAGATCGCCGGTAAAGGCAACAAGGTCCGGTTGCGCTTGCAACAACTTGCTGATGCCGCGCATCACACCCCTTCTGTTGTATAGACTACCGGCATGGATATCAGAAATCTGACCGATAGTAATGCCTTCCATGGCATCGGGCAGGTGCGGAATCACAATCTTTTTGCGTACCACCCGATAGTCATGTGCGCCTACCAATACGCCATATGCCATGGCACTCACCGGCACTGTGGCTGCCAGAAGCCCTGCGCGGGCAATCATGTCACTACGTGGATTATCCATAGCCGGAGAGAAATCCCTCGTATTCCAAAGCGCCGACAGCTGATCACCGGACCATTGGAACAGCCGCCGCGCATCATCGAACAACACAAACAACAGCACGAAGAACTTGGCGAAGTAGGCCATGAGCAACCCCGATAGCAATCCTTGGCGCCACCCCGGCTTCACCCGCTCAATGGGCGTGAGGTGATAGATGAAAAATCCCGCTATCGCTACCAGGTTGGCCAGCCAAAACAGGTATTGCACCCACGGATAGGTTCCAGTAACCGGAAACACCACCTTGATGGCCTCAAACACATACAAATCCATCAACAAGAACAGGGTGGCCGCAACCACCAGTGGAATCATCTTCCTCATGAATGAGTGGGTTTTGACACCGGGAGCCTTTTGATCACCTCCAAGGCCTCTGCTACATGACGGGTGGCATTGAGTTGCGAGGAAAACACGTGTCGCACTATACCCTGCGCATCCGCCACAAAGGTTACGCGACCCGGTATAAGGCCAAACAAATCGCCCTTTACGCCAAACAAGCTACGCACGGTATTCTGCCTGTCGCTCAACAGTAGGAAGGGTAAGCGGTACTTGGCAGCAAATTGCCGGTGACTTTCCGGTGAGTCGGCACTGATGCCCACTACCTGTGCCCCTGCAGCCACAAAATCCTCATATTGATCCCTGAAGGTGCAGGCCTCTTTGGTACAACCCGGCGTATCGTCTTTGGGATAGAAATAGATCACCACAGGGCCTTTCCCCAGCAGCGCATTGCTGCTGATTGTTTGGCCGTTCTGATCGGGTAGCTCAAAAGCAGGAATCCTTTGGCCGACTTGTAAACTTGACATGTAGAGCGATAACTGGTTCGGTCATATAATGGAGATACCGGAAGGAATGTTCAGTAAAACGAAAAAGCTTGGCCTGAAAAATGGGTACTATGTAACTCAGCGGCTGCATCTCAACCGCCCTCTGCTCCCGCCAAAAAGGGCTGTTTCTTAGGGATTACCTCATAGATTAGGCTCTTGCCATACTGACATATCACCTACATTGAATTTTCGATTTTCCATTTCAGATGATACCAGCCAATGCAAATAGTTGATTTTTTTGTAACCTTAATTCGAAAGTTTGCGTACACATCACAGATGCTTTTAGCCGGGCCTATTGAATTTTGTTGCCTGATATGCTAAATTTATGCACAAACCAAGACCAAGGACATGAAGGCTCGAATTAAAGATGCTGAGGGTCCCCCCTCAACCTATGTACATAGCCAGACGGTAAAAATGTTGAATGCCTTGTCAGAAATCAACAAGGAATTCATCAATCCAAACAGTAATAAGCGTGCCCTATTCAAGAAGCTGCTTAATAATGCGCTGGAAATTACAGACAGCGAGTATGGTTTTATGGGTGAAGTGCTATGGCGTGATGAAAAGCCCTACCTGAAGACGTATGCAATCACAGACATTTCCTGGAACGAAGAAACAGCAGCGTTCTACAAACAACACGAGGAATCGGGATTCGAGTTTACCAACCTGGACACCCTGTTCGGGTACACCCTGCGTACCAGTGAGGTGGTAATTTCCAATAACCCGGCAACGGACGACAGAAGCGGTGGCCGACCGGCAGGACATCCCGCCTTGAACCACTACCTCGGTATACCCATCAAGGATAGCCACAACAACATGATTGGCATGATGGGGCTGGCTAACAAGCCGGGTGGATATGGTGAAGCAGACATTACCTTTTTGGAGCCTATGCTGTCATTGATGTCGGCATTCATAGCCTCCATTAAAGCGACTGAGGCCAAGGAGTTCTTTTCGGACACCCTCGAATTCTACAAACGAGCCATCGATAGTCATTCCATAGTGACTGTAACCGATGCCAAAGGGAAGATCGTTTATGTAAATGACCGCTTTTGCACCCAATATCAATACACACCGGCAGAATTGATCGGCAAGGATCATAGGGCAATCAACTCAGGTTTCCACCAAAAGGAGTTTATCGCCCAACTGTGGGAAACCATCAAAAGTGGTAAGACTTGGAAAGGCGAGGTGAGAAATAAGGCCAAGGATGGAACGGTTCATTGGGAAAACAAGACCATCATCCCCTTTCTCGACAACAACGGCATACCCTATCAATATATCTCCATCAGCAACGACATTACACGGCTGAAGGAACAGGAGAAAGAACTCAACAACTTGTTCAACTTATCGGAGGACTTCCTCATCATCGCCAACACGAACGGCTACTTTCTGCGGGTTAGTGCCTCGCTGCCGGTAGCTCTGGGCTACAGTGAACAAGAACTGTTGAGTAGACCATTCCTGGATTTTGTGCATCCGGAAGATGTTGACCTCACGGTGAGCGAACTGTCCAACCTGTCACAGGGCATTAATACCTTCAACTTCATCAACCGATACGTTTGTAAGGATGGAACAACCTTGTCGCTCCTGTGGAAAGCCTCGGTGAGTGGTGATGACGGGCGGGTATATGCAACGGCTTCCGATATTACAAAACAACAGGAGGCAGACAGAAAACTGCTGCTATCCAAGTTGGAAATGGAGAAGGCACGTACCAAGGACATGTTTTTGTCCAACATGAGCCACGAGATACGCACACCCCTCAACGCCATTATGGGATTCAATTCCCTGCTGGCAAACACCGCACTTACAGATGAGCAGAAAGGCTACCTGGATACTATGTCCTCTGCTCTTCGCAATCTCAATGTCATCATCAACGACATACTGGATCTGTCCAAGTTGGAGAG
>CAYYHM010000071.1:0-10509 GCA_964471795.1 uncultured Chitinophagales bacterium | reverse complement strand
TCCACTTTCACACTGAAGCCTTTGCTTTCCAGCACTCGGATAGGCGTGCCTTTTTCGATGTATTCACCGGAAGTGACGGCATCGAATCGCTCGTTGTCAATCAGTACAGTGCCGGCAGGGTGTAAATCTGTCAATGCAGTGCCCGTAAGTCCACGCATATCGCGGTTTTGGAACATGTCTGTGGTGAATCCTTCCGCCTTGCTGGTTGCATCGGTAAATATCAGCGCCCGGGTAAGCGGACTCCTACCCAGTCTGCTGCCGACAGCTATGAGGAGCAGTATGGTAGCTACGATAGCACTGATGACGATGCCAAATGAGCGACTGATATCACCTGTTGTCGTAAACGTGAAGTCGAACGACACATTCCTGACCAGGCTGAGGATGAGACCGGTAAACACAAGCACCAGTCCGGATATGCCGGTAACCCCAAAGCCGGGAATCACAAACAACTCAACCGCAATGAGCACCAGCCCTACCAGGAAGAGCAACACCTCCCAGTTTTCTGCCAAGCCATCCAGGTATAGCGGGGTAAAGTACAGCACGGCGGCAGCGATAGCTGCTATGAGCGGGAACCCAACCCCCGGGCTTTGGAGTTCGAAGAAAATGCCAAAGAAGATGACCGTCAGTAACAGTCCACTCACCACCGGTTCAGTAAAGAATCGGATGATGCTATCGATGAATGAAGGTTCATAGTCAACGATTTGTGGTGTTGATATACCCAGATGCTCCCAAATCTCTTCTTCTCCGGTTACGATCTTGTCACAGAAGTCATTAGCCAGGGCATCCTGAGCCGTAAAGGTGAGGATCTTCCCCGAATCGATTACGCCTTCTATAGCTACATCCGGGTTGACCATGGCCTCGGCGATGTCGGGATTACGCCCCTTGGCTTGAGCGGTAGCGCGGAACTTTTCCCGGAAGTAGCTCTGGTATTTCTCTGCTGCGGCGTCACCACCCTGATCCACAACTACCGCTGCCCCGATGGTAGCTTCGCGGGTCATGTAGATGCTGTCGCAAGCCACAGAGATGAGCGCTCCGGCAGAGGCCGCATTGTTCAGGATATATACTACGGTTTTGGCCTTGGTAGTAAGTAGTCGGGTCCGCATTTCATCAGCTACATCTACTGCACCGCCGTAGGTGTCCAGCCGCAGGAGGATGATATCTGCTCCCAGGGAATCCGCCTCATCCATGGCTTCATTGAATACCCGTAGAGCCGGTGCGAAAATGCCTTCCTCGATGCTGAATCTGTAGACGAGCGGTGTACGTGTGGTGTCACTAGCTTGGACCGGATGTACAGCGAACCACACGACCATGCTGATAAAGGTGCACAACTTGGTATACCACAGGCGCTTATCGGACGTTTGGTTGTATAACTTTGTCATAGGGAAGGCGGTTTGTCTTCTGCAATGACCAAGATACAGCAAAACCAACTACTGAAATGAACCGACAGCAATCGATACTTACAATTCTGATACTGCTTCTGGCCGGTGAGTTGTCGGCCACAGCGCTAACAGATAGCATCGGCTATTTCCTGAAAGAGGGAGATACCGTTGTGATTTATGAAGTAAGCCCCCGCGAAACAATAAGTAGTATTGCCGCCCGCTACAACATATCAGTAGAAGGAATGCAAGCCTTTAATCCGGGGATCGGCGAGGTGCTGTCTGCCGGGCAGATAGTGAAGGTGCCCGGAGCTAATCTACGCAAACAATACCCTGCACTGACAAAACCTACAGCTCCCCCGGCAGTAGCTACACCAACATCGGGAAAGCGTCACATGGTGGTGTCCGGAGAAACCCTGTATGCCATCGCCCGCAAGTATGACGTGTCTGTAGCGGAACTCATCCGTGCCAACCCCGGCCTGGAGCCCGATAAGCTGGCCGCCGGTCAGGAAATCGTCATTCCCGGTGAAGCCAGTGCCGCTGTTACCACAAGTACAGGCAGCACTACAACTACAGCAGACGCACCAGCGAATCCTGTTGCGCCGCCGTCAAATCCGGTGACAGCACCAGTGCAGCCGGCTCATGTGGGTACGCCTGCGCAACCGGTAGCTGCAAATGGCACCGACATTATACATACTGTTGTGAAGGGTGAAACCATGTATGCCATCTCGCGCCAGTATAAGGTGCGGGTAACAGATATCATGAACTGGAATGGACTGCAGTCTTTCGAGATACGGGAAGGACAACGGCTGATCGTAGGCAAGCAGGGTGCAGAAACATCCGATAATCTTTCCACCACCCCTGCACAGGCTACAGATAGCGCAGCTGCAGCAACTGCACCCGTTCGGTCGCGCTTTGAGTACCAGGGCATCGACAACATTCTGTCCCTGCAGTACAAGGAGAACCTGAGCAGTACCTATTTCACCGAACAACGGGAAAACGGCATCGCCACCTGGATCAGCGATGTGTCAGGCTATCCCTACGAAAACGGCTACTTTGCCCTGCACCGTACCCTGCCCATCGGCACCATCATCAAGATCCGAAACCTGATGAATGACCGCATCATTTTTGCCAAGATCATCGGTCGGCTGCCGGACACGTCGGCAAATGAACGAATTGTGATTAAGCTGCCCGAGGCGGCCAAGGCAGAGTTGCGGGCGCTGGATGAGCAGACAGTAATGGAGATCAGCTTCCTGAAGCGGGTCAACTGATCTATCTGTTTGGACAATTCGGTGAATGTTGACATCGGGTGACGACTCACCTGTAAGATTCCCTATTTTTGGCCTACTTGTTGCAATCGACAGACTATGCCAAAGCTGATTACCCTGTTGGCCTGCTGGGCCATGATGACACTCGCTGTCGCTCAATCCAGACTACCATATAGTACCGGAGAAATATTTCAGGCACTGGAAAAGCTCAACACGGTTGGGTCGGTGTTGTATGTAGCGGCGCATCCCGACGATGAAAACACCCGATTGATTACCTACATGGCGGAGGGGCGGCATGTAAGGACAGCTTATGTGAGCCTTACACGTGGTGATGGGGGGCAGAACCTCATTGGAACTGAGACCGGCGAAAACCTGGGCATCATCCGCACGCAGGAGCTGCTGGCGGCACGTCGGATCGATGGGGGAGAACAGTTCTTTACGCGTGCCAATGACTTCGGCTACAGCAAGACGGCCGGCGAAACCTTTGACAAGTGGGACAGTGTGCAGGTGCTTTCCGATCTGGTGTACGTCATCAGGCGGTTTCGTCCGGATGTGATGATTACGCGCTTCCCGCCGGCAAAGTACGAGTACCCCACACATGGGCATCACCAGGCATCAGCGATACTGGCAGAGATAGCATTTGACCTGGCCGGCGACCCGACAGCTTTTCCGGAGCAGCTGCGCGAGGTGCAACCATGGCAGCCTCGCCGGCTTTATTGGAACACGTCCACCTGGTTCTTTCAGCAGACAGGTACGGCATTCGATCCGAGTCAGTATGTGAAGCTGGACGCTGGTGGTTACAATGCGTTTCTGGGTAAGTCTTACGGTGAGCTGGCCGGCGCCAGTCGCAGTCAGCACAAGAGTCAGGGATTTGGCGCACCGGAGAGCAAGGGGTTCATCGAGGAATATTTCGAGTATGTGAAGGGTGACCGCATCTCAGGCGACTTATTGGCAGATATCGACCTCAGCTGGAATCGGCTGCCGGGCGGCGCTGCAGTAGGCGAGCACCTGGCATTGGCGATGGAACAGTATGACCCCCGCGAACCATTGGCTATACTGCCACACCTGCTGCGGGCCAGAACAGCATTGGACGGATTATCCAATGACTACTGGCGCTTGGTGAAGATGCAGGACCTGGACGAGCTGATAGCAGCCCTCACAGGACTGTATTTTCAGGTGACGGCCAAGGAGTATGTCTACACACCCGGTGACTCCATCACCATGGAGTTGGTGGTGGTTAGTCGCAACCATCCTGCTGTTGAGCTGCAATCCATCCAGTGGCCATTCGAAAGGGGCTACACCCGTGTGGACGAGGAGTTGTCCCTGAATGAACCCTTTACAGTGGAGCGTTCATTGGTGCTGCCGCTATCGTTTCCTGTAACGCAGCCTTACTGGCTGGAGCACGCACAGGAGCGTGATGGCATGTATGTGGTGCACGACCAGTCGCTGATTGGTCTGCCGGAAAATCCTCCCCAACTGGAGGCTGTTCTGCAGGTGTCGATAGCAGGCGAATCCTTTCTGTATCCGGTGCCGGTTACCTACAGCTGGGTAGACAGGGTGCGCGGTGAATTGTTCCGCAACCTGGAGATAGCCCCACCGGTATCCATCTCCTTCAGCAAGCCCGTGTATGTGTTCACCAACGGTGAGATGGGTGAGCTAGTATTCAGTGTGCAAGCCTGGAAAGATGATGTGTCCGGCTCACTGGAGATAGAGCTGCCTGCAGGGTGGCAGGCTGCCCGAATGGACCTGACTTTTTCTCTGCAACAAAAAGGTGATGAGGTGACTTTCCGGATCCCTGTTACGCCATCCGGTGATGTGACAACAGGCGAGGCGAAGGTCACCGCCTTGGTGGCAGGCCGCAGGTACAGTTACACCAGAGAACATATAGCCTATGAGCACATCCCCACACAGACCCATTTTCATGACGCTACCGCCCGGCTCACCAACGTAGCATTGGCAGCTCGTCCGGGAACTATTGGATACATCATGGGGGCCGGTGATGAGGTGGCAGCGCAGCTCGAACAGTTGGGCTATCAAGTGGTGTACCTCACGGAAGACAATTTTCGGGAAACGGATCTATCACAGCTACAGGCGATTCTGGTAGGCATACGTGCCTACAACACAGAGACCTGGCTGCCGGCCAGACAACCGCAGTTGATGGAGTATGTGGAACAGGGTGGAAATCTGATCGTCCAATACCAGACTACATGGGGCTTGCTCACCAATCAGATTGGCCCATATCCATTTACTATCGGAAGAGACAGGGTGACGGTAGAGGAGGCGCCGCTTGTGGTGGCAGGAGGCAGTCAACAGGTGTTGGAAGTACCCAATGAGCTGACAGCAGATGACTACCGAGGCTGGGTGCAGGAAAGAGGGCTGTATTTCGCTTCCCGCTGGGATGAGGCGTACCAACCTGTGTTTATCGCCAATGATCCGGGTGAAAAGCCGACAGAAGGGATGTTGCTGATGGCCAACTATGGCGAGGGCACGTTCATGTATACCGGTATTAGTTTCTTCAGACAATTGCCGGCCGGCGTACCCGGAGCCTACCGCTTGTTGTCCAACCTGATCCATTACAACCATGCCGACTAGGCCACAACCATCTACCGATGACAGCCCGCCGGCCTCAGGGTCCTGGCGCAGCGCTTACCTATGGTTGATTGTGGTCTTGGTGCTGCAGATACTCTTGTATTCCTTACTCACAATCGTGTACAACTGATGGCAACACTGGACTGGATGGTGATGCTGGGGACGCTCCTGTTCATCGTGGTATACGGCATCTGGAAGACCCGGGGCAGCAAGGATATTGAGGGCTACTTACGGGGCGACAACAGCAGCCGCTGGTGGACAATCGGTCTGAGCGTAATGGCTACACAGGCTAGCGCTATCACATTTCTGAGCACGCCCGGACAGGCCTATGGTGACGGTATGCGTTTCGTGCAGTTCTACTTTGGACTCCCATTGGCCATGATCATCATTTCGGTGTTCTTCATTCCTATCTTTTATCGCCTTAAGGTGTATACCGCCTATGAGTACCTGGAGAGCAGATTTGACGCCAAGACCCGCGTACTTACGGCATCATTGTTTCTCCTGCAGCGCGGACTGGCAGCGGGAATAACCATTTATGCGCCGGCCATCATCCTCTCCAGTATATTGGGTTGGAGCCTGTCGTTTACGATATTGTTTATCGGAGGACTGGTGATTGCCTACACGGTATCGGGGGGTGCCAGGGCGGTAGCACAAACCCACAAGCAACAGATGGCGGTCATCTTTGCGGGGTTGTTCATAGCCTTTGGATTGCTTGTGTACTACCTGAGTGAGCACGTATCGTTCCATGAGTCGCTGCTGGTAGCAGGAAATGCCGGAAAGGTGAACGCAATCGATTGGGAGTTCGACCTGAGCAATCGCTATAACATCTGGTCGGGCATCATAGGAGGCTTGTTCCTGCAGCTGAGTTATTTCGGCACCGACCAGAGCCAGGTGCAACGATATCTTTCCGGTACATCGGTGCGGGAGAGCAGGCTCGGGTTACTGTTCAACGGACTGGTGAAAATACCGATGCAGTTCTTCATCTTGCTGACAGGTGTGCTGGTATTTGTGTTCTTCGAGTTTCAGCAACCGCCGGCCTATTTCAATCAGCAGGCATGGGAACAGGTGAAGGTTGGGGCTTTTGGCCCGGATGCTGTATCGCTGGAGGGTGAACTGGACAACATACACGCTACCAAACAGGCGCTCTATGCCAATTGGCAAGATTTGCGCAGGGAAGGTGATTACTCGTCGGCAACTGCTGTATTGGAAGAGATAGTTGCCGTGCAGGCCTCGGAGCAACAGCTGAAAGAACAGGTACAAGCATTGGTAGCACAAAGCGGAGCATCAGATGAAGGCGATGATCTGGACTACGTGTTCATCACCTGGGTGATGACCTACCTGCCGGTGGGGCTGGTGGGACTTTTGCTGGCAGTAATATTCTCGGGGGCGATGAGCTCTACCTCGGCAGAGTTGAACGCATTGGCATCTACGGTCACGGTAGACATACACAAACGATTCTTCAGTAAGGATGCGAGTGACATGTCTTATGTGTGGTGGTCAAAGGGATTTACCATTCTTTTTGGATTGGTAGCGATTGGTTTTGCCTTGATTGCCAATCGATTCGAGAACCTGATCGAAGCGGTTAATATATTGGGGTCACTGTTCTATGGCACTATTCTGGGTATCTTCCTCGTGGCATTCTTTGTGAAACAAGTAACGAGTGGTTGGGCCGTGTTCATTGCGGCGCTGCTGACGGAGGCTACGATATTGGTTGTTTACCGGCAAGAGTGGATGGAATACCTGTGGCTGAATTTTCTGGGCTGCGCGTTGGTGGTTGTGCTTTCGTTGGTAGCGCAGTTGGCAATCGGAAACAAGACACGCCGAGATCCGCAGGCATAGACAAGAGCAGCTTTTACTGGTGACACTTTTTCTGTTAAACGAGGTCTACAGTAATGACATGGTGTAAGTATTAAGTCACATTTTACGATCATCCGGTAAAAGAAGACACAATCCCCAACCAATCACCTACCTTTGTTGTTTAGAATGAATCTAAATAACAAGCTGTGCACATACTGATAGGTGATGAGCAATATCTGACAGCGGCAGGTTTATACAATCTGGCGATGCAGGATGCCGAGGTAAACCGCGTAACTCAGCAGGACAGCTGGTCGGCTGTAGTAAGTTTGCTGGCAGCAGAACCGGTTGATGTGGTGGTGTTCGATCCACAATACAGCACCGGCTTTTCCTGGGAGGAATTTCGGGCAATTCGGCAGCAGCATCCCTTTACCAGATGGTTTGTGGTGTCCCGTGAAACTGACCCTGCTGAGTTGCAAACGGCTTTGGAAGCAGGTGTGCAGGTATTTCTGACCAAAACTTGTAGCAGGGAAGAAATCACCAACGCACTGCGCGCCATTCAACGGGGGGACAAGTTCTTCTGCAATAAGATTCTGGATATCATCTACCAGACACATTACGGCCAGACGCAAGCGTCTTGTGACGCTACCTCCTTGTCAGAAAGGGAACTGGAGATTGTTCAGCTAATGGTGAATGGGCAAAGTACCAAGGAAATGGCCGGCATCCTCAACCTGAGCACACACACGGTGTACACTCATCGCAAGAACATCTTACGGAAGCTGCATCTGCGGTCGGCACAAGAACTGGTTAGCTATGCGTTGAAGACCGGTCTGATTGCCTCCTGATACCTAAGATTAGGTAGTTCATCGTAATAAATTCCCTGTATTTAGGTATTGTAGCGGATAGCTGCCGCCCATAGCTTTGTGTCGTTATTTAAAATCAGTCTAAATAAGGACATACAACATGAAGGCACTTTCGCTGATAATCTGTTTGTTTACTGCCATAGTTGGATTGGCACAGACTGCCGGTTTGCAGGGTTTGATTACGCTGCAGCGCAATGAACAACCCCTTCCCGGGGTCAGCATTTATCTGGAAGGCACCTCAACCGGTACGGTTTCCCGTGGGAATGGCCAATATGCTTTGGAGAACCTGTCTCCAGGCACTTACACGGTAGTCTTTCGGGCGGTAGGGTTTGTAACCCTGGAACAGCAGGTGGTGCTTCGTGCCGGTGAGATACAATCGTTGTCAATAGGAATGGTAGAAGATATAGCCCAACTGCCTGCCGTTGTGGTGGAAAGTGTCACACTTACCGGTGGCATGGGGCGCATCGAGCAGTCGACCGGATCGGCCTTCTATCTGTCACCACGGCAGTTGGATCAGTTCAATTATACCGATCCACTTCGTACGTTGCGCACCGTTCCGGGCGTGTATGTGCAGGAGGAAGACGGATTCGGTTTGCGACCGAACATTGGTCTGCGTGGGGCCGGCTCCAACCGTTCGGCCAGCATCACCGTTATGGAAGACGGCATTCTGGCAGCACCGGCGCCCTATGCAGCCCCTGCAGCCTACTACTTCCCGACGATTGGCAGGATGCATGCCGTGGAGGTGTTGAAAGGGAGCTCACAGATCAAATATGGTCCATATACCACGGGAGGAGCTATCAACCTGATATCGACGCCAATTCCCACCACATTCAGCGGCAAGGTGAATGTAATCGGGGGCAGTTTTGGTACGCGGCAGATACATGCCGTAGCCGGCGACAGCCATACCCGTTTTGGATATGTGGTAGAAGCGTTTCAATACGGTAGTGATGGCTTTAAACAGTTGGATGGGGGAGGGCCGGTAGGATTCGACAAGACCGACCTGTTGGCCAAGGTGCGTTTCAACAGCAAGCCTGCTGCCCGTGTTTATCAATCCCTGCAATTGAAGGCTGCGTGGATGCTGGAAGAGTCGCATGAAACCTATCTGGGATTGACTGATGAGGATTTCGCAGCCAACCCGTTCCGCCGGTATGCAGCCTCGGCGAATGACATCATGAATGCAAATCACCGCCAGCTCACCGCCACTTATACGGCACAGTTCTCGAAACAGGTGGAAGCATCCGTAGCTGTATATCGGAATGATTTCTACCGCAACTGGTACAAGCTGGATGCTTTACGGCTGGCGGATACACTGGGGACTGTTTCGCTAGCCAGTATCCTGAATAATCCGGCAGCGAATCAGGAAGGATATGACCTACTCACCGGTACAGGAAATGGATACAGGGAAAGTGTGATTTATCGCACCAACGACCGTACTTATTACGCAGAGGGTGTGCAGGCTCAGGTGAAGGGGCAGTTTACAACCGGTGAGGTAAAGCATGAGGTGCTCGTAGGTGTGCGGGCACACCGCGACGCGATGGATCGGTTTCAGTATCAGGACTATTATGATATGCAGGAAGGCGCTTTGCTGCTGACCCGCCGTGATGCACCGGGCTCGCAGAGCAATCAGATAGAGTCGGCCTCATCATTGGCTGGTTTTGTGCAATACTCGCTGGAATGGAAGGGCTTGATTATTCATCCGGGCATCCGTGCAGAGCATATCACTATGCAAAAAGACAACTTCGGCACTCTGGATCCGGATCGTTCAGGCGAAAATCTAACGAGTGTATCCAATACCATCACCACACTTCTGCCGGGTGTAGGCGTTAACTATGCATTTGGGAGATATTGGCATTTGTTCGGGGGCATACACCGGGGCTTTTCACCGCCTGGTACTACGGCAGGTACACTGCCTGAGAGTAGCATGAATTATGAGGCCGGCATTCGGTTTAATAAGGAGTCATGGCAGGCCGAGGCTGTGGTGTACCACAACGACTACTCCAACCTGTTGGGCAGTGATAATGCAGCATCAGGCGGATCCGGTAGTACGGCACTTTTCAATGGCGGCTCTGCTCGCGTGGAAGGTCTGGAGTTGCAGGCCGGGGTAGATGTGCTCTCGGTACTGGAAGCTACGAAATGGTCGTTGCCGATATTTGTTACCTACACCTACACCCACGCTACTTTTCAAAACACGTTCCAGAGCACCTACACACCCTGGGGTTCGGTGCTCCAAGGCGATTTTCTTCCCTACATACCGCCTCATCAACTGAGTGTACAGGCAAGTTTCGAAAGCAACCGCATCAGCCTGACTATGAACGTCCGTTATATGTCTGCTATGCGGACAGTAGCAGGTAGTGACAACCTGATTCCTTCATTGAGCACCGATAGCCATATCACTGCAGATGCCAGTGCACATTATTCTCTAAGCCGGCAGGTGCGCTTGTTTGCCAGTGTGCTGAATGCAACCGATGCCGTTTATGTGGCAGCCCGCAGACCGGCGGGGGTGCGTCCGGGAACACCCCGGCTGGCGTTGGCAGGACTTAAAGTAGCCTTCTAGTCACTGCCGTGTTCCACATGACATAAATAGTTGTTGTTCCGTAAGTTGGGGTCGGTCGATTAGAC
>CAYYHM010000070.1:0-10820 GCA_964471795.1 uncultured Chitinophagales bacterium | reverse complement strand
TCAAACTCGTCTGCAATGAAAAACCCGTCAGGCTGCGTAGCAGCATGGTCCAGGGCTAGACCCACTTCCTGGATAAGTCAGGATCACGTCAGTAATCCTGACGCAGATGTTTACCGAAAGTTAGAAGCCCCGACATCCAGATAAGGACAATCGGGGCCTCATACATAAAGGGGGAAATTGTATAGGGGTTAGTCTTGCAAGTTTTCTATTGCCAGTTGCAGGTTTTGTAGTTGCTGCTGCAAGGACTGTATTTGCTGCTTGAGTGTTTGCAGCTCGTTGGCTTGTTCCGTGATGTTTTGTTCTTGTATAGCGATAGTCTCCTGCTGCTCCTGTATGCCTTTTACCAGCACGGGAATGAGGTCGGAGTAGTACACACCATAGCGGTCGAGTTGTACCATCTCGGAGGTACCATCTTCATGATGAACCAGATCTTCTGTTTTTACCACTTCGGGGATTACAGACAATAAGTCCTGCGCCAGAAATCCTAGTTTTCTACCGCCACTGGTATAGCCCTCCTTCCACACGAAGGAAACAGGCTTCAGCTGGAGGAGGGTTTGCAGGCCGTAATCCAGGGTGAGAATGGATTCCTTGTCGCGCCCATCAGAGGTTTGGATCACTCCGTTGGTGGCATACACGTCATCCCAGCGGAGGGTGGAACTTCCAAGATCTCGGATATTATCGATCGCTGGGCACAGACTTGCATTAAAATCCAATCGGTTGATACCGCCATCCTTTATGGTTTCGAAAGTACCAATCTGTATGCCATCACCTGTAGTTGTACCTACATGTAGCAGTTCCTCCGGATTGTTATTGCCAATACCTGTATTTCCATTCTTCAGCACCACCATGGCATTGGAGGTTGCTGTAGCAGCCGTACCATTTCCGATTACGAACAACCGGTCGCTGGCATTCCAGGTAGCAGCTCCCCCGGCAGGCGTATAGGAAGTGTTGTATCTGCCAATCACGGTCTCGCAGTAACTGGGCGCTGTAGTTAAAACACCTGCAGCCAGCGATCTGTCACCTGAAGCGGTTGTGTTGCTACCCATGGCAGTGGAAACACTACCTGAAGCGACTGTTTCCCAGCCCATGGCGGTTGATCTACTTCCGGAAGCTACCGTTAATACACCCATGGCGGTGGAATAATCACCTGATGCTCTTGAACCAAAGCCCATAGCGGTAGATTCATAACCTGATGCTATTGTTGAATCACCCATAGCGGTGGAAATACTACCCGAAGCTACCGTTCTCCAACCCATGGCGGTGGAAGCACCACCTGAAGCAATGGTACTTTCTCCCATGGCAGTAGAGCTTGAACCTGACGCTGTGGTAAAAATGCCAATAGCAGTAGATCCTAAGCCTGATGCTTTTGTGTTGCTACCCATCGCGGTGGAAAGACTATCTGAAGCTACCGTTTCCCAGCCCATGGCGGTTGATCTATTTCCGGAAGCTACCGTTCCTACACCCATGGCGGTTGATCTACTTCCGGAAGCTACCGTTAATACACCCATGGCGGTGGAATAATCACCTGATGCTCTTGAACCAAAGCCCATAGCGGTAGATTCATAACCTGATGCTATTGTTGAATCACCCATAGCGGTGGAAATACTACCCGAAGCTACCGTTCTCCAACCCATGGCGGTGGAAGCACCACCTGAAGCAATGGTACTTTCTCCCATGGCAGTAGAGCTTGAACCTGACGCTGTGGTAAAAATGCCAATAGCAGTAGATCCTAAGCCTGATGCTTTTGTGTTGCTACCCATCGCGGTGGAAAGACTATCTGAAGCTACCGTTTCCCAGCCCATGGCGGTTGATCTATTTCCGGAAGCTACCGTTCCTACACCCATGGCGGTTGATCTACTTCCGGAAGCTACCGTTTCCCAGCCCATGGCGGTTGATCTACTTCCGGAAGCTACCGTTCCTACACCCATGGCGGTGGAAAAAAGACCTGATGCTATGGCACCGGAACCCATGGCGGTGGAATAATCACCTGATGCATTTGTATAATTTCCCAATGCAGTTGACACGCTGCCAGAAGCTACCGTTCCTACACCCATGGCGGTGGAAGCAAAACCAGATGCTCTAGTTAAATGACCCATTGCGGTAGAATAGTTACCAACTGCAACTGTCCATTGACCGGAAGATACCGAGGCTATCCCCATGGCAAATGTGATAAATCCCATGGATGTTGAATATGGACCATGTGCTTCAGTGCTGGATCCCATCGCTGTTGATACTACACCTTTTGCTTTTGTGTTCACACCAGTTGCAAATGAAGACACCCCGATACTATCTGCATCCCAGCTTGTCTCAAAATTAACCACGCTACCAACTCTAAAGGCTCCTTTGTTGGCATCAAACAGCATTGCTGATCCATTGGGTGCCGACATAGTATCCCCAATAAAGAAAGATTCACCACTACCAATATGCAAACTGGCCTGCGGTGTATCTACGCCAATACCCACCGAATCGCCAATCGTGTACAGATAGTTGCCGGCTTTCTCCCAATGGCTCGTATCCGTGGGTAGGGTTATGGTATTACCCTGACTGATGGATAAATCATATCCATTCAAAGCAAGGTTTTGCAACTCATTGCTGCTGTTGTTATCCGCATCATCTACCTGATCAGTAGCCGGTATCCAGGCTGTGCCATCCCATTTTAATACCTCACCGCTTGTAGCTCCCTGGCGTGCCAGAGACAATGGATTGGCATTGGTTCCGTTACCGTCCAGCGTAGCATCGCTTTGTACCACCTGGTTGCCCCAGTTGTCGCCGCCAGTACCTCCCGGTAGGGTTACGCTGTTCCCTTGGCTGATGGACAGGGTATTGCCGGAGATAGTCAGGTTCTGAATCTCATTAGTCGGGTTGTTATCCGCATCATCTACCTGATCGGTGGAGGAAATGGTGAAATTGGGATAACTGCCGCTTACGGTTGTGGCGCCACCACCTGTAATGGTTACCGGCCGGTCGGGGGCCGTATTGCTGATGGTATTCCCGTTGATATCGATGCCCGTACCTGCCTGATAGGTGCTGCCGCCATTGCCGGCTTCTTTGGCATACAAGGCATAGGGAACACTCACCAGTTGGGTGGTGCCCAGATCTGTCCAGCCGCTGCCGTTATCTACCTCCACCTTCAGGAACATGCTGCTGCTGCCCCAATCGATTTGGGTGAAGTCACCGGCCTGCGCCGATCCCTGTCCGATGAGGGCAGTAAACAGGCCATAGTCATTGGTGGTAATGCTGTGGGTTTCACGGTACACAGTACTGCCGGCCGGACCATTCTGCTTGATGGTGAACTGAGCCGATAAAGCGGTATTGGTCAATAGCTGGCCATTGCCATCGCGCACTACACCCTGGTAGTTGATGGCGTTGGGGGTCTGTGCAATTACCTGAATGCTTACACTAACCACCAGCAGGAAGGAGAAAAATCTGGCTAAAGAATTCATGTCGAAAATATTTGGTCAATAACTGGATGTATGGTATTGACGCTAAACTTCGGGCAACCACTGCATTCTCTGCAAGGATACTGTCTGATTGGTAGCCAGAATCGATTGAATGGTAGATTTCGTGAGTATTCGGTAGAAAATGCGCCGGGAATATGGGCAACTGTCACTGTAAAACCGGGTGTATTTCCCCTATGGATGTATGCAAATCGCCACAAGTAACGCCGGGAAGTGCAGAACCATTCTTGGATGCGGATAGTTGGTTATCATACATTTGTGCCAACCAAAGGCGTTCCGATGAAACCGTATATCCCTGTCAGCTGCCAGTTGTACGATACGCTGGAGTCACTGGCCGTTCAGCACCACAAAGTAGTACTCCTGTGTCTGGATCCGGCAGGCCGACCGCAACAGCGTGAAGGCCAAATCCTGCAGATCTTCTCGCGGTTGGGTGCCGAGTTCCTCGTGCTGGATGATGGCACGGAAATCCGTCTGGATCAGATCCTTCAGGTCAATGGCAAACGACCATCACTGTATTGTTAAAGGCTTTTCAGCACCCGGTATTCATAAGGTGCCAGCAGGAGGGTGTCTTGCAGGAAAGTGTCTCCTGTAAACAAGTCGCGCAGGCCGATTCGGGCATACCCGGTAGGTAAAGGAAAGGGCACATCCTTGTTCCGCACATTACAAATCACCAGAATGCCATCATCGATCTTCCGCTCATAGGATATCACCTCCGGTGAAATTGTCAGGTACGTGTAGGATCCACGGCGCAACACTTCCTGTTCGCGGTATATGGTATATAGTTGGGTGAAAAAGCCCCGCATGCCTTGCGTGTCTTTCCATGAAATTGGAATGTCATCAAACAGATTCAGTCGTTGCATGCTACCCACCTCTTGCCCGTTGTACAACATGGGCACGCCCGGCATGTAGGTCATAGCCACCGCTGCAGAGCGGATGCCTTCATAGCTCTTGAATACGGTCAGTGGCGGATCATCAAAGGAGATGAAATCGTGGTTGGTGATGAAATACAGGCGTTTGCTGCCGGTGGGGTCACTGTTTTGCTCTGCGGCTGCTAGGTTACCCGGTGAGGACGCTACCTTGGTGCCGCTGAATGCTTCTGCCATCAGGCTGTGCATTGTCCAGGAAAAGGCTATGTCGAAGCCGGCCTCCAGCAGGGACTTGTTTTGCCCCTCGGCCAGCATGATCAACGCCTCGTTGCGCTCCAGACTGTCAATGGCTTCTGCCCAGAAATCGGCAGGTACGCCGTCGGCATAGTCGCACCGAAATCCATCCACACCAACGCTGTCTACCCACCACATCAGGGTATGTATCAAGCTGTCGCGGGTGGGACGGTAGCCGAAATTCAGGTCCGCCACATCCTGCCAGTTGGTGCCGGGTGGATGTACGATCTGGCCGGCAGCATTCTTGGTATACATCTCAGGATGGTTGGTGATCCACGGGTGATCCCAGGCAGTATGGTTGGCCACAACATCCAATATCACCGCCATACCTAACGCATGGGCGGCATCGATAAATGCCTTGAAGTCATCCATAGTGCCATAGCTGGCATCAATCGCCCTGTAATTGCGGATACTGTAGGGCGAGCCCAGCGGGTTGATCTTCTTCACCTGCCCCACAGGCTGACAGGGCATCACCCAAATACAGTTGATGCCCAGGTCTTTCAGCTCCTGCAGTCGCGCCGTAGCTGCCGGCAGGTCAGCTTCGGGGGTAAAACTCCGCAGGAACAATTCGTAGATCACTAGATCTTCTGTGGCCGGAATGCGGAAAGTCGGCTCCGGTGTGGGAACGGGTGCTTTCTTGCACGAAACAACCACAAGGAGCATCAATAATAATAGATAACGCATCGTACAAATGTAAAGAGATGTGGCCGAAAAGGGGAGAGGGGGTGTAGGGTAGAAGGCCTGCCTGTCCGCCTTTGGCCGATAAACCGGTAGACAGGGGAAAAGTGTAAGAGTTGAAAAGGCGCTGCGCTAAGCAGGAGAATCTTGCTTTTGTACCTGCATGCAGCTTGGGAAGAGTTCCCCTTCGGTACTGACGATGCTGCGCATGTGCTGACGCTGCGGTCTGTACAGGTCTGCATCCTTCGGAGAGGCCTGTCCCGAGCTATTCGGGAGGGCAGGGGGAGATCCCGGCGTTGCTAGTTTATTGCTTTAACCCTGCCATTCGTTGGGCAGGTGTGAAAACAGACAACCCAGCCATTACGACTCAAAAACCCTCGAATGCCGCAGTGCTGCAAACTTTGAACCTTAAACTTTGAGCATTGAACCCCTAATGACATTATTACTCCATAGGTGGACAGACCATGCTCGTTTCTCGCTCGCAATGCACCAAAAACCATAAACCATAAACCATAAACTACTTCCCCTTCCCCTGTATAATGGTCAGCACGGTATAGATCATGATCTTGAAGTCCAGTGCCAGCGACATGTTTTCGATGTAGAGCAAGTCGTATTTCATGCGCTCGATCATCTCCGCCACATTTTCGGCATAGCCGAACTTGACCATCCCCCAGCTGGTGAGGCCGGGTTTTACCTTTTGCAGGTGGCGGTAGGCAGGGGCTTCCTGAATGATGAGATCGATGTAGTGTTTCCGTTCCGGCCGTGGCCCTACCAGTGACATGTCGCCTTTCAGGATGTTGATGAACTGTGGCAGCTCATCCAACCGCCATTTCCGCATGATTCTACCCCAGGGTGTGATACGTGGATCGTGTTGCGAAGACAGCTGTGGCCCTGCCTCTTCGGCGTTCACATACATGCTGCGGAACTTCAGGATATGAAAGGGCTTTCCGCCTTTGCCGATACGTTCCTGTCGGTAGAATATCGGTCCGAAAGACGACAGCCGTACCCGCAATGCTATGAATGCCAGCAGGGGCGATAGCACCAGCAGCGCACTGAGCGAGCCGATGATATCGAGTATCCGTTTGATAACCCGCTGCCATTGCGGCATCAGCTCCGGATAGATCTCGATCAAAACCGCACCGAACACATCCTTCATCTTCACGCTGCCGGCCAGAATATCATACATGTCTGGTATGATCTTGATCACGACATTTTGGTTGGCCAGGCGGTTGATGATATCCCGCAGCTTGTGGTGTTCGGACGTCTCTACGCTGATGATCACCTCTTCGATGTGGTGTGTTGCCAGGATGGTATCCAGCTCATCGAGCTTGCCCAGCTCAGGGAGATAGGCTTTTAGCCCATTGGTGCCTTCGCCATTGGTATGCACGTAGCCTACAAACCGATACCCCAGTTTGTAGTGCAGGCCGGTAATTTCCTGATACAGGTCGATGGCTTTGGTATCGCCGCCGATGATCAAGGTGTTATAGGCAACGGTTCCTTTGTCGAGCCGGCGTTTGGCTGCTGTAAGTTGTATGGTGCGGGCGCTGAAAGTAAGCAGGAAGTGCGTGGAAAACAGCACCAGCACACTTTCGTAATAGTTGCGGTAATTAATTACCACATCATCGATAATCAGGAAGAAGAACAAGACCACCACGCCGGTAAGCGTCTGCCATAGGGTGCGACCCAGTTCTGCCAGTCTCGACTTCCGGTAGATGTCGGTGTAGGTGCCGAAGACGGCATAAAACAGCACCCAGGCGGTAGGAATAGCGACTATGCCATAGGCGAAGTTGGTGTCGTACAGGTCGGTGATGGTAGTATATGATATATACTCGATATGCAGCTTCCGGTAGGTGAATAGCAGGGTCCACGAGATGGCTGCCATCAGCCAGTCGACCACCAGATAAAGCCCCACACCGGATTGCTTGTTCAGCCGCATGCCACCAATAACCTAGAAATGTACAATCTTCACATTATCAAAAAGATATACGGCCTCTGTATCCTCCAGTGGCATCTGTCCCGCAAATACCACCTGAAAGTTGTCTCCGTTGAGTCCACTGGTCAGGCTGGTCATATCTATGTAGATCTTATTCCAGGTGTCGCGCGGATTCACGGTGATCATATACTCCACCACATTGTTACCATTGGGTCGATTGGCTTGCAGGAGCACATTGAAAGGCCCATCATTCCGGTAGTCGAATTCCAGGAATACCCTGGTGCCGTTTCCCGGTAGTTCGTAGGGCTGGCTCAGCGCTACGAAGCTGATGCTGCTCTGATCCAAAAAGACAGCGCCCGACTTGGAGCCTTCATATACCAGGTTTTGCTGGCTGGTGACTGTCATTCCGGAAAAGTCGTTACCGGATTCAAAATCCTCCCGCAAGGGAATCAACACATCTTCCCGATATCTGATAGATGGATAAATGGTGTCTACCGTTGCAGGCGTGTAGGAAAAATCAGTCTCAAAAATGGCGGTCATCGGATAGGGCATGCGGGTGTTGCTGATGCCGCGCTCCTTGATGCCGGCGAATATCTGCAGTTGACCGCTTCCTTCCAGCACCGGAAAGTAGGCAGGTAACTCAAAGGATCCGAGTGGCTGATTATCCAGATATACCCATGCATCGGCAAAGTTGTCGCTGCTGCTACCCTGGTCTACATAGTCGGTGACGAGCCGTATATCGGGGATATAGATATAGTGAGGTTCCGGCTCCACCGGGTTGATCCAGTTGCAGCTGCTGGTCAGAGCAAGGCAAATGATTACGAGGATTCTCATGGTTGTGCGCTGTACAAGTTGTTGGTGTCTATGGTCTGCAGGATTCGGTGGGCCAGTTCCAGTGCCTTGTATCCGTCCAGGATGGTTACCGGAGGTTCTGTATGGGTAAGAATGCTTTGTGCAAATGCGTCCAACTCCATCTGTATGGCATTTACGGGACCTTGATCCGGTTCCTCGAAACTGATCTTCTTATAGATTTCGCCTTCGGGAGATTGTACCGGTATGGCCATAGGATCCTTGGGGTCGTCTGTGCTCTGCAGGGTGACGATCTGCGACCTCTTCTCCAGGAAGTCTATGCTGATGTAAGCGTCCCGCTGGAACAGGCGGGTCTTTCTCATATTCTTTACCGATATCCTGCTGGCGGTGAGGTTGGCCACACAACCATTGTCGAATTCCAGGCGGGCATTGGCGATGTCGGGGGTGTGGCTGACTACTGCTACACCGCTGGCACTCACTTTCTTAACGTTGGCTTTCACCAGGTTCAGCACGATGTCCAGATCGTGGATCATCAGGTCCAGCACGACGGACACATCGGTGCCGCGCGGGTTGAACTGTGCCAATCGGTGTGTTTCTATGAACATGGGATGCAGCGTGCGCCCCTGTAACGCCAGGTAAGCCGGATTAAAGCGTTCCACATGGCCTACCTGAGCCTGCACTCCGGCTTCTTCAACGAGCTTGATCAGATGCCGAGCTTCATCCACTGTCTGTGTGATGGGTTTCTCGATAAAGATGTGCTTTCCGGCACGTAAAGCTGTCACGGCACAGTCATAGTGGGATAGGGTAGGGGTTACGATGTCTACGGCATCCACGGCATCTACCAGTGCTTCCAGAAAGGGGAAAGCCGTGATACCCATCTCAGCTGCAACCGTTTCTGCACGCTGCCTGTCGGGGTCGTAGAACCCCACCAGCTCCCACTGAGTACTTTCCCGGAGCAATTTCAGGTGAATCTTCCCCAAGTGGCCGGCTCCCAATACGCCAATCTTCAACATATGCTGACACTTTCCTGCAAAGGTAAGGGCTACCGCTGAGTTCGGCGGTTGGGTGATTGGACAGTTAGACGGTGGGACTGTAAGAATAGTCCTTCGTAGGGAAGCAATGCGATGGGGCGGTGGCGGGGTACGCTAATCGGCAAAGATTTTCGAATCCTTAGCGGCTTACCGGGCTTACAGGGGATATTCCCATTTTCCAATGGGAGACGGGGGTATGAACGGGTGCAGGAATCGCACGTTTTGACTAAGCGCCGGCAGGCAATGGCTCATACAGTAGGCAGTTTTCAAGGCTCAGGAGGTTTTCGCCCAGCCGCCCGGTCACCCTGTCGCATGATCGCCTCGTCCTGCGTACCCATCTACCCCTGCCTACCGGCAGGCAGGCAATTACCCACTTACCCATTCTCCCACTCAATTCTTCCCCATTCCCCTACCTTCTCTTCTGTTCATCGTATTTTTGCCCCATGAGGCGATATGCAGATAAGTCCGTGGCATTCTATACGTTAGGTTGCAAACTCAACTTTTCGGAGACGTCTACCATCAGCCGTCAACTGCAGGAGGAGGGGTTTCGTGTCAGGGAATTTGAGGAGGGTGCCGATCTGGTAGTGGTGAACACGTGTTCGGTTACGGATAATGCAGATAAGAAATGCAGGAGCATCATTCGTCGTGCCCTCAGTATCAATCCCGACACCTACATAGCGGTGGTGGGGTGCTATGCGCAGCTGAAGCCGGCAGAAATTGCTGCCATCCCCGGCGTAGACGTAGTGTTGGGAGCCGGAGAGAAGTTCAGCCTGGCCCAATACCTGGAAGACCTGCGGAAGCGGGAGGAGGGGGTGTATCATAGCTGTGATATCGAGACGGTGGACTCGTTTACCCACGGTTTCAGTATGGGCGAGCGGACCCGTACCTTCCTGAAGGTGCAGGATGGCTGCGATTATTCCTGCACTTTCTGCACCATCCCGTTGGCCCGGGGCAAAAGCCGCAGCGATAGCATAGCGAATGTAGTACAGAATGCACGCCGACTGGGGGAAAGTGGTATCCGGGAGATCGTGTTGACCGGGGTGAATACCGGTGATTTTGGGAAGGGCCTGCACGGGGGCAAGAAGCGGGAAGAGTCCTTCTATGAGTTGATACAGGCATTGGATGAGGTTACAGCGGTAGACCGCTTCCGGATCAGCTCCATAGAGCCCAATCTGGTAAGCCATGACATCATACGGTTTGTCGCTGCCAGTAAGCGGTTTATGCCGCATTTTCACATGCCCTTGCAAAGTGGCAGCGATGAGGTGCTGAAGCGCATGAGGCGCAGATATCTATCAGATGTCTATATAGACCGCGTAAACACCATTAAAGCATACATGCCGCATGCCTGTATCGGGGTAGATGTAATTGTAGGGTTTCCCGGAGAGACGGATGCGCACTTTCAGGAGACATATTTACTCTTACAGGAGCTGCCTGTGTCTTATCTACACGTATTTACCTACTCAGAACGGCCAAATACGCCAGCAATTGATATGGACGGTGTAGTGGATTTGGACATTCGACAGGAAAGAAGTCGTCAGTTACGCATCTTATCCGACAAGAAGAAACTGGCATTTTATCAATCGCAGACAGGGCAAGTGCAAAGAGTGCTGTGGGAAGAAAAGAAGTCAGGCGGATACATGAATGGCTTTACGGACAATTATATCAAGGTGCGCACACCCTACCTGGAAGAGAAGGTAAACACATCGGAATACATCACCATCGGGAAAGTGATTCCACAATTGCTGGAAAC
>CAYYHM010000069.1:2967-11235 GCA_964471795.1 uncultured Chitinophagales bacterium | reverse complement strand
CTGTCCCTCTATGCGGATGATGCCCGCACAAAGCAGGTGGTGCAACACCTTTCCGGGAATGGTGTGCCCAAGCTGCAGCTGAAGGGGCTGGTAGGATCGGGCGAAGGATTTGTGGCAGCTACCGTATTCCGGCAAACGGCCTACAACCACATCTTCATCCTGGAAGACAAGGACGCAGCCGCCTATTTCCAGAACGACCTGGCACGCCTGCTCGACAAGAAGGATATCTTCTATTTCCCCGACAGCTTCAAGAAAGCCGGCCACTTCGACCAGATCAACACCAGCAATATCCTGCTGCGCACCGAAACCATCAATCGCTTCATCCGCGGCAATACGCGGGGCGAAATCCTGGTGACCTATCCGGAGGCCCTCTTTGAAAAGGTGGTCAGCCGCGGCACGCTGGATGAGAACACCCTGCACATCTCCCTCAACGAGCGCCTCGACATCGATTTCATGATCGACTTGCTGGTGACGTATGGCTTTGAGCGGGTAGACTTCGTGTACGAACCCGGTCAGTTCAGCATACGGGGTGGCATCATCGACATCTTCTCGTTTGGGCACGAACTGCCCTACCGCATCGAGCTGTTCGACGACGAGGTGGAGTCCATCCGCACCTTCAACCCGGCCAATCAGCTCTCCAACAAGAAGATACAGAAGGTCACCATCATCCCCAACATACAAACCCACTTTACCAGCGAGCAGAAGGTAGACCTGTTTGAGTTGCTGAAAGAAAACACGCTGGTGTGGGTGCGCGATATACAATTTGCGGCTGACGTGCTGAATAACCTGCAGGACAAGGCGGCGGCCATCCTGGAAACGCTAGACAGGGAGCTGATGGACGAGCAACATCCTTTCCGTATCGGCGAAGGGCAGCTGCCCTATACTCCCGGTGCCCGCTGGCTGTATTATTTGGAGCGTATGCCGGTGGTGGAGTGGAACGACAAATCGTTCTTTGAACCTACAGCCACCATCACCTATCACATGCAGCCGCAGCCGGCATTCAACAAGAACTTCAACTTGTTGATAGAGTCTTGGACGGCCAATCAGGAGATCGGTATCCGCAATGTGTTGTTTGCCGAGAATCCCCGACAGATAGAGCGATTCTACCAGATATTCGAAGACCTGAAGGCGGAGGTGGAATTCACCGCCATCCCCAAGGCGCTGCATAGTGGCTTCATAGACCGTGATTTGCTGCTGGGCTGCTACACCGACCATCAGATCTTCGACCGCTACCACAAGTATCAGATCAAGCAGGCCTTTGATAAGGGGCAGGCCATCAGCCTGAAGCTACTGCGTGAGCTGGAGCCGGGCGATTTTGTGGTGCACGTGGACCATGGTGTGGGTGTGTTCAGCGGGCTGGAGAAGCTGGAGGTAAACGGCAAGCAGCAGGAGGCCGTGCGGCTGGTGTACCGTGATAGTGACCTGCTGTATGTGGGCATCAACTCGCTGCACAAGATCAGCAAGTTCAGCGGTAAGGACGGCAAGCCTCCCAAGATCAACAAGCTGGGCAGCGACGCCTGGGAGAGCCTGAAGCGGAAGACCAAGAGCAAGGTGAAAGACATAGCGCAGGAGCTGATATTGCTCTATGCCAAGCGAAAGGCACAGCCCGGGCATGCATTTCCTCCCGACAACTACCTGCAGACAGAGCTGGAGGCCAGCTTCATCTATGAAGACACGCCCGATCAGGTGAAGGCTACCAACGACATCAAGCACGACATGGAGAACCCTTCGCCCATGGACCGGCTGGTATGTGGCGATGTGGGCTTTGGCAAGACAGAAGTGGCTATCCGTGCCGCCTTCAAGGCGGTGTGCGACGGCAAGCAGGTAGCCGTGCTGGTGCCTACCACCATCCTGGCGCTACAGCACTACCGCACTTTCAAAG
Organism: uncultured Chitinophagales bacterium; assembly: GCA_964471795.1. Classification (GTDB taxonomy): domain Bacteria; phylum Bacteroidota; class Bacteroidia; order Chitinophagales; family S012-47; genus CAJXXO01. The sequence goes on along the minus strand of CAYYHM010000069.1, from coordinate 9,353 downwards.
ACCGGCTGAAAGACTTTCCCGTTCGGGTGGATTACATCAACCGCTTCAAGTCGGCCAAACAGAAAAAGGAAACCCTGGATGAGCTGAAGGCGGGCAAGATCGACATCCTCATCGGCACACACGGCATCATCGGCAAGGGCGTCGACTTCAAGGATCTGGGGTTGATGATTGTAGACGAAGAGCAAAAATTCGGGGTAGCTGCCAAGGAAAAGCTGAAGGGGCTGAAGCTGAACGTGGACACGCTCACGCTGACTGCTACGCCTATCCCGCGTACCCTCAAGTTCAGCCTGATGGGTGCCCGCGACCTCAGCATCATCAGCACGCCGCCACCCAACCGGCAGCCCATCACCACCGAAGTGCATGTGTTCAGCGATCAGGTGCTGCGCGATGCCATCTACTATGAATACTATCGGGGCGGGCAGATTTTCTTCATCCACAACCGGGTGAAGGACATCAACGAGGTGGCCACCATGATCAAGCAGTTGTGCCCGGAACTCTCTGTAGGGGTGGCACATGGTCAGATGGAGGGGCACGAGCTGGAAGAGCACATGCTCAAGTTCATCGATCATGAATACGATATGCTGGTGAGTACCAACATCATCGAAACCGGTCTGGACATCCCCAATGCCAACACCATCATCATCAACAATGCCCACCACTTCGGCCTCAGCGACCTGCATCAGCTGCGAGGGCGGGTGGGTCGCAGCAACAAGAAGGCGTTCTGCTACCTGTTTACGCCGCCGTTGTCATCTATCACCACAGATGCCCGCAAGCGACTGCAAACACTGGAGCGCTTTGCCGACCTCGGCAGCGGCTTCCACATTGCCATGCAGGACATGGACATCCGGGGTGCCGGCAACCTGCTGGGCGCGGAGCAAAGCGGCTTTGTGGCGGAGATCGGCTTTGAACTATACCACAAGATATTGGACGAAGCCATTCAGGAACTGAAAGAGACACAATTCAAAGACCTGTTCCAGAAGCAGCTGAAGCAGCAGGACACCTTCGTGAAGGATGTAACCCTGGAAACCGACGTGGAGATGCTGATTCCGGACCGGTATGTTACCAGTACCAACGAGCGGCTGAGCCTGTACACGGAACTGAACAACATCCGCACCGAAAAGGGGCTGATGGAATTCCGCGAGAAGCTCATCGACCGGTTTGGGCCACTGCCCGTGCCTACCGGCGAACTGATAGACGCCATCCGCCTGCAATGGATGGCCCGCAAGCTGGGCTTCGAGAAGATGTTGCTCAAAAACGAGACCCTGCGGTGCATCTTCATCAGCAACGAAAAGAGCATCTTCTATGAAAGCGACCGTTTTCAGCGGATCCTCGATTACATACAGCAACACCCGGGGCGCTGTCGCCTGAAGCAGACCCCCAAATACCTGATGCTCAACTTTGAGCGGGTGATCAACATGGATCAGGCCAGGTTCCTGCTGCAGCAGGTTACCGATTTTGTGCTGGAAAAGCCGGCTCCTGCACCGGAATGATATAAATCATCGGCCGGTGGAGTACTCATGGATAGCTTTAGTAAGTAAAGCATCCAGTATGACAACGGATAACAACCACGCCCTAACCGTACGAGACATCATGTCGACCGACGTGGTGAAGGTAACTCCCGACACCCCGCTGGTGGAGGCAAAGAAGCTGTTTGAGAAGTACAAGATCCGACATGCACCGGTGGTAATGCAAGATAGGTTGCTGGGCATCGTAAGTTTGACGGATGTATTGCGGCTGAGCTTTGGCGACACCTACGGTAGCGATGAAGACGATGTGGACAAGGCCATGGCTGACTTGCTGCAGGTAGGGCAGGTTATGAACTACAAACCCGTGACGGTGCACCCCGACGATTCGGTGAAGGCGGTGGCTGAGCTTTTATCCAAGGCAGAATTCCATGCATTACCGGTGATAGCAGACGATAAGCTGGTGGGGATCATCACCACCACGGACATACTGAAGGCGCTGCTAGCCCTGTTGTGATTACCAACCTACCGGCACCACAGCGGCTGCCGGCACGGTATGCAACTCTACCTGCTTCACCTTGTTGCGGTCGTTGAACAACAGCACCACGCAACCGAAGGTGCGGTTGAAGGCCATGAAGGAAGCTCCGTTGCTCATACCCTGCCTGTCCGGCGTGCCATAGAAATTGCCCACCTCTACATCACCGAGGCTGATGCCTGGCTGCGAAGGTCGCCCACCGAAGTTTTCGGCCAGCACCAGTATGTCGTTGTCTGCATACCACACAAATCCGTGGTCGTCAAAGCGGAGTTGTAGGCCCCTGTCGGTGGTGCTTTCTCCGGTAAGGCAAGGCAGCTTCGACTTTATCTTGGCCGGCTCCGTGGCGAGTGCCATACCCTTGATGGTGCCTTGTTCCATGTCCACATCTATCAGGTCACAGGTCTCCTTTACGGGGGTGCTGCCCGTTTTGGCAGGGGTGCTGCAGGCAATGCTCCAGCAGGCCAGCGAAACAATTGCAAGATATCGCCACATAGGTCGTGTATTTGTGAGGCAAAAGTAGCCAATAACCCTGTTTTGGCCTTGTCGGTGACTGATGTCATAGGATATCCAACAGGGTGAGGCTAGCTTCGATGTGTTCACATCACCTAAATCTAACAGCCATGCACACCATCGCCTTATACCACAACGACCTGATGTACGACCATTCCCGATGGGAAAACGAGCTGGACTTTTACAAGCGGGAGATTGGCATCCTCGAAGACCACCTGGGAGATTTGATCCTCCGCGACCTGTCGCAGGACATGCTGATAAAGGTGGAGCAATACCAGAACCGGTTCATCCGGCAAAAAGAGGTGCTGGATGAGCTGACCCATCAGATTCACCTGTATGAAGATGAGCTGGAGGGGAAGGATCCTGCCGACAAGGTGTCGGACGTACAGGCATATCTGCCCAGACATCGGGAAATGGCGCAACAGATCCACCGGTTCCATGATTTGTACATGGAATTGCGTGCCGACTTCAACGCTTTTTTGGTGCAGGTGTTGCAGCGGTAGTCTTGCGTAGTACCCTGATTGTCAAGCTTATTTCGGGTAATGACTTAAGTCACTAAAAGGTACAGGCGCATAGGGGTACTTTTACCTTACCTGATTGTGCCCATTTTCTGACAAGTGATAAACCCTAACTACTATGGATCAGGTCCAGGTCGCATTGGAATACTTTCATTCAGATCACTTACGGTGGCGTAATGAACTTGAGTTCTCCAGAGAGGAGATCCGCATTTTCAACCATAGGTTGGAAGATGTGGTAAAAGCGTCTGATGACCGGGAGGTGATGGCGGAGGTGGAGCATTTTCAGAACCAGTTTATTCGAGAAAACGAAGTAATAGACACCTTGCTCCATAAGATTGGCCTGGAAGAGCAATGGATAGCACGGTTGGCTAAGCAGGCGACAGCCATAGTGGAGCAGTTCGACATGGTGCGTCATCTGGAGCTGGCCAATGAGTTGGTAATTTTCAGTAGGCTGTATGCAGACTTGCGGTACACCTTTTCCAAATTTCTGATGCGGGGTCTGAAGGGAGCCATCTTATCATCCAAGGCGGGGGTCAACTAACAGCCTGGCACTCAGGCCCATACACGGGTGCCCTCCGTACAATTGGTACAGATGTCTATTTCGCTCCGCGATCGGAGCACTGCTGACCGGAAGGCATGGTATGCTTCGGAATGCCAGATGTCCCGGAAGGACTGATTCGTCAGCTCCCCAAGTTGATGCGTGGCATCCTTATCGAAGCAGCAAGGCACCACCTTGCCATCCCACGTGATGACACACGAGTGCCACAATTTCCAGCAATGGTTCAGCAGTTTGTTCTTGATGCGCCAGGTACCGTCTGCCTGTGGCGCATAGCGGGCATACTTGCTGATGGTGGGGATCAGGTCGTTGCCATGTTCGTAATCGTACACCTGCGCTGTCTTGAGCTTAACCTCATCCACGCCCAGCTCCTTGGCCAGTCGGTGTACATCGGCAATCTGATGCTCGTTGGGTCGAACCACGAGGTACTGGAATATGATGTGCGGGGTGGCAGATCGTAGGGCTTTCTTCCATTTTACCACCTGCCGGGTGCCCTCCAGCACCTTCTCCAGCTTTCCACCAATCCGGTATTGCTCATATACCTCCTGTGTAGTGCCATCGATAGAGATAATCAGTCTGTCGAGGCCGCTTTCAACGGTCGCTTTAGCTACTTCATCGGTCAGGTAATGTGCATTGGTGGAGGTAGCCGTGTAGATCCCCCGGCTGTGTGCCATCTGTACCATCTGCAGAAATCCCCGGTTCAGATACGGCTCACCCTGAAAGTAGAAGATCAGATAGGTAAGGGAAGGGCTCAGCTCCTGCAGCATGGTTTCGAAGAAAGCAGGTTGCAGCATGCCGGTAGGTCGCGTAAAAGCCCGCAGCCCGCTGGGGCACTCCGGACAGCGCAGGTTACACGAAGTGGTGGGCTCTACTGACAGGCTGATGGGCAATCCCCATTGCACCGGCTTACCGGATAGCCGTGACACATAATAACTGGACACAACCTGCACAGCATTGTAGATCCTACGTGGTGTAAGCCGCGACAGGTATTGCCATCGATCTCGCCAGATGCCCATCAGAGTCTGCCGATTTCGTACAGCAATACTGGCCGGGTAGTGTCAGCCGGCAGGAACAGTTGTACGGTGCCGGGTTCACGGCCTGTAGGATCCTTTTTCTCCAGGGTAAACTCTCGCAAGGTGCCTTCCATGAATCCCCCTCCCGACGGTTGTTGCGGTAGCGGCAACTCGCGAACGCCCAACACGATAACCGGTAGTTTGTACAAGGATGCATTTTGCTGGTCGTTGGCCAGCTTGGTGTTGATGATGTTGATCTGGAGGCTGCCGCCATTGGGTGTCAGTAACCGCGGATGCGCCAGTGGCGCCAGTTTTTGAGCGGTAGACTGCAAGCCAATGCTTTGCTGCAGATTGACGATGTATTTGTTCAGCATGGAGAGCTCCGCAGCTGTAGGCTTATCATCCTGGAAGGGACTGGTGGGCGACCATAGATAGACAAGGGCAAGCAATAGGGTGAGGAAGTAGGGCATAGCAGTGTATTCAATGGTTAAATGTAGCGCAACCGAGGCAGTTTTTCAGGAATCGGGTGCTCATAATGCATTTCTCTGTTGGCAAGCAAAGGAGCTGCAGACCGAAGGCGACACGGGGGAGTCGCTACAGCCACCGGCTGATGAGGCGGATGAGCCTGGACCGAAAGGGCGTGTAGGGTGGGTAAAGCAGTGCCGTGATGCCGACGCGGGCAGGCTGATGCAATACCGCACGCCGATAGGTAAACTCGCGGAATCCATCTTCTCCATAACCACTACCTATACCGCTTTTGCCGGTGCCGCCAAAGGGCAGGAAAGGGTGACCAAACTGTATCATTACATCGTTGAACACCACGGTGCCGGACGAGGTGGCCTTCAGTACCTGTTGCCGGCGCTTTTCGGACGATGAGAAGAAATACAATGCGAGCGGACGATCCTGTTGTTGCAGGTGCGCCAGCAAATCCGACAGATCATCATACGGCAACAATGACAATATCGGCCCAAACACCTCCTGCTGTACCAACGGGCTGTCTGCGGCTACCTGCTCCACCACGGCAATGCCGAGCTGTCGCGGGTGTTCGCCGGCTGCAGTCTGTGCGGTTACGTATCCACCCTCCTTCTGAGCGTCCTCAACGAGGCGTTCCATGCGCTCACGGTGATCGTCGGAGATCATGGCGGCGAGGTGTGGTGATGTTCCGGGATACAGGGCTAGCATGGCTTCCTGAAGCGCTGCTTTCAGTGGCTCCAGTACTGACCGATGTACCCATACATGGTTGGGTGCCACACAGGTCTGGCCGGCATTGAAGCCCTTACCCCATATCAGCCTTTCGGCGGCGGTCTTCAGCACAGCGGTTTCATCTACGATGGCCGGGTTCTCGCCACCCAACTCCAGTGTTACAGGGGTCAGGTGGCGGCTGGCATGCTCCATCACGATGCGGCCGATACGTGGACTGCCCGTAAAGAAGATGTGGTCCCATTTTTCGGCCAGCAGTGCCTCAGCTACGGAAACGCCGCCTTCCACAACCTGTGCCTGCCCGGCAGGGAACACCTCCGATATCATGGTGGCCAGCAGCGCACTGGTGTGCGCCGACAACTCTGAGGGCTTCAGCACCACACTGCACCCGGCAGCAATGGCGCTCACCAGCGGACAGACGGCCAGGGTAAAGGGATAGTTCCAGGGGCTCATGATCAACACTACGCCCTTCGGCTCCTTTACCACACGAGACCGTGTGCCGATAAATGTCAGCGGTGCCGGCACAGACTCTGCCGCAGCCCACTCGGGCAGGCTGTGTATGGCCTGCCGGATTTCCTGGCGGGTAAGCAT
>CAYYHM010000069.1:0-2867 GCA_964471795.1 uncultured Chitinophagales bacterium | reverse complement strand
CAATTAGACCCAATTTCATAGCCCTTTCCCAATCCTTCTAAGGTGTTTCTTTGTTGTTGTCAGAGGTCTGACGATTAGCCTTTTCAGCCTCTATACAATTCCTAAAGAAATGTTAATAAAGGAGTTGGGAAATGGAATTCAGAGCCTCTAAATTACACCACTCGAATCAGTAATTGTTTGGAACCCTCAAAATGTAAACTATGAAATCGGCATCCGTAGCGTCGGAAAAGACCAAAGCCTCGGTATCAAAAGAAATCCTGAAAGAAAGACAGGCACCCCGCAAAACATATACATATGAGGAGGCGGTTGCCGGTGCACTGGAATATTTTGCAGGAGATGAGTTGGCTGCCAATGTGTGGGTCAACAAATACGCCTTGAAGGACTCCCGCGGTAATATTTATGAGCGTTCTCCGGAGGACATGCACCGTCGTCTGGCTCGGGAGATTTCCCGCATAGAGGCCAAATATCCGAACCCCATGTCGGAGGAGCAGGTATATCAGCTGCTGTCCGGATTCAGGCACATCGTACCGCAGGGTAGCCCCATGACGGGTATCGGCAACGACTTCCAGATCGTGTCCTTGTCCAACTGCTTCGTAATCGGCAATGAGGGTTTGGCCGATTCTTATGGCGGTGTGATGAAGACAGACGAAGAGCAGGTGCAACTGATGAAACGACGCGGTGGTGTTGGCCACGACTTGTCGCACATACGGCCTACGGGTTCACAAGTGATGAACAGCGCACTCACCTCTACCGGCGTAGTGCCGTTTATGGAGCGCTTTTCCAACTCCACCCGGGAGGTAGCGCAGGATGGCCGCCGTGGTGCGCTGATGCTGTCCATCAGCATCAAGCATCCGGATGCTGAGCGCTTCATCGATGCCAAGATGGATGGCACCAAGGTTACCGGCGCCAACGTATCGGTAAAGGTGGACGATGAGTTCATGAAATGCGTACAGTCCGGTAAGCCATACCAGCAGCAATACCCGATTGACAGCCCCAATCCGGTGTTCACCAAAGAAATCAACGCCCGCGAGCTATGGGCCAAGATCATACACAACGCCTGGGCTTCTGCCGAGCCGGGCGTATTGTTCTGGGATACAGTGATCCGCGAGTCAGTGCCGGACAGGTATGCCGATCTGGGATTCCGTACCGTGTCTACCAATCCATGTGGTGAAATCCCGTTGTGTCCCTACGACAGCTGCCGTTTGCTGGCCATCAACCTGTTTGGCTACGTGGACAAGCCGTTCACCAAGGAGGCCAGCTTCAACTTCGAGAAGTTCAAGCAACATGCGCAGGCAGCACAGCGCATCATGGACGACATCGTAGACCTGGAGCTGGAGAAGGTAGATCGTATCATCGACAAGATTGAAGCGGACCCGGAAGTGTGGGACATCCGCGAGCGGGAATACAAGCTGTGGCAGAAGATTCGTGAAAAGGCCATTCAGGGTCGCAGGACCGGCGTGGGCATCACAGCGGAAGGCGATATGCTGGCCGCACTGGGTTACACCTATGGCATGGAAGAAGCTACACAGTTCAGCGAGCTGGTGCACAGCACACTGGCTGTAGAAGCCTATCGCTCGTCGGTAACCATGGCCAAGGAGAGAGGTGCCTTCCCGATCTATGATGCTACCCGCGAGGAGACCAATCCATTTGTGATGCGTATCCGCGAAAAGGATGAGAACCTGTATCAGGAGATGCTGGAGCATGGCCGCAGGAACATTGCCCTGCTCACCATTGCTCCTACTGGTACTACTTCCATCATGACACAAACCACCAGCGGAATTGAGCCGGCCTTCATGGTGAGCTACAAGCGCCGTCGCAAGGTGAACCCGAACGATAAGAAAGCACGGGTAGACTTCGTAGATCAGGTAGGTGATGCCTGGGAAGAGTACCATGTGTTCCACCACAACTTCAAGCTATGGCTGGAAGTAAATGGCTACGATGTGTCCTCGCTGGCATCGTTGCCACAGGAAGAAATCGATGCCATCATCGCCAAGTCACCGTACCACAAGGCCACTGCCAATGATGTGGACTGGGTAGCCAAGGTGCGTATGCAAGGTCGCATTCAAAAGTGGGTAGACCACTCCATCTCTGTTACCGTTAACCTGCCCAACGATGTATCTGAGGAGTTGGTGGCGCAGGTGTACGAAACCGGCTGGGAAGAGGGCTGCAAAGGGATGACCATCTACCGCGATGGCAGCCGGAGCGGTGTACTCATCAGCGATAAAGAGAACAAGAAATCAGAGGAAGATCCACAGGAGCTGCTCATCACCAGCGCACCCAAGCGCCCGGAAAAGCTGGAGGCGGATGTCATCAAGTTCAACAACAACCAGGAGAAGTGGATTGCTGTAGTAGGCGTGTACAAAGATCGCCCTTATGAAATCTTCACTGGTCGTGCTGAGGACTCATTCTCCATCCTGCAACATGTAGAGCACGGATGGGTAATCAAGAGCAAGATGGAAGATGGCAGCAGCCGATACGACTTCCAGTACATCGATAAGGATGGCTTCCGCATCACCATCGAAGGGCTGAGCCGTACATTCAACAAGGAGTACTGGAACTATGCCAAGCTTATCTCCGGTGTATTGCGCCATGGTATGCCACTGGAATTCGTGGTAGATATGGTAAGCAGTCTGAACCTGAACGAGGAAAGCCTGAACACCTGGAAGAACGGGGTAGTGCGGGCACTCAAGAAATTCATTCCAGATGGCACCGTAGCCGTGGATAAGGAATGCCCGAAGTGTGGCGAGGAGTCGTTGGTGTATGAAGAGGGCTGCCTTACCTGCAAGAGCTGCGGCCACTCAAAGTGCAGTTAATGGTTGAATAGTGAAATGACGCTGATAAGGAAGGGGAATCGTACGGTTCCCCTT
>CAYYHM010000068.1:7453-11314 GCA_964471795.1 uncultured Chitinophagales bacterium | reverse complement strand
CCAACTGCCAGCACATTTTGTACGATTCCCAATTCTCCGGTGGATAATACAGACAACCATAATATGGTTATCCAGTAGATTTGACCAACAATTCTACTGCCCATGGCCAAAGTAGGTAAACAATCACCGAAAAAGTCGAGACCTACATTCCTCACATCCATCCTGATGGTGGGGCTGGTGCTGTTGATGCTGGGCCTGGTGGGTATGGTAGGCCTTCATTTCCGGTCACTGGGCAACCTGATCCGTGAAAACGTGCGTGTGGCACTCTTCCTGCCCGATGACATGAATGAAGTCGGCATCATGCAGTTACAGCAACGGCTGGAGGGTGAACCATTCACCAAATACATCGAATACACCTCTAAGGAAGAGGCCAAGCGCGACTTCTTACAGATGACCGAGGGAGCCGAAGACTTCGAGGACTTGCTGGGATTCAATCCCCTACCCGCCTCATTGAACCTCTATCTGACAGCAACCTACACGCAACCGGATTCTATTGCCGTGGTGAAAACCATCATGGCCGAGCGGTACAAGTTCAGCCCCGAGCAGGTAAACATCAACGAAGAACTGGTAAATGCCATTGACACCAACCTGAGTGTTGCCGGCTTGATACTCGTAGGCATAGCCTTGTTGTTGGTGCTTGTAGCCGCCGTGATGATCGACTCAACGGTGCGGTTGGCCATGTATTCCAACCGCTTCCTGATTAAAAGCATGCAGCTGGTAGGTGCCGACAGATGGTTCATTACCAGACCATACCTGCTGCGGTCGGTGGCCAACGGATTACTGAGCGGCATACTGGCTGTATTGGCACTATTGGGCCTGTTTACACTGGCACAACGCCAGCTGCCGGAGCTCATACAGCTGCAAGAACCCGTCTGGTGGGTGGCCTTGTTCCTGGCGCTGGTTACACTGGGCATTCTCATCTCCTGGTGGAGTACCTGGCGGGCCGTTACCAAGTACCTGCGCACCAAGCTCGACGAGCTATATTGAGACCTGCCCTCGCGCCTGCGCCGACACCGGCATACCTCATTGCCGGATTTGCGGTTATATTTGTGCAACAAAACAATGGCTACTCATGGCAAAACAACCCAAGACCGCTCCTATTAAAGGTGCTGAACACAAAGACAGCTCTATCCATGTGTCTTTCGAGCGGATCAATTACATACTAATGATCGTTGGTGTACTGGTGTTGATCCTTGGCTATGTATTGATGGCAGGTGGAAAGCAGACAGGCCCGGAATTCAACGTAGATGAGATCTACAGCTTCCGTCGCATCACGCTGGCTCCCATCGTGATCATTCTCGGATTCGTCATTGAAATAGTAGCCATCTTTTACCGACCTGCCGCTAAATCCGGCGAATAAGCAGTTCTTATGAATCTTTTCGAGGCGATTATCCTCGGCATCATACAGGGACTAACCGAGTTTCTCCCTGTCAGCAGCAGCGGACACATCTTGTTGGGAGAAGCCCTGCTGGGTACACATACCGAAGAAAGCCTGGCCTTTACTGTGGTGGTTCATTTTGCTACCGTATTGAGCACCGTTATTGTCTTCCGGGGATTTATCCTTGACACACTCAAAGGAATACTGCAACCCGACGGTCGTGAGCACCGCACCTTCGCCGGCCACATCTTGCTATCCATGTTGCCGGTGCTGGCGATAGGCCTTTTGTTCAAGGATGAAGTAGAAGCACTTTTTGAGGGCAGTCTGGCCTGGGTAGGTATCGCCCTGCTGTTTACCGGTTCCCTGTTGCTACTCACGGTACGGGCGCCACGCACCACCGGCCCTGTAACCGGCCTCAAAGCATTGCTGGTTGGCATTGCGCAAGCTGTTGCCGTAACACCGGGTATATCCCGCAGCGGCGCCACCATTGCCACCGGTCTACTGTTGGGTATTGACAAATCACTGATGGCGCGGTTCTCTTTCCTGATGGTGATTCCGCCTATCATAGGCGCCATGCTGCTGGATGGCAAGGATATGTGGGAAGCACATCAGGCAGGCACCTTAGCGATAGAACCTACGGTACTGCTGGGAGGTTTTGTGGCTGCATTCGTCACCGGATTACTTGCCTGCCGCCTCATGATACGTATCGTGCAAAAGGGTCAGCTGCAATACTTCGCCTATTACTGTTTTCTGGTAGGCCTCCTGGCCATCGGGTATACTGTATTGTCATGACGATGGACTTTGCTGCCGGAGAGATACTGCTCATCGACAAGCCATTGCAGTGGACGTCGTTTGATGTGGTGAACAAGATCCGCATCGCCCTCACCAAACACCTGGGCCACAAGATCAAGGTAGGTCATGCGGGTACGCTCGATCCATTGGCAACCGGCCTAGTGCTGCTGGCTACGGGTAAAGCGACCAAACGATTGGAGGAACTTACCGGAATGGATAAGGAATATACCGGCACGATTACGCTGGGTGCCACCACACCATCCTATGATCTGGAGACCGAGCCCACACCCGCAGTGCCAACCGAACACCTGACCGTTGCTGACATACAACGAGCTGTGGCACAACTTACCGGTGCCATTCAGCAAGTGCCGCCCATCTTCTCGGCCATCAAACAGGGTGGAAAACCCGTCTACAAGCAGGCTCGTAAAGGCAAAGAGGTAGACCTGCCGGCGAGAGCGGTGGTGATTTACGCATTTGACATCTTGTCAATCGAGGGACCGGTGCTTTCCTTTCGGGTACATTGCTCCAAGGGCACCTACATTCGATCGCTGGCACATGACCTCGGGCAGTTGCTGGGCGTAGGTGGTTACCTCAGCAGTCTGTGCCGCACCGCCATTGGGTCGTACCGCCTCTCCGATGCTACCTCCGTAGAGGGTATGGTAGGCCGAATACAGGATTCTCCTGTCGCCTGACACGAATCGCACCTTTCCCCGTCTGGTTGGTTACCTTTGCTGCGCCTATGAAAGTGTATCGATTTCTGGAAGACCTGCCATCATTCCGGCATCCTGTGTTGACCATCGGCACCTTTGATGGTGTACATGCCGGACATCAGCAGATCATACAGCGGATCCGCCACCTGGCAGAAGAGGTTGGCGGTGAAACAGTAGTACTTACCTTTCACCCGCATCCGCGGTTGGTGCTCAACCCTGCTGATGATAGCCTGCAACTGCTGCACACACTACCGGAAAAGATCCGCTGGCTGGAACAGTACGGCGTAGACCACCTGGTAATCGCCACCTTCTCATCGGCATTTGCCCAGACACCGCCACGGGAATACATTCGCGACTTTCTGGTAGAGAAGATACATCCGGCAGTACTGGTAATCGGATATGATCACCGGTTCGGCAAGGATCGCTCGGGAAACATCAACACCATGCGGCAGTACGCTCCCGAATTCAACTATCGGGTGGAGGAGATCGAGAAACACCTGGTAGAAGACATCGCTGTGAGTTCCACACGCATCCGGCAGGCACTGCAAGAGGGTAAGGTGGCATTCGCAGGGCAGCTGTTGGGACATCCGTTCACCCTTACCGGTCAGGTGATCAAAGGACATCAAATCGGACAGCAAATCGGATATCCTACTGCCAACCTGTTCATAGAAGATCGCCACAAGCTCATTCCCGCACCGGGCATCTACGCCGCCCGCGCAGAGGTAGATGCCCACACCTGGGATGCTATGCTCTACATCGGTAACCGCCCCACTTTTGCCGGTACGGAAAAAGCCATTGAGGTGAACCTGATTGACTTCTCCGGTAACCTGTATGGCAAGGAGTTGTGTGTACAGTTGATTGCCGAGGTGCGTGGCGACCGCAAGTTCGATAGTCCGGAAGCGCTGGCAGCGCAGATTGCGGCTGACAAAGAAGCCGTTTTACAAATACTTAGGGGTAGTTGAGTGGTTCAAGGCGTGTGAT
>CAYYHM010000068.1:0-7353 GCA_964471795.1 uncultured Chitinophagales bacterium | reverse complement strand
AATACCGTATCTATGGTGTATTCATCCAACCGGCCTTTCCGCACCTGAATCAGGAATTGGTAATTGATTCCATAGCCACTGCCATAAGCGCCACCTGACCAGGCCTGTGCGGTAGCCAGTGTAACGGTGATCCACCGGTCGCCCACGGGCTTGGTAGACCGGCAGCCGGCAAACAACAGCGTTGTTATCAGTAGGAGTATCGTTGTCTTCATTGCGGTAACAGTTCTTGGAGTAAATCCATCAGTAATGCTTTTTCGTCTGCCGATCCTGTGCCGATGCCCTTAGCCTTTCTATCCAGTACAGCCAGCGCATGGATAGCCTTCCGCAGGCGCTCCCCCCGGTAATAGCGGCTTCCCGCCAGGAATTCCGCAGCCTGATAGTAGCCGACCTTAGCAATAGCAGACACATCCCGCTCACTGCTCACCCGTGCACCATCCAGCAACAACAGCTTGCTGAAGCTGTAGTACAAACTGCCCAGCAGCAGTGGTAGAGGCGCAGCTTTGGGATTGCGACCAAAGTATTGAACGATGCGATACGCCTCTTTGGTGTTCTGCGTAAACAAGGCCTTCTGTAGCGCAAATGCGTTGAACTCCTTGCTGATGCCTATGTATTTTTCAATGTGGTCCGGCGTGATGTGATTGCCGGCTTCGTTCACCTCAAACTTGTCCAGGCTATGTGCAATCACCGACAAATCATTTCCGATGAAGTCCACCATCATGTGGGTAGCTTCCGGCTCAATGGTTTTGCCTCGATGCTTCAAAAAGTCGGTGATCCATTGCGGCAGCTGTTCCTCTCTGATCTTTTCGGCTGTAAACAGCAGTCCGTGTTGGTTGATCGCCTTGGCTGCCTTACTGTCGGCACGTAATTTCTTGTCGTGGTACTGAACTGCGAAGATGGTTGTGGGCGATGGCTTCTCCAGATAGGGCAGAATCTTTTTCTCGAAGTCCCGCACGTGCTGGGCCTCCTTCAGGATTACTACCTGATAGGCACTCATCATGGGTAGCCTGCGCAGTTGGTCGAGCAGCATCTCCATCGAGGTATCACGACCATACAGGATGGACTGATTGAAACTCTGCTCTGCCTCCGGTAGAGCTGTTTTGGCTATGTAATCGGCAGCAGACTGTATGAAATACGTCTCCTCTCCCTGCAGCCAGTACACCGGTAGCCACTGCCCACTCTTCAGGGCCTGCATCAAAGCGGAGAAATCTTTTGCCGTCATCTCAGAACCGCAGGTGTTTAACTGTTTCCCCGTTGTTGATGAGTTGCTTCAGCGACTCAATGCCGATTTCCAACTGCATGTCCAGAAACTCCTCGGTTACCTTCTTATCCGATGCCTCGGTTTTCACCCCTTGCGGAATCATAGGCTGATCGCTTACCAACAACAGGGCCCCTGCCGGAATCTTGTTGGCAAAGGCCGTGGTAAAGATGGTCGCCGTTTCCATATCTATTGCCATGGCACGAATCTTCCGCAGGTACTTCTTGAATCGCTCATCATGCTCCCACACCCTGCGGTTGGTAGTGTACACTGTGCCTGTCCAATAGTCGCGTTGAAAGTCGCGGATGGTGGTAGAAATGGCCTTCTGCAAGGCAAATGCAGGCAGGGCAGGCACTTCCGGCGGAAAGTAGTCGGTGGATGTACCCTCACCGCGGATGGCAGCAATGGGTAATATCAGGTCGCCGATCTGATTCTTTTTCTTCAACCCGCCACATTTGCCGAGAAACAACACGGCTTTTGGCTGAATGGCACTCAGCAGATCCATCAGGGTGGCTGCATTGGGCGATCCCATACCGAAGTTGATCATCGTGATTCCCTCCGCACTGGCATTCATCATGGGCCTGTCGAACCCCACCACCGGCACGTTGAATCGGGAGGCAAATTTCTCTACGTAGTTGTCAAAGTTGCAGAGCAACAGGTAAGGCGTAAAATCTTCCAGGGTGCGACCGGTATACCGGGGGAGCCAGTTGGATACAATCTCTTCTTTCGTCTTCATACCGTTCAAATTTACGAAGCATTTAGCTGCTGAAGGAAAAGGCGATGAACACAGGTCCAGGTGAATGACATGTCGAACTACTGCTATAGTTTTGGGGCAAAAAGATGCGACTGCTGTTTCTGATTGCTGCGGTGCTGCTTGTGTTGTCTTGCACACGCCAGGATACAACTACGGTTACCGGTGAGATGCGTGTGCTGCAAGGAGTTGCCACCATTACCTTGTGCGACACGGTACAAACCTATACACTAAGGCAGGGAAGTCGATTGGAGTCACTGATAGCAAACTATGATGCGCAGTTGCAAAGAGCAGGTGATGGAATGATGGTGGAAGTACAACTGGTGCCGGCAGATTACCTGAATGAAAGTGGATCGAAGTGGATACAGGCATGGGAAGTACAGCAATACCAAATGCTTGAAGTGGCGGTATGCCACACTGTTGACGGCAGCAAGGTGGCCGGTCGGTATGAAGGTACTGCCGGGAGTGGCGATCAGGTGATGCTGGTTCTTGGCTTTAACGGGAATGCGCTGCTGCGTACAACTGCAGCCGGCAACACCACCACCGAGCCCGGCAGGTGGATGGCAGTGGATAACGAAACCCTGCAACTGGTGTGCAACACGACAGACACCCTGCAACTTCGGCTAACGTGGGATGGGTTGCTGGTTGAGGAAGCCGGCCGCTACGGTGCCGGTGGTATGGTGCTGGGAAAAAAGAACGCAGCGCAATAAGCCGACTTGCAACCGTAAGAATCTTATTGTCAGTATGTTATAGCCGTGAAAGGGCGGGAATTACCCTCCGTTTGGCATGTTTTTTCCTGTTGGTGAAAGACTGCTCTGTATTTTATTCGTTTAAACGAATAATTTCCTACCTTTGCTGCCATCAAAAAACAAAAACGATGAGTTACTTAGCAAAAGCACAAGACATTTACGACATGCTGGCACAAGGCCAGTTGATGGACGCTTTCGAGAAATACTATGCTGACAATGTTGTAATCACTGAACCCAGAGGAACCTGGGAAGGAAAAGATGCCTGCCGTCAGCATGAACTGGATTTTCTGGCCATGGTAAAGGAGTTCAACGGCATGGGTGTGACAGCTATCGGCAGCAACGAAGCTACAGGCACTACCTTCGTGGAGAGCTGGATGGAAGTAACCTTCCACAATGACTACCGGGTAAAGATGGAGCAGGTATCCGTTCAACACTGGCAAGGTGATCAGATCGTGAAGGAGCAATTCTATTACGACAACAAGTAAAACCTGTCCAAAGTGAACCATGCAAGGGTATGGTGTGATGACGGATGTATCCGAAGTCACATCATACCCTTTCGTGTTTTTGTAAATACCTAATCTCACAAACTGATTTATCGGTCGTGTGCTTCAGCCTTCCGGGTGATTTGTGCATTGTCCAGCTTTATCGTAATATTGCAATAAATAATTGAAAAGTGGGTGTAACCAAAACCGACCTCTTCACTCCTGCCCAAAATGAACTGGCTGCTATGTGTAAAGCACTGGCACATCCGGCACGCATCGCCATATTGCAGTATCTGGTAGCCTGCCATTCCTGCATCACTGGCTCCATCGTGGACGAAGTTGGACTGGCACAACCTACGATATCCCAACACCTGCGCGAACTCAAAGCCATCGGCATCATACAAGGACAGGTAGAAGGCACATCCGTCTGCTACTGCATCGATCCAAACCGCTGGCAGCAGATTCAGGTATTGCTGAATGGCCTCTTCGACAGCTACGCCCCCATTGACCCTTCCTGTTGCTAAACCCGAAAAATCCGGCTTATATGTCTACCTCCAGCCAACTCAAACAAATCGTCAAAGACAAGTACGGCGCCATCGCCGATCAGGACAAGTCCACCAATGCCTCCTCCTGCTGCGGTGCCACCACCGTTTCCGAGAAGGTCTACAACATCATGATGGACGATTACACCGCGATCGATGGCTACAATCCCGATGCAGACCTGGGACTAGGGTGTGGACTACCTACAGCCTTTGCACGCATACAGCAGGGTGACACCGTGATAGACCTGGGCTCGGGTGCCGGTAACGACTGCTTTGTAGCACGTCATGAAACCGGTCCGGAAGGAAAGGTTATCGGCATTGACTTCACCGAACGCATGATAGAGAAAGCCCGCCAGAATGCCGAAAAACTGGGGTACAACAATGTCGAGTTCCGCTATGGCGATATAGAATCCATGCCTGTTTCAGATAACGTAGCCGATGTAATTGTCAGCAATTGCGTACTGAATCTGGTGCCCGACAAGCAAGCCGTCATCAGTGAGATCCATCGGGTGCTGAAGCCGGGTGGTCACTTTTCCATCTCCGACATCGTGCTGCAGGGGGAACTACCCGAAGCGTTGCGTCAGGATGCAGAGATGTACGCCGGCTGTGTATCCGGGGCCATTCAGATGGATGACTACCTGGGCATGATGGAACACCAAGGTTTTGTCAATCTGACTATACAGAAGAAAAAGGTAATCACCCTGCCGGAAGACATCCTGGACAAATACCTGAATCAGGCTGAAATCGCCTCCTTTCTGCAGGGAACAACCGGTATCTTCAGCATTACCGTGTACGGCGAGAAGGCCGGCGGTAAACCTGCCAAGACCAAGGTTTCCTTGCAGGACTTACAGCAATCTTGTGATTCCAAAACCGGCTGTTGCTGATGCAGACCGACTTTTTTCCACCCCTACTGTCCTATGTGGACAGGGTGAAAGAAACCGCACTCCAGCTATCCAGAGAACGAAGGGAGGTCTTGCAACCGCTCATCGACCACATGACCAGACAAATAGCTGCCGGCAACAGTCTGCCGCTGGTGTTCATCTGCACGCACAATAGCAGGCGCAGTCAGCTGGCACAATGCTGGGCCTACTGCTGGAGTTGGCATTTCCAATTGCCTCAGGTGGCCGCCTACTCCGGCGGCACTGAAGTAACCGCCTTCCATCCCAATGCCATTGCAGCGCTGGAAAGGGCCGGTTGGCAAGTGCAGTCGTTCGGGCAAGGCAACCCTATCCGGGAATGCCGGTTTTCACCATCTTGCCCGCCATTGGTAGCCTGGTCCAAGAGATATGACGACCCTACCCTGCCACCGTCAGGATTTGCAGCACTCATGACCTGCTCGGAAGCAGATGAGGCATGCCCCGTGATTGCGGGTGCGGCTGTCCGACTTCCACTCAACTACCAGGATCCGAAAGTCGGCGATGGCACTCCCACTCAGGATACACTGTATGATGAACGGTGCATGCAGATTGCCGCCGAATTATACCATGTTTTCCACGCTGTATCACACACACCCCAAGCATGAAAAACCTTGACTTCCTCAACCGATACCTCACCCTATGGATCTTGCTGGCCATGGCTGCAGGTGTGGCCATCGGCTACTTCTTACCGGAGACTGCAGCCACGATCGACTCGTTGTCGCAAGGGACAACCAATATTCCAATAGCTGTTGGGCTGATCCTAATGATGTATCCACCCCTCGCGAAAGTTGACTATAGATTGCTGCCAAAGGTGCTGATGGATGTTCGGTTATTGGGACTCTCGCTCTTCCTCAACTGGGTGGTGGGGCCGATACTGATGTTTGGGCTGGCTATGGTCTTTTTACCCAACCATCCTGAATACATGGCGGGACTGATCCTGATTGGGCTGGCACGTTGCATCGCTATGGTGCTGGTTTGGAACGATCTGGCCGATGGCAGCGCAGAATATGGTGCCGGTCTGGTTGCCCTGAACAGCCTGTTTCAGGTGTTCTTCTACGCCTTTTATGCGTGGGTATTCATTACATGGCTACCACCCTTGTTTGGGCATCCGGGAGCTGTAGTGGATATTTCTGTGGGTGTTGTGGCCTGGAGTGTGGCCGTTTATCTGGGCATTCCCTTTTTGGCAGGAATGATCAGCCGGTATGCATTGGTAGCCTGGAAGGGAAGGGATTGGTACGAACAGCGATTCTTGCCGGCTGTAAGCCCTATAACCCTGATCGCTTTGTTGTTTACCATAGTGGTGATGTTCAGTCTGAAAGGAGAACTCATTGTTACTCTGCCCATGGATGTGTTGCGCATAGCACTGCCGTTGCTGGTTTATTTCGTAGTCATGTTTTTCATCGGATTTGTGGTAAGCAAGTGGTTGGGTGCGCCCTACGAGAAGAATGCCGCCATCTCATTCACTGCCGCCGGCAACAACTTTGAGCTGGCGATAGCGGTGGCCATAGCTGTGTTCGGCATCCACTCCGGACAAGCATTTGCAGGTGTAATTGGTCCGTTGATCGAGGTTCCTGCGCTTATTCTGTTGGTGCGGGTGGCTTTTCTGCTGAAACGGAAGTGGTATCGACAGACAGGTCAGGATGTCAGTAGCCAATAATGCGATGGTATCCTCTTCTACTATCTGCAGGCTGATATCCAATCCTGTAGCATCGCAATCCCTTCGCCCAATTTCGCTGAATCATAAAATGCCTCCCTCAAATACCGTAATTTCGACGAATGGCTAATCAATCATCGTCTGTGGTGTTTATGGGCACACCGGATTTTGCAGTACCCTCACTGGATATTCTGTACAAGGCCGGATACACCATCAAAGCAGTAGTTACGGCTGCCGACAAGCCAGCGGGGCGCGGTCTAAAAATGACCTACTCTGCCGTAAAGCAGTACGCACTCGACAAGAAGATCCCGGTATTACAGCCTGCCAACCTGAAGGATGCAGATTTTCAGACAGCACTACGGGCACTGGGGGCTGATGTGTTTGTGGTAGTTGCATTTCGTGTGTTGCCCATGTCCATCATCAACATGCCACCCAAGGGCACCTTCAATCTACATGCCTCGCTCCTACCTGATTATCGAGGTGCAGCACCTATCAACTGGGCCATCATCAACGGAGAACAGGAATCCGGCGTAACCACGTTCTTTCTGGAACAGAAAGTAGATACTGGCAACATCATTTTTCAGGAAAGAGTGGGTATTGGCCCTGACGATACAGCCGGGCAACTGCATGACCGGCTGATGGTGGTAGGATCGCGGCTGGTGCTGGAAACCATGGAGGCGATAGAGGAAAACAGGGTAATTACTACAGCTCAGCGCGACATTACCTCTCCCAAACTGGCTCCCAAGATATTTACCGAAGACTGTGAAATACGCTTCAACAAGTCGTTGCAGGATACCCACAATCTGATCCGCGGGCTAAGCCCTTATCCGGGCGCCTGGCTGATGTGGGACGACAAGCGGCTGAAGATCTTCCGCACCCGCATGGAGGCTACAGCACATGCGTTCACCCCGGGGCGTATCCTCAGCGATTTTGACACCTACATCAAACTGGTGTTGCCCGATGGATTCCTGTGGATAGAAGAATGCCAGCTGGAAGGCAAGCG
>CAYYHM010000067.1:8143-11459 GCA_964471795.1 uncultured Chitinophagales bacterium | reverse complement strand
GTAGCCCGTTTTACCCGTTCTTCCAGTTCATCGATGCTTACTTCCTGGTGCTGCAATTGCTCCATGATTTCCTGCAGTTCTGCATAGGCCACCTCATAGGTCATTGTAGTCTGATTACTCATTTGGTTTTTTGTTTATCGGTAACGGTAGAAATAATAATGCCGTCGCTTACTTGCGTGTGTAGTACATCTCCGGCTACCAGGTCATCAACAGATCGCACGGCCTTACCGCCAATTCTGCTGATGCTGAAGCCTCTGTCCAGGGCTTTCTGTGGGTGGGCGAGTGCTACAGCAGATGCGATGAGTTGCAACCGATCGGTAGTCTGTTGTACCATCGACTGTACCCGCTGGTGCAGCGCCGTACTCATCAAATTAAGTTTGGCCGGTTCTTCATAGGTAAGCCGGTTATTTACAAGTTGTCGCAGTCGGCCTGAAGTGTCTTGTATTTTGCTATTGCCCTGATAAAGTATGGCTCTGCCGAAGTGTGCAATTTGATTGATGTGGGTGTGCAGATCATACCTGCTTGTAGTAATCTGCTCTCTTGCCCTTCGATCCATTGCCATGGCAAGTTCCGACACCTGACTCTTGGCCGTTTCCACTATGCCTACCGTAGTCCTCACAACGGTAAGGTAGGTGGTAAGCAGCCCATACTCGAAATCATGCACCTGATCCACTATGTAGGCCGCCAGGGCAGTAGGTGTCTTATGCATCATAAATGCTATCTCATCCAGCACGGAATGGTCTACATCATGTCCAATGCCTGTCATCACCGGTATAGGACACTGTGCCATCGTGGCACTCAACTCGTAGCTGTTGAAAGGCTCCAGATCCAGCTTGGAGCCACCTCCGCGTACCACAGCGATCAGGTCGAACTGTGCAGGGTCTATCTCCCGGTAGGCATGGAGCATGGACTGCACGGCAGATTCACCTTGCACCGAGGCGGCAAATACCGTTACATGGATCTTGTAGCCGTATTTGTTCTGCTCCACCTGTTGTATGAAGTCCTGAATCCCGGCAGAGGTAGGGGAGGCAATCAATGCTACCCGCTGCATCACCAGCGGAGGGGATATGGTGCGGTTCAGGCCGATGAGGCCCTGTGCTACCAGCCGTTGCAGCGTCTGCTGCTTGCGCAGCTCCATAGCCCCCAGATTGAACGTAGGATCGATAGCCGTAATCTGTATCTGAAAGCCAAACAGTTCATGGAAGGTTACCTTGCCCAAGAACACAATCTCCACGCCTTGCTTCACAATGTTCGGGTAGTCTGCATCCAAGGCACGCCGGATATCTATGAGGTGCCGCGACCAGATCACAGCAGCGGCCTTGGCAGTGACTCGATGCTGTTGCTGCTCTACCAACTCCAAATAGCAATGCCCATTGTTATGGTGCGTGACTTTGGCTATTTCAGCACGTATCCACATAAAGGTATTGCCTACAGTGTGCTGAATAGCAGCTTTTACGTCGGCGAGCACATGAGAAAGACTGTTAGGGTTGCCAGATTGTTGCACTATCGGATATTGGGTTGCAATAAATATACACAGGAATATCATCTGTGCCCTGATACAAGCCAATGCAGGCTTTTCCACACATCAACACTTTGTTAAAACCACAAATATGTGTATGTTGGCGTTGCCTTTTTGAACCAACCCGTAGCAGCCTGCAAAATTCCAACTTTATGTCTAGTCCAAGTTTCAATAGATGTCCGGAAGGGCATTTCTATCCCGCATCCAAAGCAGAATGCCCCCATTGTGCCATGCATGCCAAAGGTGGTGCTGACAGTAATACTACCCAAAAAACAGATACGCCTACCAGTCAGGTACAGGGTGATAAGACAGCAATCCTGGATAGCAGCCACGCCACTACTAGGGCTGCAGGAAATGCTACTGATACGGTGGCCGCTCCGACGTCGGGTGGAACCCCACCGCCGGTAGGAGCCACAGCGGATCGTACCATTATCAGCCGCCCCGGAGGTAGTAACGAGGAGGCTCCTTCACAGGTGCAGCGCAGAAAACTGGTCGGCTGGTTGGTGAGCTATTCGCTCGATCCACTGGGGATAGATTTCAAGTTGTTCGAAGGTCGGAATACCGTTGGTAGAGCGGCTGAGCACAACATCAAGTTGATTCAAGATCCCAAAGTATCCTCACATCACGCAACCATACTGTTTCGAAATGGCGGATTTTATGTGAAAGACGAGATGGCCAGCAACCCAAGCCTTGTCAACGAGGTTGAGATTGATCCGGGACAAACCGTGCAGGTTCAGGATGGCGATATACTTACCTTCGGAGATCATCGTTTTCTCCTGAAGTCATCAATCGGGTAACCATGCCGGCACTGATACGTGTATGCTGTATGTTGATTCTGCTGCCGGCCCTAGTATCGGCACAGCAGGCTACCAACGTGTCTACTTCCGACGCAGACTACCCGACCATCAGTATCAATTTTACTTTTCGTAGTCCGGATTCTATTGGTCAGGCTGCCACCTTATTAGAAGATGGCCGTTCTATTCCATACACACTCCAATTGCGGGAGGACAGTCAGCGCTACGACCACAAGCGTATCCTCTTGTTGTTCGAGAATAGCTATCGGCCTCGGTTCGAGGCGCAACGTACTGCCGGCATCAGCTTGCTGAAACGGGTGTTCCGTGAGGCTATCCATGAAGGAGACGAGGTGTTTATCGCACATTTCGACTGGACCATTGAGGGAGCCCCTGATTTCAGGTTGCTGAATGATGAGCCGGTGGATGATGTGGACATACTCCACGGCTTGCTGGATCAGATTGTACAGCCACCCTCCGATGGCAGGGTAGTGGAAGAAACGGAGATCTACCCTGCACTGATGGATGGCCTCGACTTCCTCGCTTCACATGCCGACAGTTCTGCTACTCATGCACCCCTGATTCTGTTGTATTCTGCGGAGGCTACCAACATTCATTTCTCCCGGTTCAGCCAGAATGATATCGTGATGAAATCCAGGGAACTGGATGTGCCAGTCTACACCATTCAGTACCCCTATTATCGTGACAAATACAGCTTTGCTGAGCTATCAGCCAAGACCTACGGGGAACGTATTGTGCTGCAGGAGGAAGATGCTACCGTCGCCGCACTGACGCAGCAGCTGGAACAGGCTCCTCTTCGTGCATCAGGCAAGAACTATACGCTGCAGTTCGAATCCGGCCAATCGGCAGGCAGTGGTATGCATCAGGTGTCGCTGCAGTTGTCCAACCTGGAACAACTGGATCTTACCTATTACACCGACAGTGCCATTGTGTATTGGTTCAGGCCGACAGTCAACAAGATCATTGCCATCGGTGGACTGGTGGT
>CAYYHM010000067.1:0-8043 GCA_964471795.1 uncultured Chitinophagales bacterium | reverse complement strand
GGTGAACGGTATGTGATCGGTAAACCACGGGTGATTGTTGGTCGCAGTCCACAGGCCGACACCATCCTGGCCGACCCTTCCATCTCCAAGACCCATGCTACCATTGCCTTTGCCACATTCCGGGAGGATGGAAGCGGGGAACTAACCGATCAGTTTTACATCTGGGATATGGGCAGCACCAATGGCACCTATGTAAATGGATATCCGGTGGCCAAGGTATCCGAACTGTCTCAAGGAAAACAACCACAACCCCTGAAAGACCAGGATCTGGTACAATTCGGCGGTCAACAATTCGTATTCTCAATCTGACTCGTATGTCAAGCACCATTGATACCCGTTATTTTGTGGCCGGCCATCAAGGCCTGGTGCGTGATAACAATGAAGACCACTTTGGCGATCTGGCAACACCGCATGGCCACGTGTATGTGGTATGTGATGGCATGGGAGGCCACAATGCCGGCGAGGAGGCCTCCCGGCTGGCGGTACAGGTAATCCTCAACTACCTGCAATCGGCTTCCGGAGAAAGTATCCCGGCAGGCATCACACAGGCCATACAGGAAGCCAATGCTGCCATATTCGCTGCGGCCGAGCAGCAGCCTGAGTTTCATGGAATGGGCACTACCTGTGTGGTATTGTATTGTCTAACCGGAGGTGACATCTATCTGGGCCATGTCGGCGATAGCCGGATCTATCGTTTCCATGAGGGACAGTTAACTCGCGTCACCAGGGATCACTCCTATGTGCAGTACCTGGTGTCTACCGGTGAGATCACAGAGGCAGAAGCCGACACACATCCTGCCAAAAACCAAATCCTGAAGGCGCTGGGCATTGACGATACGGTGACTCCGGAGGTGACATCCGTACCCCTTACAGCGGTAACCGGTGATGTGTTTCTGCTCTGCAGCGATGGGTTGTCTGACATGGTATCCGATGAAGCCATACGACAAGTGTTGCAAACCTATGATACCTGCAGCCAGGAGACCGTTGAACACCTGATCAGCGAGGCGTTGAATGCCGGTGGGAAAGACAACGTGACGGTTGGTTTGCTGCATGTGGTACATGCGCCGCAGCCAACCCCGGCGACCCCCATCTCTACTGTATCCGCAAACGAGCAAGTGGCCGCTGCGCCACAAGCTACCGCAGACAGCGTGCCACAGCCGGCTCAATCATCGTCAACCAAATGGTTGATTATATTGGTTTTGCTGATTACGGCTGCAGCATCGATCTGGTGGTTTCTTATCCGTGACAATGGTGACAAGAAGAAAGAGGCCACAGCACCGGCACGACTGGTGATTACTGATTCGTTGGTATTACCCGTTACCCTGGGGCCCAACGCAACGCTGAAACAGTCCTTGGACCAGACCCTTTCCATCACTACGGGGAATACATTGCTGACAGTAGGGCTGCAGCCACTGCAACTGCAGGACTCCTTCGTTGCCGATGATCGCTACATCGACCATATTGTAACTGCAGATCAGGTGTATTACTCGCTGGGTAACAATAAGATATATACAAGGTCGCTGACTTCCGAAGCTGCCACTTCGGTAATCCATACCACCGAAAAGATTACCCGGTTGCACCTGATGCAAAACGGTCGCATCCTGGCCACCCACAATGATAACAAGGCTGTCTTGATCTCAACCGATAATGCGCCTTCGGATACATTGACTGCACAGGGAATCGATGATGTATTCGTGCATCCCGGTGGCAAGTATTTTCTGGTGAAGTCAGATGGACTGCCGAAAGTGTTATCCCTGTTTCACATGGAGGATGGTGTGCCGGCAGGGAAGGTAACCGTGGCCTGGCATAATCTTGTGCCAGTCTCCACGCTGCTGTTCATCAATCAGGTTGATCCAAAAGACTTTGTTGCTTTTCTGCAGGATGGAAGGGCATATTGTCAAGTAGAAGGGAAGCTGACAGACTCGCTGATAAATGCCGGCCAAACCATATCCGTTCGGAATCAACACCAGTTTATCGCATACCGGGGCGATTCAAGTACCGTTTTCACCATCAAGGATGGTCACTTTCAACAGACGGTATCGTTTCCTGCCGTTGGTCGTGAGGTAGTAGAAGATATTGCGGCAACGGGTGCATTCTTTGTGTCCGATGAGAAATCCTGCACAGTCAGTCTGTTTAAAGAGGATACCCGCACCGCCAAGGAATGGCGATTGCCCGAGGAAGTTTGCCACAGTAGGCTATTTGCGATAGGTACGGACTTATATGTACTTACCGATCAGGTTTTGTATCAATTGAATAAACCATAACAGCGCATCATATGGAAAATGTACATGCCTTACCACCATCTACCGAATTGAAGGGTCGGTACATCATCGAGCAGGTGCTCGGACAGGGGGGCTTTGGTATTACCTACAAAGCCAAAGACAGTGTGCTTGGCAAGGTGGTTTGCATCAAGGAATTGTTCGTGTCGGGTAACAGCACCCGGTCTGAGAATGAAGAGGTGATGACAGTGACCACGGCAACCTTTTCTCTGGATGACTTCAAGCGGAAGTTCATCGACGAAGCACAGCAGTTGGCCCGGTTCAATCATCCCAATATCGTGAGTGTGCTGGACATCTTCGAGGCCAATAACACCGTATACATGGTGATGGAGTTCGTACATGGCCATACGTTGCTCCAGGAGATACAAAAGAATGGGGCACTTACACCCCTGGAAGCCATACCGTTCATGCAGCAACTACTGGATGCTGTGGAGGAGGTGCACAGCAAGGACATGTTGCACCGCGATATCAAGCCCGAAAACATACTGGTAGACGACAAGGGCAGGGTAGTGCTCATCGACTTTGGATCGGCACGCGAATTCTCTGAGGGAAAAGTCAGCACACAGACATCCATGCTTACCCCCGGATTTGCCCCTATGGAGCAATACAGTACCCGTGCCAAGAGAGGCGTATTCACCGACATCTATGCCATAGGTGCTACCTTCTATTACATGCTCACGGGCAGCAAACCCTTGTCGGCGGCAGACAGGATGACCGAAGAGCTGGTGGCGCCACATCAGTTGAATGCGGCCGTATCTTCACAGGTAAGCAGCGCCATCATGCTGGCGATGGAGATGAAGCCGGAAGACAGGTTTCAAAGTGTTACAGACTTCAGGATGGCATTACACGACCTGTGGAATGAAACCTTGCAAGCGCGGGGCGGCAGCGGCAGCAAGACGAGGATAGTGCCACCAACATCTCCAACAGCACAATTGCCACCACCGAAGCAAAAAAAGAAGAAAGGATGGATACTCATACCGGTGATTGCCCTGTTGGTAGTAGTAGTCGCCGGTATCCTCTTCGCCGGTAATCTGACAGACTCAGATGATTCTGCCACTCCCGAGACACCGGGCGAGGTCGCAATAGCCTTCCTCACTGCAGTAGACAGTATGAAGTTCGAGGAGGCCAAGCAATATGCCACACCGGAAAGCGCCTCCATGCTGGACATGCTGTCGGGGCTGGTAGACATTGCAGATGATTCAACAGCAGTGGGCACAGGTATCTTCTCAGTAGTTGATGAGCAGATTTCAGGTGATTCAGCTACAGTAACCTATACCTCGGATACCCGTGATGGGGAAGGAGTAGAAGAAACCCTGCAGCTTGTGTTGTTAGATAATGCCTGGAAGGTACGATTCGACAAGGGAACTTTCGCCGATGACCTCTTCGAGGAAGAGGAAGAGGTGGTAGCCGATACCACGGAAACAGAAATCAGCACTACCCCTGTGGTCGTAGAAACACCCAACAACCAGCAGAATAACCGCAACGATATGCAACCGGTGCGGCGGGAGCCTTCCAGTTTCACCCTGTATATCCGCAATGACGCCTACTCGGACATCTACTTCCTGTACATCACGGAGGCCGGTGACCCGGAGTGGGGTGAAGACTGGCTGGGATCCAATACGCTGGATATGGATACCTACAAGTCGTTTACCGTGCCCTACCGGAATGTAGACATCAAGGTGGAATTTGAAAATGATCAGGTGTTGGAGATCTACGACATGAGGTTGCCCAATGCCAATTCGGCCAACTGGCTCAAGGTGTATGGGCCAAGCTCTTATGACATAGACTAAATCAGCAGCGTGAAGTTCCATATCAGTCATCAGGGAAATACTTCGAAATACAGCATTGTAGCTGGTGCAGAGGTAATCATTGGCCGCATAGGTGGCGGGGCACAGGTGTCCATCGACCATCCCATGGTGTCAAGGCAGCATGCGCGCCTCCAGCTGGATGCACAGGGACTCTGGATCACCGATCTGGGCTCTACCAATGGTACAATCGCTGCCGGTGAGCGGCTGCAGGCCAACGTGCCGCGGTTGATAAAAACCGGAGAGAAGGTCTTCCTGACACCCGACCAACAGGTAGTATTGGAATTACAGGCAGAGAGTGCCCCAGCCGGTTCAGGTAGTAGGCAGGCTATGCAGTCCATCAAAGATCTGCTGGGCAATGCTTCCTCGGTTGTGGTGGGGCGCAGTAGCGATTGTGATGTTACCCTGTCTGATGCGGCAGTCAGCCGCCGCCATGCCCGTCTGTTACAGGAACAGGGTGGTGTGTACATCGAAGACCTCGGGAGTACCAATGGCACCTTCGTAAATGGACAGAAGATCCGAAAAAAGACGAAGCTGTCATCTACGGATACGGTATTGATTGGCATGTATGCCTTCCGGTTGGAGGAGCAGGCACGCAATCTGAGCAATGAGAGCGCCATCAATGCGGTCAACATCACCAAGGATTATCCCAATGGATACAGGGGCTTGCAGCCAACTACCATCGATATACCCTATCGGGAGATGGTGGCCTTGATGGGACCCAGCGGTTGCGGAAAGACCACCTTGCTCAAGGCGCTCAACGGCGACAGTCCACCCACTGCTGGTCAGGTGGAGCTATTCGGGTTGGACCTGTTCGAATACTTTGGATACCTGAAGCAGATCATTGGCTATGTGCCACAGGAAGACATCGTACACCTCGACCTTACGGTGCAAGACTCCTTGTTCTATGCCGCCAAACTGCGACTGCCACAGGCCACCCCGCGGGAGGACATACTATCCCGCATCGATGAGGTACTGAGTGACTTGAACATCAA
The DNA here is from genome assembly GCA_964471795.1 of uncultured Chitinophagales bacterium. GTDB lineage: Bacteria > Bacteroidota > Bacteroidia > Chitinophagales > S012-47 > CAJXXO01. Next base: position 2,964 of record CAYYHM010000067.1, on the reverse strand, counting down.
CGATCCGCAGATCCGTAAGACAGCAGTAGGCAGGCTATCCGGTGGCCAGCGCAAGCGTGTGTCCATCGCCGTAGAGTTGCTGACAAGGCCGAAGGTGTTGTTCCTGGACGAGCCCACCAGTCCGTTGGATCCGGAGACCATCGAAGACTTCCTGTCCTGCCTCCGTAAACTGTGCGATCAAGGGACAACGGTTGTGATGGTTACCCATAAGCCTGAAGACCTGAACTATGTGGACAGGGTTGTTTTCATGGGAACAAAGGGACACCTGGTATACGACGGCCCGCGGGAAGGTTTCCTGTCGCATTTCAGCAAGAAGCACATCATCGAGGTTTACTCGCTGATGAGCAGTGCTGATGTGAGTAAGCACTGGTACGATAAGTGGTTCAGAAGCCGTTCGGACATGTCGCAACCCGCCCGACAGGTGCAGGAGCAGTCAGAGAAGGTGAGGCCATTACACCAATTGTATTGGTTGATTGTCCGCTACCTGAAGATAAAGGTCAGCAATACCCGCAACCTGATATTACTGGTGCTACAGCCGGTATTGATCGCCTTTCTCATTCTGGCGGTTTTCGATACCCTCGTAGAAGAACAGGAGCTGGCACCGGAGATATTCTCCAAAGTTGGCAACGTGGGCATCATCTTCCTGATGGCCATTGCAGCCATCTGGTTTGGTGTCAGCAACTCTGCCAAGGAGATCGTAGGGGAGATGCCCATCACCAAGCGGGAGCGGATGTTCAACCTCTTGTTGTGGCCATACCTGCTCAGTAAATCGTTGGTGTTGATGCTGCTCTCTGCTTTTCAGCTGGTGGTATTCCTGGCCATATTGTTTGTTGCCTATCCCGAAGCCGGCATGGCGGTAGAAAGCTGGCTGTTCCTGATGTTGGTTAGTCTGGGTGCCATACAATTCGGTCTTCTGTTGTCAGCAGCAACCTCAAGTACCGAGGAGGTGATGTCCATTCTCCCCATCGCACTGATGCCGCAGATTATCCTGGCAGGCATCATTCAGCCCATACAGAATCAGGTTACCATGGTGCTCAGTTACTTCACGCTGGGCCGATGGGGCACGGAGGGATTGTCGCGCATTCAGGATGCTGCCTATGGTACGGCAGAGGAGCGGCCTTACATGGATGTACTGCAGGAAAACCTGTATCAACTTGACCAGATCATCGTAACGGATAATGCACGTGCGGTGCTGATTGCACTCCTGTCGCTGGCTGCCGGAATGATGATTATCAGTAGAATCTTGCTACAAAAGAAATATGGATAAGCTAACACTCATTATCGGCCGCGGGGCTGGCACTGACATCACCCTGCATCATGACGCTGTCTCCAGAGAACATGCCCGCATTACCATGGATGACCAGGGAGCATTGTTTATCGAGGACCTGGACAGCACCAACGGTACCTTTGTGAACGGGAAACGTACATCAGGTAGGGTGCGACTCAGATCCGGCGATACCCTTCAGCTGGGGACCTACAGCTTTCCCTGGGAAGAAGCATTACTGGCAGAACAGGCAGAGCGTCCGGTACATACACCAAATCCCTCACCTCGTCCACCACAGTCTGGCAACAAGCAGCGCACGACCAACCGGCTGGGGCGTGTTATCGTCACGGCCATAGCCATATTGGCAGTGGGGTTGTCAGTAGGAGCTTACACCGTACTAACAGACAACAATAAAGAGGATGGCGAAAAGGCTGAAACCACACAAGGTACCGTTGACCCTACTGACCCGGCAACAGAAGGTGGCAACACATCAGGATCCTCTTCTACACAAGAGCAGGGAAACTCGTCTGCACCGGCACGAGACGTCCCTGTAGCCTGGCAGGAGCCTGTGGTCAGAAAGCGCAGCTACAGCATCTCCTGTCTCCGCGACAGCAGTCTGATCGGTGGCATCATCGGCATGGGCAATGACTTCAAGACGGAGTGGTTTACCGATGATGGCATCACAGTGGCCGATGAGCGAAAAGTTGGCCTTGAGGTCAAGGAGCAGATCGAGGAAGAATACCGCTTCTCCTCCAACAGCCGGTACAAGAGCCGCATTCAGGCGATCATGAACCGCCTGTTGCCACGCGTGCAGGACACCACCCAATACACCTACGAGTGGTATATCCTGGACTCCGATGAGATCAATGCCTTTACAGCGGGTGGACAGATATTCATCACCACCGGCATCATCGACTTTGCTGAAAGTGATGATGAGCTGGCCTGTGTAATTGGTCACGAGATCTATCATAATGAATTAGGACACATTCGCAAAAAGCTTGAGGAACAGTCGTTTATGGAAAATTGGCTGGGGACAGAGGCGGGACAGATCGCCCTGATGGCTTCTTCTGTGCTTACCATGTCCTTCAATCAGGAGAACGAAGCCTATTGCGACCTGTATGGACTGGATCTGGCCATAGATGCCGGATATAACGGCTGCTCCATTGCCGGATTCTGGGAACGTATGCAGGAGGGTGAAGATGCGGATGATATCATTGGGAAGGTATTGCGCACACATCCCTACAGCGCTGAGCGGAAGCAGTGTATCCATCAACATATTGCATCCAACTACACACGGGGCTGCCGATGAACGGATCAAGGACATATATCAGCAGACTCAAGAGTAATCCACTGCAATTTTGGCCGGAAGCACTGGCGTTGCTGTCATTGGGTGTTGCCTTCTTTGCATTGGGGCAGCCCTGGATCAGGGTGATACCGCCTGATGAGTGGGCGTACAAACTGCCTACCGTTCTACTAGATATCAAAACCACCTTCCTGTTCTACGACCTCAAGCAATCCTATCTTGTAGTGATTGCGCTTTCCCTGGCTGTAGCCATCGTATGTTGGCAGTTACGCTGGGCGTTCTTGCCGGCACTCGCTGCACTGGTGCTGGCCTATTTCTCACTGCGGCAGACGGAGCAAGGTATGGGTGGTAGCATCCGCTGGCAGGACAAAGGCTTTGAAACCGTGCTGGACAATGG
>CAYYHM010000066.1:4771-11760 GCA_964471795.1 uncultured Chitinophagales bacterium | reverse complement strand
CTGTACCCACTACTCATTACTCCCCCAGCGGCTGTTGCCGCACGATGTGCAGCTTGGCATACTTCAGCATGATGCGCTTGTTGCCGGCCTGCTCGAAGTAGATATTGGCGATGCGGTTGTCCATGGTTCCTTCCAGGCTGATGATCTTGCCATAGCCGAAACGCTGATGTTCTACCTGCATGCCTGTCTGCATGTCTGCAGGATTATCGGCAGTGAACCCGGCACTGGGTGTATGCACGTATTCCGTTGTAGGCGGTGTCGGCTTCGAAGCGGCTTCCTGCGGTGCAGCCTGTGGACGGCTGGATGGGGCCTGCCGCTGTTGCCGCTGCTCTTGCCGGGGGTATGCCCTGGCTGTCGGCGGCTGCATGGGCAGTCCCTTGAACTCTATGATGTCGGAGGGGACCTCTTCCAGGAACCGGCTGGGCTCGCAGTACATCAGGCTGCCAAATTTGTAGCGTGTGTTGGCATAGGTAAGCACCAGCCGATACATGGCGCGGGTGGTGGCTACATAGAAGAGTCGCCGCTCCTCTTCCAGATCCTCGCGGTCATTCAGCGCCATCATGGAGGGGAACAGATTTTCTTCCAGTCCAACGGTATATACCACCGGAAACTCCAGCCCCTTGGCCGCATGTATCGTCATTAGCTTCACCCGCGGAATATCATCATCCTCGTTGTCCATGTCGGTGAGCAGGGTTACCTGCTGCAGATAGGTGCCGAGGGTGGAGCTGTCTTCCCTGATTTCGCCCGTTTCTTCCTCCACTGGCGGGTTGTCCACGAATTCCTTGATGGAATTGAGCAGTTCCTGCACGTTCTCATACCGGCTGAGGCCTTCTACCGACTTGTCGTTGTACAGCTCCTGCAGCAGTTGCGTGGATTTACCCACATGTACGGCCAGTTCGTAGGCGTTCATGGTGCGCTGCAGCGCCTTGAAACTGTCGATCATGGTCGCAAACTGTTCAATGCCACTGGCTGCCCGGCTGGGGAGTCCGCTGAAGTGAACCTGACACACGGCATCCCACAATGGCTTGTTGAGGTCGGCGGCATACACCGTTAGCCGCTCGATGGAGGTCTTGCCGATGCCCCGTGCCGGGTAGTTGATGATACGCCGCAGGGCTTCCTCATCATAGGGGTTCACAATCACCCGCAGGTAAGCCATGAAATCCTTGATCTCCTTCCGCTGGTAGAAGGACACGCCTCCATACACGCGGTAGGGGATGTTGCGCTTGCGCAAGGCTTCTTCAAACGATCGGCTTTGCGCATTGGTGCGGTACAGGATGGCGAAGTCGTCGTCGCGGTAGTGGTAGCGCATCTTTTCCTCAAAGATGTGTTCCGCCACCAGCCGACCCTCTTCATTGTCGCTGGCAGACCGCATCACCAGGATTTTGTGTCCGGAATCATTGTCCGTCCAGATCTTCTTGGGGAGCTGCGTCTTGTTCTTGGTGATCACCTCATTGGCCAGCCGAACGATGTGCTTGGTGGAGCGATAGTTTTGCTCCAGCTTGAACACCTTCAGGTCGGGGTAATCGCGTTCAAAGTGCAAAATGTTTTCAATGTTGGCACCCCGGAAGGAGTAGATGCTCTGTGCATCATCGCCTACCACGCAGATGTTTTCATGCACACCGCCAATCATCTTCACGATCTCATACTGAGCGCGGTTGGTATCCTGAAACTCATCGATGAGCACATACTTGAACTTGTGCTGGTACTTGTACAGGATGTCGTTGTGGTTCATCAGCAGCTGATAGGTCTTCAGCAGCAGATCATCGAAGTCCATGGCGCCGGCCATAAAGCAGCGCTTGGCATAGGCTTCGTACACCTCGCCCAGCCGTGGCCTGCCGGCTTCAGCGTCTTCCCGCTGCAGGGAGGCATCGGCCAGGTACTGCTGTGCGGTGATGAGGCTGTTCTTGGCAGCAGAGATGCGGTTATGTACCTGATTGGCCTTGTACAGCGAGTCGTTGAGGGCCAGCTCTTTGATGATGGTCTTCAGCAGGCTGCGGCTGTCGTCAGTATCGTAGATGGAGAAGTTGGCCGGGTAACCCAGCTTGTGGCCATCTTGGCGCAGCAGGCGGGCAAACACCGAGTGGAAAGTGCCCATCCACAGGTTGCGGGCCTCGCCACCCACCACCCGGGAGATGCGCTCTTTCATCTCACGGGCGGCCTTGTTGGTGAAAGTAAGTGCCAGAATGGAGAATGGATCCACACCCTGTTCCATCATGTGGGCGATGCGGTAGGTGAGCACACGGGTCTTCCCCGAGCCGGGGCCGGCAATCACCAACACAGGGCCGGTGTATTGCTCTACGGCCGCTCTTTGTACTTCGTTGAGTTCGTTCAGGTACGACATGGGTCGCCAAATTTACCCATTTTGACCCCGCCGGATATCAATTTATTCCACAGACAAAGGATAACTTTTTGGCAGCCGCCGGCAACAGCAGGAAAGCGCTTTTTCGGCTATCTTTGGAGCGATATGACGTTGCATTACCACCATATGTGCCGGTTATTGACGGTGCTGTTAGCCGTTGTCACAGCCATTTCCTGTGATACCTCCTTCCGGGGTACCGAAAATGCCAACCTGCCGCCACAGACACATACCGCTATCGACACCATCATACGCAGCGGCGTAGATCGACTGAATTCGGAGGTCACCATCCGCTGGTGGGGCGATGATCCCGACGGCATCGTCAGTGGCTATGAGTTCAGCTTCGACGGCAGCAACTGGCAGTTTACCAGCCGCAACGACAGCGTCTTCATCCTGTCGCCTCCCGCCGGCGCCGACACCATCGACTTCGACTTTCAGGTGCGGGCAGTAGATAACCTCGGCGCAGTAGATCCTACACCGGCACGCCTGCGATATCCTATCAAGAACTCACCACCTACCATACTGTATCTACCTGCCGTCAACAACCCGGTGGTCACCTTTCCGGTGGTGCGGTTCAGCTGGCAGGCTGCCGACCCTGACGGGTTCGACAACCTGAACAGGGTAGAGCTGGTGTGGAACGACACCACACAACCGGTGGTAGAGATTGATAAGATCAACAACAGCGCCACCTTCATCGCTACCGACCTGCAGGCTGCTGTCTCGTCCTGTGAGATCTACCTCAACAACAATGCAAACCCGGAGGCCTATCTTGCTGATGGACTGCTACTCAATGATACCAATCGGTTGTATATCCGCTCTGTCGATAATTCCGATGCCGTTTCGCCATGGGCTGAAAGCTATCCCATCTTTGTGAAGCCTGTGTCGTCGGATATCCTGATTGTGAATGCCTACAACAACGCCACGGCAGAGAACTTCTACAAGGATCAACTGAGGAATCTGGGGTACACCACGTTCGACTCTATCCGCATCTTCGAAACCGTTAGTGGCGCCCTTACGCAGCAGAGCCCCGACAACCTCACGCAGGCACGCGTGTTTGCGCTGTTCAAAACCATCTTGTGGTTTGGCAACAATGCCGACAAGTCGCTGTCGCTGGCCCAGAAAACCACGGGTGAGTTCTTCAACCGGGGAGGCCGCATGCTGATGGCCGTGTATGTGTCTTCCACCTTCGACGAGCAGTCGCAGTTCTTCGATTTTACGCCTGCCGATGCCCTCCTCGACTTCCGCGATACGACCTTCTTCATGGCCGACACGTCGAAGCTGCAGCCAGCTTTGTCAGGATGGCCCGTGTTGCAGTCTGGATCGTTTGTCGGGGTAGTGAAGCCCATCGTCAATGCGATAGGTGCTGAAACCATGTACACCGGCTCCATCCTGGCAAGGGACATCATCACCTCCAACATCTTCAACTGGCCGGGCAACCGAAACGTGATCATACGGCAGCGCACCAATGGAAACACAACCTTTATCTTTTCTGTGCTGGAGCTGCACCGACTGCAGCCTGCCGGATTGGATGTGTTTTTCGACAAGGTGATGAATGAAGAGTTTGCCTGGTAGCAGGTTGTAAGCATTGTGGATATGACAAGAGTAGCCATCTTCGCTTCCGGTAAGGGCACCAATGCCCGTGAAATCCTTACCCATTTTAAGTCGCATGACAAGGTGCAAGTAGCCTTGTTGGTAACCGGCAGCGCCACATCAGGTGCCGCCAAAGTGGCCACCGCCTTTGGCTGTCCGGTTGCGGTGGTAGACAAACAGACAAACGACTCCGGCAGCCTGCTTGCCCTATTGCAGGAACATCGGATAGACTTCATCGTGCTGGCAGGCTGGCTGCGACTGATTCCGGCAGAGTTGGTGTTGGCCTATCCGAAGCGAATCATCAACATACACCCAGCTCTGTTGCCGAAGTATGGCGGCAAGGGGATGTATGGCGACAAGGTACACCAGGCGGTGGCGGCCTCCGGCGACAAGGAGACAGGGGTAACCATCCATTACGTGAACGAACAGTACGATGAGGGCGCCATCATTGCCCAGTACAAGACCCGCCTGCAGGTGCCGGCAGAAGCTGCCACCATCGCCAGGGCGGTTCAGCAGCTGGAGCACCGGTATTTTCCGGCTGTCATCGAGGCGTTGCTGCTGGGGAAACCCATTCCGAAGGGGTTGAAATAATTGACGGAAACGGCCTGGGAAGCCCCTGGATTCGGCTATCTTTACCCCATGGAAAATCATGCCTCCACCGGATACCGGAAAGTACGGTCCGCACTCATCTCGGTATACTACAAAGACGGCCTTGAGCCCATCATCCGGGAACTCGACAAGCAAGGTGTAACCATCTATTCCACGGGAGGCACAGCCTCGTTCATCAGCGCCCTGGGCGTGGCGGTGGAGGAGGTAGAAGACCTGACCGGATATCCTTCCATCCTGGGTGGTCGCGTCAAGACTTTACACCCCAAGGTGTTCGGAGGCATTTTGGCCCGGCGGGAAGAAGCCGGCGACCTTATACAACTGCAGGACTATGAGATCCCTGAGATCGACCTGGTGATGGTGGATCTGTATCCCTTTGAAGAAACGGTTGCCGCCACCACCGACGAGCGAACCATCATCGAGAAGGTAGACATCGGCGGCATCGCACTCATCCGTGCCGGCGCCAAGAATTTCGCCAGCACACTCATCGTGGCAGCGCGGCAAGACTATGGCCGATTGCTGGAGGTGCTGCAGGATCACGATGGAGGCAGCATCCTGTCCGACAGGCGGTGGTTTGCCGCACGGGCCTTCGCTGTCACCTCCCACTACGACACAGCCATCTTCCAGTACTTCAACCGCGAGGCGCAACTGCCGGTATTCAAGCAGAGCATCCTGGCGTCCACTTTCTTGCGCTACGGGGAGAATCCCCATCAGGAAGCCCGCTTTTATGGCAACCTGGAAGACCTCTTCCACCAATGGCATGGCAAGGAGTTGTCTTACAACAACCTCGTAGATGTCGATGCGGCACTCCACCTGGTGGATGAGTTCAGCGAGCCCACGGTGGCCATCCTGAAGCATACCAATCCTTGCGGCCTTGCTTCCCGCGACACCTTGCAAGGAGCCTGGGAGGCAGCATTGGCAGGCGACCCGGTGAGTGCCTTCGGTGGCATCGTGGTGGCCAACCGGGTAGTAGATGTGGCCACAGCGAAGCTCATCAACGAGATATTCATTGAGGTGCTGATAGCTCCGGACTACGAGCAGGAGGCACTCACCATCCTGCAGAGCAAGAAAAACCGCATCCTGTTACAGCGAAAGCCACATCCTTTGCCGGTAAATCAATTCAAAAGCCTGCTGCACGGCGTTATCGAGCAGGGGAAAGACAACCTGGCAGAAGATCCGGAGCAGTTCAACTATGTCACCAACGCCAGGCCTACACCGGCAGAGGAGGCCGATATGGCCTTTGCCATGCGGGTGGTAAAGCACCTGAAGAGCAACGCCATCTGTCTGGTGAAGGACAGGCAGCTCATCGGCAGCGGCGCCGGCCAAACCAGCAGGGTGGATGCACTGAAGCAAAGCTTGCAGAAAGCGTCAGAATTCGGCTTCGCTACCTCTGGCGCAGTGCTGGCGTCGGATGCATTCTTCCCCTTCAAGGACAGCGTGGAACTGGCCTGGCAGGCAGGCATAGGGGCGGTGGTGCAGCCGGGCGGTTCGGTACGCGACCAGGAATCTATCGACTTCTGCAACGAAAAAGGAATGGCGATGGTTATGACCGGAATAAGGCACTTTCGCCATTAACAAGAAATTTATGGTAATTTAGGTGTTCTTCCATGTTGAACCTGTTTATTTTGCATAAAAATCCGAGGTGTAGTTAGGATACAATGGGGCTTTTCAATTTCTTCTCTCAAGAGATCGCTATTGATCTGGGTACGGCCAATACCCTCATCATATATAACGATAAGGTGGTGGTTGATGAACCATCCATCGTAGCCATAGACCGCAAGTCTGAAAAGGTGATTGCGGTGGGTCGTCGTGCCATGCAGATGCATGAAAAAACACACGACAACCTGCGCACCATCCGCCCCCTGAAAGACGGCGTAATTGCCGACTTCCAGGCAGCAGAGGCCATGATCAGGGGCATGATCAAGATGATTAACCCCAACAAGCGACTCTTCAACCCGTCACTTACCATGGTGATCTGCATCCCATCGGGCATCACCGAGGTGGAGAAGCGCGCCGTTTTCGACTCGGCAGAGCAGGCCGGCGCCAAGGAGCGCTACCTCATCCATGAGCCCATGGCTGCAGCGCTGGGTATCGGTCTGGATGTGCAAGAGCCCGTGGGCAACATGATCATCGATATCGGGGGTGGCACTACGGAGATTGCAGTAATCGCTCTCAGCGGTATCGTGTGTGATCAGTCCATCCGGGTGGCAGGTGATGAGTTTACCATGGACATCATCAACTACATGCGCCGGCAGCACAACATGCTCATCGGCGAACGTACGGCAGAGATGATCAAGATCAACATAGGCTCGGCACTTACCGAACTGGACGATCCACCGGAGGACTATCCGGTGAATGGCCGCGACCTGATGACGGGTATTCCCAAGCAGATCATCGTATCCTATTCGGAGATAGCCCACTCGCTGGACAAGTCCAT
>CAYYHM010000066.1:0-4671 GCA_964471795.1 uncultured Chitinophagales bacterium | reverse complement strand
GAGGCTTTGCTGATGTCGTGATGGCTCATAAAGGGGAAAACATGGCATGCGCAACCTGATCCGTTTTCTTGTCCGATACTATGCTTTCCTGCTGTTCCTGCTGTTGGAAGGCGCATCGCTGTGGCTCATTTCCCAACATCGCACCTATCACCACGTACGAATTACCAACAGCACCGGTAGGCTGGTGGGTGGTGTAAATACCGCATACTTCGACCTGATTTCCTACTTTTCCCTGCAGCGGGTCAACGACAGTCTGCAGCAGGAGATAGCGCTGCTGCGCAGTGGCGTGCTGCCACCTGCAGTTGACGTTCAGCTGGTACAGCGCGACACCATCACCGACACCATCTACAACACCCGCTACACCTACTTGCCGGTAAAGGTGCTGCATTCCCCCATACATCGTGCCGACAACTACATCCTCATCGACAAGGGAACAGATGACGGCGTTACCGATGGCATGGGCCTGGTTGGTTCTTCCGGCATCGCCGGTAAGGTGGTACATGCCTCGCCACATTATGCCACCGTGATGTCGGTGCTGCACCGCGATTTTCGTACTGCCGTGATGCTGTCACGGAATGGCGTGCGGGGTACCCTCCGCTGGACACCCTATCAGCCGCGGGAGGCTGCCATGGAATATGTAGTGGAGCCCGCCGACCTCAAGGTTGGCGATACAGTGGTAACCGCTGCCGCATCCACATTCTATCCGGCAGGCATTCCGGTGGGGATCATTCAGGCCTTCAGCACCAAGCCGGGAGAAAACTTCTACCAGATATCCGTTATGTTGAGTACGCAATTCAATAATCTACAATACGGTTATGTGGTGGTAGATATGTATAAAGCCGAAAAAGACACACTCCTGCAATCCGTCCCGTATGAATAATGCCCTTACCATAGTGCGTAATTTTCTGGTGCTGATACCCTTGCAGGTGTTGGTGATGGGGCAGCTAGTACTGTTTGGCTGGGCTACACCAATGGTATATCCATTGTTTGTGATCCTGATGCCGCTGGGTATATCGCTGGGATTGCAACTGTTGCTTGCCTTCGGGGCAGGACTGGTGGTGGATGCATTTGATCACACCGGTGGCATGCATGCCTTTGCTGCAGTTTTTCTCACCTTCATCAGGCCTGCCATATTACGGCTGCTGCAGCCCAAGGAGGGCTATGAGCCGGACGACAAACCATCCATTGCAGCGCTTGGACTTCCCTGGTTTGTCACCTTTGCTCTTCTGGGACTTTTAGTGCATCATCTGGTGTTCTATGCTGTGGAGGTGATGAATCTGGACCATTGGCGTTTCCTGCTGGGACGGGTAGCTGCCAGCGTACCGGCCAGCCTCGCAGTGGCTTTGTTGCTGCAGTTCCTCATGTATCCCATTCGGCAAAGGAAGATGCTATGAGTGGCTATGAGTCCAGGAAATATGTGGTAATGGCAGTGATGATCCTGTTTGGACTCCTGTACATCGGCCGGTTGTTCGACCTGCAGGTGTTGGACAAGAGCCTGCAAACCAAGGCCAGCGATATAGGCACGCGGACCATCTTTCCTGCCCGTGGACTAATCTATGACCGCAATGGGAAACTCATTGTCGGCAATCAGCCAATCTATGAACTGTTGGTCGTGCAGCAGCAGATGGGGGCGATGGATACGGTGCGGTTTTGTGAGCTGCTGGGCATCACCGATTCTGTGTTCCATGCCCGGATACAGCGACTGCGCTCCAGCCCCGGCATGTTTTCCCGACTCAAGCCTGAGCCCTTCCTCAGCCAGATACCCTATGAGGTGTTTGCGGCCTTCGAGGAGCACCGCCACGAGTTCCCCGGCTTCTATCCACAGGTGAAGATGGTTCGGTATTATCCCTACCATTGTGCTGCCCACGTGGTGGGCGACATCGGCGAGGTGAGCAAGGAGGAGCGCGAAGCCAGCGGTTTGTACTACAGTTTGGGCGAGTATGTCGGCAAAAGCGGGCTTGAAAAGCAGTACGAGTCATTGCTGCGGGGCAGGAAGGGCGTGCAGTACTACATGAAGGACAACATTGGCCGAAACCTGGGCCCCTTTCAGGATGGTCGGTATGATACGCTGCCTGAGTCGGGGAAGGCGTTGGTTACCACCCTCGACATCGAGCTGCAGCAGTATGGCGAGCGGCTGATGCGCAACAAGCGGGGTTCCATCGTGGCCATAGAGCCATCTACCGGCGAGGTGCTGGCATTCATCAGCAGCCCTGCCTATGATCCGAATCTGCTCGTAGGCCGCGAAAGAGGCGAGAACTTCAACCGCATGCTCCGCGATTCGGTCAACAAGCCACTCATTAACAGGCCCTTGTCGGCCATGTATCCGCCAGGCAGCACCTTTAAGCCGTTGATGGGTCTTATGGCGGTGCAGGAAAAGGCGCTCACCCTCAACAGCCACTACCCCTGTTCCTCGGGATATGTGTTTGGCGGCATCCGTGTGGGCTGCCATGCGCATGAGCACATCGACAACTTCAACGAGGCCATTCAGCACTCCTGCAATGCTTGGTTCTGTAACGCTTTCCGCCAGTTTCTAGAGTCCGACCGCTTTGCCAACGAAAGTGTAGCCATCGACAAGTGGGCCGACTACCTGCATCAGTTTGGGCTAGGGGTAAAGACGGGTATCGACTTGCCGGGAGAATATGCCGGTAATATCCCCGCTGCAGCCTATTTCGATAAGCTGTACAAGGGATGGCGGTGGAAGGCCATCACGGTTATCAGCCTCTCCATCGGACAAGGAGAAATCACCACTACGCCGCTGCAGATCGCCAATATGTATGCGGTATTGGCCAACAAAGGAATCCACTATCCACCACACCTGGTGAAGGAAGTGCAGGGCGACACGTCCGGTGCCCTGCAGCAATACACTACACCGCAGAAGGTGGCCGTCGACAGCAACCTGTTTGTGTACATCCTCGACGGTATGGAGAGCGTGGTGACGAGCGGCACAGCGCGTCGTGCCTTCCTCGACTCCATCGCCATCTGTGGCAAAACCGGTACTGCCGAGAACCCACATGGCGAGGACCACTCGCTGTTTGCTGCCTTTGCGCCAAAGGAGAACCCACAGATTGCCATTGGCGTCATCGTGGAGAACAGTGGTTTCGGGGGCACATGGGCGGCACCCATCGCCTCGCTGATGATTGAATATTACCTCACACGCACCATCAGCGATCGCCGGAAAGTAGAAGAACAGCGTATCCTGGAGGCCGATTTCATCACCCAACGTCGTGCCCTATGAGCCTGCGGGAAAACAAGGTACAACGCCCCGACTGGCTGTCCATCCTGCTGTTTGCGGGCATGGTGCTGTTCGGCTGGGCCATGATTGTAGCCGTTGAATACCGTGAGGACAGCTTTTCACTCTTCGACATAGCCTCTCAGCATGGCAAGCAACTGCTGTTCATCCCATCGGCAGCACTACTGGCACTGCTTATCTTGCTGCTGGACTACCGGTTCATAGAAACTTTCGCTTATCCGTTATACGGGGTGATGTTGCTGCTGCTGGCTGTCACCATTGTCATAGCAGCGGAGGTAAAAGGTGCGCGGTCGTGGATACATATCGGGTCTTTTACCATTCAGCCGGCTGAGTTTGCCAAGGCAGCTACGGCGCTGGCACTGGCGAAATACCTCACACAGCTGCAGATCAACATGAAGCAGTTACGTACCCGCCTCATCTCGCTGGCCATCATCATGGTGCCGGTAGCGTTGATCATCCTGCAAAAAGATACCGGCTCGGCCATTGTGTTCCTGTCGCTTATATTGGTGTTGTACCGCGAAGGCTTCCCCGTAACCCTGCCGCTGATCGGGCTTTATACGGGGGCACTGTTTGCCCTCACCATCAAATATGAGCCCTTGCCGGTACTGGTTGGACTGCTGGTTGTATATGCAGTGCTGATGGGGCTGATGGCCTTCAACATGAAGGCCAACAAGGTGCGCATGTTGCTGATGACGGTGATACTGCTGGCCAGCGTGGCCTTTTCATTCTTTGCGGTAGATGCTGTGTTTTCCGGTGTGCTGCAGCCCCACCAACAGGTAAGGATCAATGTGCTGCTGGGGAAGGAGTACAGCGCAGGGGCCGATTACAACGTGATGCAGAGTAAGATTGCCATCGGTTCGGGTGGCTGGTCCGGCAAAGGATACTTGCAAGGCACTATGACCAAGGGTGAGTTTGTGCCGGAACAGAGCACCGACTTTATCTTCACCACGGTAGGGGAGGAGCTTGGCTTTGTAGGCTCAGCACTGTTCGTGGCTTTCTTTATTGCCTTCCTGTTGCGGATCATTTTCCTCGCCGAGCGGCAGCGGTCTCATTTCTCGCGCGTGTATGGGTACGGTGTTGCGTCCATCCTGTTTGCGCACTTTGTCGTCAACATCGGCATGACCATCGGTGTGCTGCCGGTGGTAGGTATTCCCCTCCCATTCATCAGCTATGGTGGTTCTTCGCTGTGGGGCTTCACCATTCTCATCTTCCTCCTGCTGAAGCTGGATGCCAACCGCAAGTTGGTGTTGCGGTAGAGGGTTTATAGTTTGTGGTTTATTGTTTATGGTTTGTGGTTTGTGGTTGTCCAAAACGGTCAACGCTATGTAGGGATGGTCAAACTCACAACCTTGAACTTTGAGCATTCAACTTTGATCTTCCAACACCCTACCTTTGCACCTTACAATCTATCGTATGCATCG
>CAYYHM010000065.1:8989-11834 GCA_964471795.1 uncultured Chitinophagales bacterium | reverse complement strand
CCTTGTCCATGATCAGGTTGACCAGTGAGATGAACTTCACCTTCACCAACCGCTTACCGATAGCGTAGCTCAACGCACCACCCTTATAACACACCACCTGTGGCACTCCAAGCAGCGCTGTCTCCAGGGTAGCGGTGCCTGACGTTACCAATGCGGCTTTGCTTTGCTGCAACAGTTGATAGGTGGCCTGCTGCACCCGGCGGACCGGAGCATCCTGCAGGATAGCATCATAGAATGACGAAGGCTGCGACGGTGCCTCTGCCACCACAAACTGATAGTCAGGAAAAGATTGGGCTACCTCTTTCATAACAGGCAGCATCCGCACTATTTCCTGCTTCCGGCTGCCAGGCAGCACAGCAACAATAGGCTTGTCGTTGAGTCCATGTTGTTCCCTGAAATCGGTCGCTTCCGGTATTGCCTGCAACGCATCCAACAGCGGATGGCCCTCATAGTCAACTGACACACCATGCTGCCGGTAGAAGTCCACCTCAAAGGGCAGCACCACGAACATCTTGTCTACATAAGCCTTCACCTGCCTGACCCTGCTCTGATGCCACGCCCACAATTGGGGGGAAATATAGTAGTACACGCGTATCCCCTGTGCATGTGCCCACTTCGCTATCCGCAGGTTAAAACCCGGATAATCAACCAAGATCAACACATCGGGACGATATTCCAGAATATCCTTCTTCGCGAATGCCATATTACGGAAGATGGCAGGCAGGTTACGGACCACCTCCACAAACCCCATGAATGCCAGATCTTTGTAGTGCCGCACTAAAGTCATCCCGACGGCCTCCATACGATCGCCCCCCCACCCTCTGGCCACACAGTCCGGGTCATTATCTTTCAGTGCCTGAAGCAGATTACCTCCATGCAGATCGCCTGAGGCTTCACCAGCGATGATATAGTAGCGCAAGTCTCCGGATTATATAAACAGAAAGATCGCCATCGCCAGGGCATAGAAGAAGGTAGCAAACACTACTGCCCGCGCCGACCAATACCACTTGATTTGTATGAACAGAAAAAATAAAGCCAGGTTGGCAACGGCACCCAGCGCCAGCACTTCCGATTCGAAACCCCTGCGCATAGCCAGTTGCAACCAGTCTATCAAATAGTAAAACTCACTCAGTTTGATCCACCAGAACAGAATGATTGCCAACACCGGCACGATGAGCCCCGGGATAAAACCTGCGATAAAGGAATTCCGGATGCCAGTATGTTGCGTGCTCATAGTCGATCCCAGTTTTGTTGCAGGTGGGTAAGTGTGTCATAAGAGGTGAAGTCGAACAGTACCGGCACGATAGAGACATAGCCATGTTCCAGCGCCCACACATCGGTATCTTCTCCCTTGTCGAAGTTGACGAACTTGCCGGTAAGCCAGTAGTATTTCCTACCCCGCGGATCGATCCGCTCGGTAAACTCCTCCTGCCACTTGGCCCTGGCCTGACGGCAGAAACGATGCCCCTGCACATCGCTGAGTGCCAGACCGGGAATGTTTACGTTGAGTAGCGCATGCTCAGGCAATCCCTGCTCCAATACCCGCTGACTGATGAGGCGGGCATAGTAGCCGGATGCTTCCATATCGGCATGCCAGTCATATTCCAGTAAGGAAAACCCCACAGCCGGTATGCCCTCGATGGCAGCTTCCATAGCTGCCGACATGGTGCCGCTGTATATGACGTTGATGGAAGAGTTACTGCCGTGGTTGATGCCGCTCACACACAGATCGGGCTTTCGGTGCAGCACCTTATCTACAGCCAGCTTCACACAATCTACAGGTGTTCCGGTACACTGATAAGCCTGTATCCCATCGAACAGCTGTATCTCCTCCAATCGCAATGGATCCTCTATAGTGATGGCGTGACCCATACCGGACTGCGGACTGTCGGGTGCCACTACAATTACCTCACCCAGAGGTCGAACAGCATCTACCAGCGTGCGGATACCCGGCGAGGTGACACCATCATCATTGGTAACCAGTATGATCGGTTTTTCTTTCATAGGGTAGCAAAAGTAGCGAAGATGACGCACTGACATTTTACAATCCGCATACATGCCATCATTTTCCAAATCCTCAGCATCAGCTATATTTGAATATATAAAACCAAAAGACAATGCAGAAAGTTTTCACAAAGGGCTCCGGACGCCTGTTCCGCAGTCCACTGCTGGAGGCGTTGAGCCGCACCAGCCCTACTATCACCTTGCTATCCTATGTGCCGATCATCCTCCTATGTTCGGCCATTGCAATCAGCAGACTGGATGTACCATTACCCAAGTTGTCGCTATTATTCCTGACAGGCATCCTGTCCTGGACATTGATTGAGTACTTGTTACATCGGTTCTTGTTCCATTTCATGCACCACAGTCAGGTAGCGCAGCGATTTCACTACATCGTGCACGGCATTCACCATGAATACCCGAAGGATCAGGAACGCTTATTCATGCCTCCGGTTCCGGGCTACCTGATTGCCAGCCTGCTATTCGGCTTGTTCTATCTGTTGCTGGGGCCGTTGGCGTGGGCCTTTTTCCCGGGAATGGTTACCGGATACCTGGCGTATGTGTTTACTCACTATGCCATACATCGCTACAAGAAACCACGGCATGCGCTTGGCTTCATCTGGGATCACCACAACCGGCATCACTTTTCCTATCCCGACAAGGCATATGGTGTGAGCACACCATTATGGGACATTGTTTTTAGAACAATGCCACCTAAAAAAGAGTAATTTTGATCCCAAAATCCCCCTCTCTAGAACGTATAACCCGCCAATGCGGCAAGATTATAGCTGATTCCATGACACAGCTATGGTTGGGAGGGGCTGTCTGTTTTTCAGGCGGCCCT
>CAYYHM010000065.1:0-8889 GCA_964471795.1 uncultured Chitinophagales bacterium | reverse complement strand
TAGTCTGTCGGCGGCACGAAGTTTTCCTTGATGGATCTTGGCGATGTCCAGCGGATCAGGTTCCATTTGGAGCCTGCCTTGTCGTTGGTACCGCTGGCACGTGCGCCACCGAATGGCTGCTGATTCACTACCGCACCTGTCGGCTTATCGTTGATGTAGAAGTTGCCTGCTGCATGGCGAAGCCTGTCTGTAGCCTCCTTCACTGCTGCTCTGTCCTGACTAAAGATTGCTCCCGTGAGGCCATAGGGCGATGTGGTATCCACCAGGGTGAGTACCTGATCCCATTGTGCATCATCATATACATACACGGTAAGCACCGGCCCAAAGAGTTCTTCTTCCATGGTGATGTAGCGGGGATCGTTGGCACGAATCACGGTAGGCTGTATGAAGTAACCCTCCTGCTTGCTGTAGTTGCCACCCACCACAATCTCCTGACCATCTTGTTTTGCCCTGTCGATGAAGGAGGTGATCTTGTCGAATGCTTTTTCATCGATTACGGCATTGATGAAGTTGCCGAAATCTTCGGGTGACCCCATGCGGAAGCTGTTCACATCAGCAGCCACCATCTCACGAATAGCAGGCCACAGGCTGGCAGGGATGTAGGCACGGCTGGCGGCCGAACACTTTTGGCCTTGGTACTCGAATGCTCCCCTACTAAGGGCTGTAGCTACTTGCCGGGCATGGGCACTGGGATGTGCCAGCACGAAGTCCTTGCCTCCGGTTTCTCCGACAATGCGTGGATAGGACTTATACCTGGCTATGTTTTGTCCGATGGTCTTCCACATGTACTGGAACACACCTGTGGACCCTGTGAAGTGGACACCGCCGAAGTCGGGGTGCTCCAGAATGACAGCCGAAGAGGTAGGGCCATCCGTGTGGATGAGGTTGACCACACCGGCAGGCAGACCGGCTTCTTCGAGTATCTCCATGATGACAGCAGCAGAGTAGATCTGCGTTTGTGCCGGTTTCCAGACCACGGTGTTGCCCATGAGTGCAGGGGATGTGGGAAGATTACCGGCGATGGAGGTGAAGTTGAACGGTGTAACAGCAAACACGAAGCCCTCGAGTGGACGGTATTCCATGCGGTTCCACATACCGGGCTGACTATCCGGCTGATCGGCATAGATCTCAGTAAGGTATTGAACGTTGAACCGGAAAAAGTCGATCAGCTCGCAGGCGCTGTCAATTTCTGCCTGGAAGGCGTTCTTGCTCTGTGCCAGCATCGTTGCCGCATTCATCTTTGCCCGGTAGGGGCCTGCCAACAGATCGGCCGCCTTCAGGAAAATGGCTGCTCTTTCCTGCCACGGCATGTTTTCCCAGTCGGCCTTAGCCGCAAGGGCGGCATCAATAGCCATGGAAACATGTGTCGCATCACCATGATGGTAGTGTCCCAGCAGGTGGTTCAACTCATGGGGTGGCCTGATGGGATGCAGGTTACCGGTGGCAATCCGTTTCCCGCCGATCACCATAGGCAGTTCCACAGTTGAGGCTTTCATGGCCTGCAATGTTGTCTGCAACTCATCCCGTTCTGGCGATCCGGGGGCATAACTGAGTACCGGCTCGTTGTCGGCAAACGGTACCTGAAAGAATCCATTGGACATGATTAATGACTTTTCTCCGTTAGCAATTCATGTAGTACAAAGGTACGGCGATTGAGGGGAACCACCCCACCCATATTGTGTGCCTTGGTATACAAACCTGTAGGTGGCACGTGGAAAGTACCGCTGTGCCACCTGAGGAATATCCATAGTTTTGAAATTGGTAAATTGTATCGTAGTTACACATCATGGCAGAACAGAAGGCAACCGGCAAGAAAAAAACCACTCCACCTGCAGGAAAACGGCAGGTGACTTTTAGCCAGCTATGGAAGGATGAGCGCACACAACCATTGGTCGGACTGTCGATGATATTGCTGTCCCTGTTTCTGTTCGTCGCTTTTGTTTCCCACCTGTTCAACTGGCAGGCAGACCAAAGCATCTTCACCAGCTTTACCAGACCGTGGACAAAGCTGTTTGACAATACCATTCAAACGAGCAACGCATTGGGGCGGCTTGGCGCTATCGTCAGTCATCAGTTCTTCTATGCGTGGATAGGGGTTACTTCGTTTCTGGTGGCGGGGCTGGTATTTGCTAAAGGGTTCAACTTGTTTCGGGGGAGGGCCATTTTCCCATTCGCCGCTCTGCTCCGGCATGCCTTCTTTTTCCTGATCTGGCTGCCCCCCACCTTGCACATGGTATTGGGGCGGTTTTCCTTCCCTTTCGGCGGCGGTTATGGCAAGTCGCTCTTTAGCTGGCTGGTAGGGTTCATGGGGTTGATAGGCACGGCATTGTTTCTGGTATTTTGCCTGCTGGGCTATCTGCTGGTGGCCTACAATATCCGCTTTCAATCCCTCTTTTCACTGTTCACCAAAGATGCTTCCTCAGCCAATACCGAGCTGAAACCTACACTATCCAAAGACATACAGGAGCGAGAGAATCAGGAATACCGCAAGGAGGAAGCCTTGGAGATCGTTCGTCCAGACCTGGATGAAGAACCTGAAGATTTTGACACGGTTGATGACGAGCCGGAGGAGGACGCTCCAGATGTGGATCTGGAGGTAGTGACCATGAAACCGGCGCCGGCAGATGCCCCTGCTGAAGATCTTACCCTGACCGTAGAAAAGGCTCCTACCGAAAAGATGGCTACGGGCGACAAGGTATCCGCCGTTAACTATGACCCTACCCTCGACCTGTCGTCCTACAAGCTGCCAACCATCGACCTGCTGGAAGATTATGGCGACACACAAATCAGCATTGATAAGGCTGAGCTGGAGAAGAACAAGGACCAGATCATCTCCACACTGGAGAATTACAACATCTCCATCTCCAAGATCAAGGCCACAGTGGGGCCTACCGTGACATTGTATGAGATCGTACCGGCACCCGGAATCCGCATTTCCAAGATCAAGAACCTGGAAGACGACATAGCCCTGAGTCTGTCTGCACTTGGCATTCGTATCATAGCGCCCATCCCCGGAAAGGGCACCATCGGTATTGAAGTGCCCAACAGGAACAAGGAAGTAGTGTCCATGCGGTCATTGTTGGCATCGGAAAAGTTCATCCGCACCGACATGGACCTCCCTATTGCGCTAGGCAAGAACATAGCTGGCGAGAACTACATCGCCGACTTGAGCAAGATGCCTCACCTGCTGGTTGCGGGTGCTACCGGACAGGGTAAATCCGTGGGTATCAACGCCATACTGATGTCCTTGCTTTACAAGAAACATCCATCACAGCTCAAGTTGGTACTCATTGACCCCAAGAAGGTAGAACTATCATTGTACAAGATGATTGAAAACCATTTTCTGGCCAAGTTACCCGGAGATGATGAGCCAATCATTACGGACACGAAGAAAGTGGTGTATACCCTGAATGCATTGTGTCAGGAGATGGATACCCGGTATGACCTGTTGAAGGACGGGCATGTCAGAAACATCAAGGAATACAACGAGAAGTTCATCCAGCGCAGGCTCAACCCCAACGAGGGTCACCACTATCTGCCCTATATCGTGCTGGTCATTGACGAGTTCGCCGACTTGATGATGACAGCCGGCAAAGAAATCGAGACGCCCATTGCCCGACTGGCACAGCTGGCGAGAGCGGTGGGGATCCACCTGATCATTGCGACCCAGCGCCCCTCGGTGAACATCATCACGGGTATCATCAAGGCCAACTTCCCGGCACGGATTGCCTTTAAGGTGACGAGCAAGGTAGACTCACGCACCATCCTGGATCAGGGTGGCGCCGATCAACTGATAGGGCGAGGTGATATGCTGATGTCGATTGGAGGGCATTTGGTACGATTGCAGTGTGCTTTTGTAGACACCCACGAGGTAGAACAGGTGGTAGAATTCATCCATCAACAAAGAGGATATCCGGAGCCATTCTTACTGCCGATTGTTGAGAGTGAGGAAGATGATATGATAGGCGGTCTGGATCCGTCGGAACGGGATGAAATGTTCGAAGAAGCGGCACGGCTGATTGTGCGGCATCAGCAGGGCTCTACGTCTATGATACAACGACGGCTGAAACTCGGCTACAACCGGGCAGGGCGTATCATGGATCAGCTGGAGCGTGCCGGTATCGTAGGGCCAAGTGAAGGCAGCAAGCCCAGAGAAGTACTCTACAAGACCGAGTATGATTTGGAACAGTTTTTGAATCAGAACCTATAGCTTTGCAAACCGTCAAAATCTGACCGATGAAAAAGATACTGTATAGTACTTCCGCCTTTTCGTTTGTGCTGTTCCCGCTATGGGTGATGTCTTTCTTGATGCCGCAATCCAATGATCCGGCTGCTGAGACCATCATGAAAAATGTACAGGCCAAGTATGAGGCTTACCGAAACATGAAGATTCAATATGTGCAGACCATACAGAATGCCGAGAGCGATCTGGATCAGCAGCTGGGAGGCACAGTATATCTGATGGGTGACAACTTCCGGATTGAGACGGCAGGACAAATTCTGATGAGTGACAATCGGAAGTTATACGTCTACTTTATCGAAGAGAACGAGTTGTCCATCGACTTCATGGATCAGGATGATGTGTTCAAGCCTTCCGATATCTTCCAGTTGTACAACAAAGATTTCCGGTACACGCTTGCCGGCACCACACAGATCAATGGAAAAGCACATTCTATTATTCAGTTTACACCCATCAGAAAAGATGCATACGACCTGCATACCATCCGCCTGTTCATCAACACGGCAGATAGCAGTATATCCCGTGCAGAGCTGAAGGACAAGAGCAACAACCTGATCACCTACGATATCAGGACCATTACGCCGAACGTAAACATTACCAATGCGTTCTTTGTGTTCAACAGGAGTGAGCATCCGGGCGTTATTATTACCGATAACACCCAATAAACAAATCGGCAGTAATACCGAATACCAAAGCGGCCCCACAAAGGCCGCTTTTCTGTTTTTGCCGTAACTTCGAGCGGCATTATTGAACTAAAAAATCTCTCGCAAATGGCTTCATTTGATCTGATAGTAATCGGTAGCGGACCTGGTGGTTATGTAGCGGCTATCCGCGCCTCACAACTAGGCATGAAGGTGGCTGTGGTTGAGCGCGAAAACTTGGGTGGTATCTGCCTCAACTGGGGATGTATCCCTACCAAGGCGCTGTTGAAGAGTGCACAGGTCTTCGAATACATCAGTCATGCTGATGAATACGGTGTTAGTGTGAAAGACTTCAAGGCAGACTTCAGCAAGATGATCTCCCGCAGCCGTGCTACCGCTGATAAAATGAGCAAGGGCATAAACTTCCTGTTCCGGAAGAACAAGATTGAGGTACTGGAAGGTGATGGCAAGATTACCCGCAACAAATCCGTGGCGGTAACGAAGGATGGTAAAACCACAGAACATCAGGCGAAGCACATCATCATTGCTACCGGAGCCCGCAGCCGCGAGCTACCTAGCATACCGATGGATGGCGATAAAGTATTCGGCTACCGCAAGGCCATGGTACTGGACAAGCAACCCGACAGCATGATCGTAGTTGGCGCTGGCGCCATCGGCTGTGAGTTCGCCTATTTCTACAGCACCATTGGCACCAAGGTGACCATCATCGAATACATGGACCGACTGGTTCCTGTAGAAGACGAGGAGGTATCCAAAGAGCTGGAGAAAGCCTACAAGAAGCAGGGCATTCAAGTGATGACCGGTGCCGCTGTAGAGTCGATTGATACCAAGGGCAAAGGCGTGAAGGCACAGGTAAAGACTGCCAAGGGCACCGAAATAGTTGAAGCCGACGTTTTGCTGTCAGCAGCAGGAATCACGGCCAATATTGAAGGTATTGGTCTGGAAGATCTGGGAATCAAGACAGACAAAGGTAAGATCCTGGTAGACGCCTACTATCAGACTAATGTTCCCGGCGTATATGCCATCGGTGATGTAGTGGCCGGACAGGCGCTGGCGCACGTTGCATCTGCCGAAGGTATCATCTGTGTCGAGAAAATTGCCGGGCAACATCCTGAGCCACTGGATTACAACAACATACCTGGCTGTACCTACTGCTCACCGGAGATTGCCTCTGTGGGCTACACCGAGAAGCAAGCCAAGGAAGCAGGCTACGAAGTAAAGGTGGGCAAGTTTCCTTTCTCCGCATCCGGTAAGGCGTCCGCTGCAGGTGCCAACACCGGTTTTGTAAAAGTGATCTTCGACGCCAAGTACGGCGAGTGGCTGGGTGCTCACATGATTGGTGCCAACGTAACTGAGATGATTGCCGAGGTGGTTGCCGCCCGCAAACTGGAAACTACCGGTCATGAAATCATCAAGACGGTACACCCGCACCCGACCATGAGCGAGGCTGTGATGGAAGCTGCTGCTGCCGCATATGGTGAGGTGATTCACTTGTAATCGGGAATTTACCAGATAGGTCTACAGTTCAAGGCTTACAGTTGAACGTTCACAGTTGCTGCGAAAAGAAGCAGTATTCTACTTCTGTAGCGTAATACTTCTTGGGGTACTGTCGCATCCCGCACTACGCTGGGCATAGAAGGCTTAGCGGATAAGGCCATACTATTGGTTGATCACCTATGGTGAACAGATGCAGTTCAAGCCCCCCAAATGCCAAGAGCCAATGGCTGTTTATCAGTCCGGCTTCTTATTTTGTGGTCGTGACGAACATCTTGCATAACCAACGCACCTGGCGTCTAGTGTCGCTGTTTTTACTGGCGGCAGCCACGTTGGAACGTTTCTTCATCTATCTACAGGCCCGTGCATTGATGATCGATGAGGCGAATCTCACCTTCAACATCATCGACCGATCCGTAATGGGATTGTTTGCGCCGCTGGATCATGAGCAATATGCGCCTCCCCTGTTTTTGCTGCTTCAGAAAACTGCCGTGTGGGTGGGTGGTGTCAATGAGTATTCACTCAGGCTGGTTCCCCTGTTGTTTTCCGTCTTGTTCTTGTGGTGGTTCCGATTGCTGATGCTGCGGCTTACTTCTGGTTTCTGGGCTACCTGGGCCATGCTTCCGGCCGGCTTTTCGTGGTATTTCCTGCGCTACAGCACCGAGGCAAAACAATACTCATCAGATATGGCCATTGCCGTAGGCCTCCTGTACCTGGCAGTGTGCTGGCCTGCCCATCAGCTAACCCGAGGTCGCATTGCTGTGTGGACAGTGGTAGGCTCCGTAGCCATTTGGACATCCATGCCGGCAGTATTCCTGCTGGCAGCTATCGGCATAAATTACCTGTGGCAAGAAAAAGCCAAACTCGGGGCAGCTTTAATCCGCTGGGCCTTTCCGACCACTTCGTGGTTGGCGTCCTTTGGGGCCTATTACCTGCTGATTTTACAGCATGATATCGGGCTGGAGAAACTACAGGACTATCACAGTCGGTACTTCATTCGCTTCAACTGGTGGGAAACCGGTGTGGCAAAGGCACAAATCCAACTGCTGCAAGAGCTGCATTATGTAATCCTACCGCCATTTGCATTCCTGATTCTGCTATCTGCTGCAGGCCTTGTAGGATTCTTGTGGCGGAGAGATGCCATAAGCTATAAGCTACTGCTGGCACTCCCCATCCTGTTTACCTTGCTGGCCGCAGCGTTGCAACAGTTCTCGCTGATACCTCGCGTAAGCCTGTTTTTGTTTCCCGTGGTATTGATGGTATTGGCATACGGCTGGCAGGCATTGTTACGCAACCTCGCAGGGAAATGGCGATACGCTGCAATGAGCGTATTGTTATTGGTAGGCTTAGGGCAGATCAACATCACCTATTTTTGGCAGCGGATGGAAGAGGAACCCATCAGGGATGCTATTGCATACATTCAGGATAGCGGATTCAAACAAGAACAGGTGATCGTTCATCATGAAGCCGGCCCTGCATTCCGGTTCTACACACAATACCATGACAAGCAAGCGGCCTATCATCTGGAGCATGTAATAGTAGCCGATTGGGATAGCACCGTATGCGTTTTGACAAATGTTCAATTGAAGCGCCCTTGCTGGTTGTTGGCGGCTCATACTAATCAACAGGCTGTGGCAGCGATCACCGCAAGCTTGCCCCATCCGGCACTATCCTTTGTGCGGGAAAAGGCCTATGCTTATTTCTGGCCATAAAAAAAGCCCCCTTTCGGGAGCTTTTTTATGCTGTATCTGCTTGAAGTTACCCTTAACGGGCAATTACAAGTTGTTGTGTTTCAGTATAGTTGTTGGTGCGCAGCACTACAAGGTAGTTGCCGGGCTGCAGACGGGACACATCCAGTCTTTCAACGTGGTCACCGGCCAACTTCCTGCCCAAATCCTTCACCATGAGCTTGCGCCCCATCACATCGTACACTTCCAGCTCAATGTCTCTGGATGACTCCAAAGAGAAAGAAAGTGTGGTTTGTGTGTTAGCAGGATTTGGCGCTACCATCAGAATATCGCCACGCTGTGGCTGATCGGTAGACGTAACCACACGACAGTTTGGATCAGTGAGTGACTTGGTCATGTAGATACCGCGGCCATGTGTACCGGCATAGATAGCGTAGCAATCAGAATCCAGGTTATCTATCTTCTCCTGCTTCAGCATGTATACAGGGCTCAGCGGGAAACCGTTGTTATCCAGCGACCAGGAATTACCACCAGATGTGCTGGTGTACATACCCATCTCGGTACCCAGGATATAGTTGGTGCGGTCGTATGCGTCAATTACACCACTATATACAGGCATCCTTGGCAGGTTACCCTGAATAGAGGTGAAGTTGCTGGCGTCTGAAGCAGAAGGTGCTACATCGGCATTGAAAGAGCGATACACATATACAGAGTTACCATAGTTACCCAGCGTTACCAGCACGTGGCCGTTATCGTTGGGATCAATGGAAACGCTGCCCACATACCTGTTGGCAAAACGTGCAAT
>CAYYHM010000064.1:0-12783 GCA_964471795.1 uncultured Chitinophagales bacterium | reverse complement strand
CTTCTGCAGGTGATACTCGGCTTTGGCCTGATTACCCACAGCTGCATATGCTGTCGCCAAATTTGCATGGGTTTGCTTGTTGGTCGGATTGTATACCAATGCTTGTTCCATATACCGTATTGCCGGGGCCGGCTGCCCCAGCATGGCATAGGCCACACCCATATTCTCGTATCCTTCTGCCTTTTCGGGTGCCACAGCAATCACCCTGTCAAACCATTGTACAGCCTGACGAAGATCACCCATGCCTTGCCCGGCTGCCAACCCTCCCTTGAGTAGCAGATCAGGATCATCAGGCCATTGCTGTAAGGCGGTATTGACGACTTCCAGTGCCGCTGCGCCCTGCCCACTTTCTGTGAGTACGGTAGCCAGCGCCACCCAGCCTTCCTTATATCCGGGCATCACCTGCAGAAATTGGCGGTAACAGTAGGCAGCATTCAATAGATCACCAAACTGCTGCGCCCGCTGTCCAATCGCAAACATGTTCATGTAGGCACTCTCACTGCCGGCAGTCCTGTAGGCATTCATCGCCGACTCGTAGTCTCGGTTCAGGAAAAAATATACGTTGCCCAACGTCTTCCATGCATCGCCATAGCCGGGATAAAGCGCTACAGCTCGCTCCAGATAGCCTTTGGCTTCCGCCAGATAGCTTTGTTGTGCCTGAGGGAGAGTGCCCGGCAACTGGCTCTTGTCGTACAACACACCACCGGCAGCATGCAACAACTTCACACTGTTGGAAGCATGTTGCACATCGGTCAGGAACAAGGTTTCGTTGCTTTGCCATACCGGATTGCGTGCGATGGTGCGCACCGAAAGTGCTAATAATGCAATGATCAATACAAAGAATGGCAACGGCCTCAGCAACTGGGCTCTCCACCAACTTCGCCAAGTTCCTGTATCAGATTGATTCAAAAACGGGAGGATACTCCATCCCACAAGCAAAGAAAAACCTGCCGACGGCATGTACACGAGTCGCTCCGACAAGAAAGTGCCTACCGGAAACACCAGGTTGGACACCACACTGAATGTAGCCCACCACCAGAGCAATGCCACACCTATGGGGTGCCTCTTTGCCAACCCCCACACCATGGCTATCAGGGAAATGCCCACAACCAACATACTGACAATCACCCAAGGATTACCCAATGAAGTCAACGCTATCTGATAAGGATAATAATCGTGCGATAACGTAGCCGGCCACACCAACAGCTGCAGGTATTTGCCCCACGTGTAGAGCACAGTAGCATAGAAGGATGCTGTATCGGCCTGCACAAAAGGATTGTTGAGCAGCTCAGTGATGGCGGCGCCACCCCCAAACCCGCCTACTACCTGTACCCGCACCAAAAGTGCCAGTGCAGCCAGCACAGCCATAACTCCCACCGGCGCGGCCAGCTGCCGCCATGCTACCTGTGGTCTTGCCACCCACAGCAGCGCCGGAATTACCGGTAGCAACGTGAAGGCATTTTCCTTGGAAAACAAGGCTGCCAGCCATGCCAGCGACAACCATACGAGGGTAAGGGGCTTTTTGTTGTCCACCCACCACAGCGCCAGCAAGGCTGCCCACAAGCCAAACAGAAGGCTGAACAGCTCATCGCGCCCCTTGATGTTGGCAACTACCTCTGTATGCAGCGGATGCACCAAAAACAACAACGTTGCCAGCACCGGCAACTGGAAACGATATTGTAGCCACCGTACCCGCACCAGCTCCCATAACAGCCGGAAAAACAGCAGGCCTGTGAGCGCATAAAACAACACGTTGAGGAAGTGGGACAACCAGGGATTGAAACCGAAGAGTGACACCTCCACTGCGAAAGAGGCCAGAGACAATGGTCGATAGCGGCTACCGGCCACCAACTCCTTCTGCTCGCCGAAAAAGCCAACGAACGTCTCGTGGGAGAAGATATCACTGATCCCGCCCACCCCCTGGCGGGTGAATTGATTTTCTGTGAGCACAATGGCGTCATCCAACACATAGCCGTGATCGCCCGTAAGCACGTTGGCATACAACACGAAAGGCAGCAGGGCGATTAACCACCATTGCCATAT
This sequence comes from uncultured Chitinophagales bacterium, assembly GCA_964471795.1. Lineage (GTDB taxonomy): Bacteria > Bacteroidota > Bacteroidia > Chitinophagales > S012-47 > CAJXXO01. The sequence continues at coordinate 10,740 of CAYYHM010000064.1, read as the reverse complement.
AGGCAGGTGCTTGTCAGGAAGCAGGCTCATCGAAGATCTTCTTTCTTCTCAGTTCGAAGTTCTTACCCAAATATACCCTGCGCACCTGCTCATCTTCCGACAGCTCCTCCGCAGTACCCGATTTCAGGATCTTACCCTCAAAGAGCAGGTAGGCCCTGTCGGTGATGCTGAGGGTTTCCTGCACATTGTGGTCAGTGATCAGGATGCCTATGTTCTTGGTCTTGAGGCGTGCCACAATGAATTGTATGTCTTCCACCGCAATGGGATCGATACCGGCAAAAGGCTCGTCCAGCAGGATGAACTTGGGATCGTTGGCCAGCGCCCGGGCTATCTCAGTACGACGACGCTCACCGCCCGACAGGGTGTCGCCTTTGCTGTGCCGCACTTTCTGCAGGCCGAACTCCTGAATCAGCTGTTCCAGCTTGTATTCCTGATCCATTTTGCTGAGACCTGAGAATTCCAGCACGGCACGGATATTGTCCTCAACGGACAGTTTCCGGAACACGGATGCTTCCTGAGGCAGGTAACCGATTCCCATCTGCGCCCGCTTGTACATAGGCATTGATGTGATATCCCTGCCATCCAGATGGATCTCTCCCTCTTCCGGCTTGATCAGCCCTACGATCATGTAGAAACTGGTCGTTTTGCCGGCACCATTCGGGCCCAGCAGTCCGACGATTTCGCCCTGTGCCACCTGCACCGACACCTGATTCACCACCTTGCGTCTGCGGTACGACTTTACCAATCCTGTTGCGCTAAGTACCATCAGTCTTGTTCTGTAAAACGAATAGAAAATCCGGCTTCCAAAAAGCCGTATACGATTGTCTGAATGCCGTTGTTATTGCGCAGGGGCGTATCATAGGTCAGAAAGAAATCGACACCCGGTGTAATCTCAGCCCCGGCACGGACGATGGCATAATTGATGTTGCTGTTGTACCGGATACCATTGATGAAGAAGACACTGGAACCCAGCCGGCTTACCCGGAATCCACCCCCGATCAGGAACTTCTTCATCAGCCTGAGATCTCCATCCACCTGCACGGATGCCGTACGATCGAATCCCTCCCGCCGCAACAGCAGGGAGGGCAGGAACTCGATTCCTTCCTGTATGTCGTATCTGTACCGAACCATACCGAACAGCAACTGCCTGACAGCCCGCTCTCCCAATACGGTGTTGATGCGTGGCTGATTGGCATTGATGGCACTGAATGACACCTGCCAATTGCCGGCCTCTACCAGCAGACCAAAGTTCAGCGTACCGTAGTAGTTGACATCAGTACCAAAAATACCTCCCTGCTGATTGGACACGATGGAGTCGGCGCGCCTGCCGGCACCTATTCCCAGACCCAGACGAACGGAGGTCTCATCCGACACCTCGAAGTTGTAGGCATACGCCCCGTTGATGTTCAGGTTCTCAATCAGCCCAAACAGCTCCTCCTCGTAGCCAAGCGTAAAGCCAAATCCCGACTGATCTTCGCCCAGCGACTGGTGATACCCGGCGCCCAGCGTGGCAAAGTTGAGGTTGTCGAACCGGGAATAGGTGTTTCTATTCCACAGGTTGGCACCTTTCTGTACGCCATAGCCTGCAAAGGCGGGATTCAGCAGGAAGGGATGCTGATTGTATTGACTAAAGAAGTTCGTTTGTGCAGGCAGGCAGACTACCCACAGCAACATCATCAAAGGAATCCCTATCCTTCCCATACACCACTTGGTTTTATATCCTTGAGCTGCAATTGCAGGTTTCTGTATTCTTTCCATTCGTTGAGTTCAATTACGTAACAGATGTCTACGGGGCCATCCTGCAACAACGGCAGCAGGTGTGCCATCCCCCAGCCTACGGCCCGGTGGAGGTTGCCCATGCCATCGCGGAAGGTACACCGCAGGTGGCCATCGCCAATTTCGCGGGCTTCACCGATTTCTCGCACGTGGCGTGTCATGAATACGGGTCGCATGTTTTCCGGACCAAAGGGCGCAAACCGCTGCAGGTTGTACCACCACTTCGAATCTACGGCCGTTTTGCCGGCAGGTATCCGGTCGAATGGCAGCTCCGCATCGATCTCTATCAGCCGCTGCCGGCTTTCCGGGCGGATGGTGGCAGCTACTACTTCTTCGAACCGCTTGCTGAAAGCTTCATACTTCTCCGGCTTCAGCTTCATCCCAGCCGCATAGAAGTGGCCTCCGAAAGACTCCAACAGGTCTTCACACTGCTGCAAGGCCTCGTAAATGCTAAACCCATGCACACTGCGTGCCGATCCGGCCAACATCCCCTCACTCTCCGTAAGCACGATGGTAGGTTTGTAGAACTCATCTACCAGCCTCGAGGCCACGATACCAATTACACCCTTCACCCAGTGTGGACTATATAACACCAGCGAGCGCTTATCGGCAAAAGAGGGATCTTCCAGCACCATGGTTCGGCACTCATGGGTTGTCTGCTTATCCAGATCCTGCCGGTCGGCATTGTGCAGCTCCAGCAGTTGTGCTTTTTGATCAATGCCCTCACTGTCGCCCTCGCCCAGCAATAGCTGTACCGCATGTCGCGCATCAGACAGCCGGCCGGCAGCATTGATACGTGGGCCTACCCGGAATACCAGATCGGTCACGTCGGTGGACTTGTTCAGCTGTGTAGACTTCAGTAATGCCTGTACGCCGGGGAGTGGCTTCTCATTTATCTTCCGCAGCCCTAGCGCCGTTATGACCCTGTTTTCGCCTACCATGGGCACGATGTCGCAGGCAGCAGAAATGGCTACCAGATCAATCATCGCCATCAGGTCGCGCTCCGGCCAGTCCATGTGGTCGGCCAGTGCCTGCATCAACTTGAAGCCGATGCCACAGCCACTCAGCTCCTTGAACGGATAGGGGCAGTCATACTGCTTGGGATCCAGAATGGCATGTGCTGCCGGCAACACTTCGCCCGGCAGGTGGTGATCGCAGATGATGACATCCAGCCCATATCGGTTGGCTCTCGCCACCTGTTGTACCGCCTTGATGCCACAGTCGAGGGCTATCAACAAGGTACAGCCTGACTCATGGGCATAATCAATGCCCTGCATAGAAATTCCGTATCCTTCCTTGTAGCGATCGGGAATATAATAGTCGATGTTGGGATGCCTGCCGCGGAGGTAACCATACACCAGCGACACGGAGGTTGTACCGTCTACGTCATAATCACCATATACCATGATGCGCTCCCCCGACTCCAGCGCCCTGGCAATGCGCTCCACCGCCTTGTCCATGCCTTTCATCAACCCCGGATCATGGAGTTGCTCCCGGCCGGGATTCATGAAATCCTTCGCTTCCTCAAAGGTGGTAATGCCCCGCAGCACAAACAAGCGCGCCAGCAGGGAATCCCGCTGGCCGAGTGCTTCCTGCAGGGAGGCAACCAGTGCCTCATCGGCATGTTTCAGTTGCCAGCGTTTGTCTATCGATGGATTCGTGGAGATCATCCCCTAAAAATAGCAGGAAATTGGCGGTATTCAATCCAATGGCTCTTCCATGGCCGACAAGATGCGCTCCAGTATCGGCTCATCGGCAGGGTCATATCCGTCTTTCAGGCTGTACCCATATGCCTTGGCTATGCCTTGCCAGAAAACAGCGTCATCGCCGCCCTTGTAGGTTTTGATGATGTCGTACATGGTACGCCCCGTCTCCCGTTCGATAATCTTGATGAGCACCCGACCCTCCTCTACATACATCTGCTTGAAGGGATCCTTGTATTGCTCTTTCAGCTGATTATAGGCTTGCCGCAGGTATCGTCTTTGTTGCCGCCGCTTTTGCAGCCCCGACAAGTCACCTTCGGTGTCTGCCATCAGCTGCAAGGCCTGCTGTGCATAAGGCATTACCCGGGTTACGTAGTACCGCATGCGCCAAAATTGGCGGTATTCCTCTACTGAGTAATACAAGGTTTGCTCTACAAAGGTGAAAGGCTGCAGGTGTACCATGGTATAGGTGCCTGATGAATCAGTCTCATAAGCGCTGACACTATCAGACATGGTCAGTTGCCCGTGGATAGGGCCAACCGCCAGCCAGATCAGCAGAAACAAGGTGGACTTCATTGGCTAAGAAACCGGAAAAGTATGCAGAAAATTGTTGCTACTGAAAATTTCTCCACTCCGCAATCAATCGGTCGGCTAACGCCTCATCAGGCTCGGCCTGCATATCCAGTTGGGGCAACACTTTCTCGAAGAAACGATCCTGCCGGCGACCTGCTTCCAGCGCCTTGTCATAAGGGATATCAGAAAAGGTCACCTGCGTGTACAGCGGCACATAATCCGCAGGGTGGTGGGCATGCAACAACTTTTCTACCTTTTTCCGGTACAGGAAGGCGGCATCATCCACTTTATCGCGCATCTCGATGAAGTTATACAATGCCAGATCGGCAATCCCGTCACCACATGGCTTACGTTGCTGCTCATACGTATGCAGGATGGTATCCCAGTCGTCGCCATAGGCATCCATAATGCCGGCCAGCACGTGGCAGTCTTCAAAGCCTGCATTCATACCCTGCCCATAAAAGGGAACGATGGCATGTGCCGAATCACCGATCAGCGCCATATTGCCTTTCACCCATGGATAACACCTTACTGTTACCAGACTTGCCGTAGGATTGCCGAAATAATCCTCCGTAAGGTTGGGGATCAGCGGAATCAGGTCAGGGAAATGGGTGGTAAAGTAGCGCATCAGGTCGTACTTGTCTTTGATCCGGTTCAATCCGTTTTCACCGTCGTATGGGGCGAACAAGGTACAGGTGAAGCTACCATCCTGATTGGGCAGTGCTATGAGCATAAACTCATGGCGCGGCCAGATGTGGAGTGCGTTCTTCTCTATCAGCCAGCCACCATCTTCTGCCGGTGGGATGGTTAGTTCCTTGTAGCCGTGGGTGAGGTACTGTTGCTGATAATCGAAGCGATCTGTCTTCATCATGCTCAGCCGCAGCCGGCTGAAGGCGCCATCTGCACCGAACACAATGTCAGGCTGCAGTTGGGTTCCATCTTGCAGACGCACTGTCTGCTGCTCAAAGTCCGCCTCATCGCAGCCATTCCCGAAGTGGATCGACACACCTGCTCGCTCGGCTTCATACAGCAATACCTGGTTGAGGCCACCTCTTGACACGGAGTATATGGCCTGTCCTTCCTTGCCATATGGCTGATAGCTCTGCGAATGGTCTTCGTGATGGATCATACGGCCATACATCGGTATACCCATGTGCTTTACCGCACTGTCTACTCCTGCACCTGCCAGTGCCTTCCAACCCCGCTCACTGAGCGCCAGGTTAATGCTTCTTCCGGCAGCTGCGCCGGTTTTCCGCATGTCCGGACGACGTTCGTACACATCGACCTGATGCCCCCTTTTTGCCAGATAGATGCTTAACAGGGAGCCTACAAGACCGGCGCCCATGATGGTGATGTTCTTTGGAGATGCTGCCATGGTCAGGATTTCAAGATTTCAGCGAATTCAAATACCTCTTCGAAGCGATTGTAGAGTGGTACAGGTGCCACACGGATTACGTTGGGATGGCGCCAGTCGGCCACTACCCCATGCTGCTCCAGCTTGTCGAACAACTGCCGGCCGTCGGCACCGGTTAATAGCGATAGTTGGCAGCCTCTTTGTGCCGGATCGTCAGGGGTTATGATGGTAATGCCCAAACCGGCTGATTCGTTGACGTGCTGTATGCAAAAAGCCATGAAACCTGTAAGGTGCAGACTTTTTTCCCGTAGGGACTGCATGCCTGCCCTTGCGAATAGTTCGAGGGATGCTTTATGCGCTACCATGTTGAATACCGGGGCATTGCTGTTTTGCCAGGCAGCTGCCCCTTCCATGGGCACAAAGCCCTTCTGCATCAGAAACCGGGTATCTTCCTTGTAGCCCCACCATCCGTTGAAACGGGGTATGGCCGCATCATGCAGGTGACGGTCGTGGATAAAGACACCCCCAACTGCGCCGGGGCCGGAGTTGAGGTACTTGTAGGTGCACCAGGCAGCAAAATCCACACCCCAGTCATGAAGCTGCAACGGTACATTACCGGCAGCATGGGCCAGATCAAAGCCTACTACGGCACCCACCTCATGGCCTTTGGCGGTAATGGCCGCCATATCGAACAGCTGCCCGGTATAGTAATTTACCCCGCCAATCAGTATCAAAGCCAGTTCATCGCCATTGTCCTCTATGGCTTGCAGCACATCCTCAGGCTGTAACACTTGCTCTCCTGCCCGGGGCAGCAACTCTATGAGCCCCACTGACGGGTCAATCCCATGATACCGCAGCTGGCTTTCCACCACATAATGGTCACTGGGGAACAGATGACCTTCCACCATGATCTTCACACGCTTGCCCGCAGGCCTGTAAAACGACACCATCAGGAGGTGCAAGTTCACGCTCAGGGTATTCATTACCACCACTTCCTGTGGTTGTGCCCCCACGATGGCGGCTACCTGATCGGTAAACAGGTGGTGGTAATACATCCACGGATTCCTGGCCCGAAAGTGACCCTCCACCCCAAAAGTGGCCCAGTCGCTCAGTTCCTGTGCCATGAGGTCCTGTACGCCCTTAGGCTGCAGACCCAGCGAATTACCGGTGAAATACAATACATCTTTGCCTTGATGCTGCGGGAACAGGAACTCCTCCCTGAAATGCGCCAATGGGTCGTTACGATCCATTTCCTGTGCCCACGCCCTACTGTAACTATAAGCCATTCGCGAACAATGATTTTTCGAGGTTCAACCATTCCAGCGCCGCACCATGTAGCAGCAATGATTCTACAGCTGTATCATAGCCGGCCGACCGGATCAACGCACCGGGCTGGAGCTCACCGAGGGGAAAAGGATAGTCGGTGCCCAAGGCTACCCGTGCAGGGCCCATCAACCCGACCACATAGTCGAGCATAGCTTTGTCATGCACCAGTGAGTCCAGCCAAAAGCGGCCCAGGTACTCCCGAGGCGGCACATGGTTGTCTACAGCACACAGGTCGGGGCGTACATCAAAGCCATGCTGTATCCTGCCGATGGTAGCCGGAAAGCTACCGCCACCATGGGCAAAGGCAACACGAAGCTGTGGCAACCGTTCAAAGATGCCGCCGAAGATCATAGAACAGATGGCCAGCGAGGTCTCCGCTGGCATGCCCACCAACCACGGCAACCAATATTTGTCCATCTTGTCCTTTCCCATCATGTCCCACGGGTGTACAAAGATGGCCGCCCCCATCTCAGCTGCCGCCTGAAAGAAGGGATACAACTCCTCGTCGCTCAGGTTCCAGTCGTTTACATGGCTACCGATTTCTACACCGGCCAGCCCGATGGACAGACAACGCTCCATTTCCTTAATCGCCAGATCAGGCGATTGCAAGGGCACGGTGCCCAATCCGATAAACCGCGACGGAAACTGATGAACCAGCCCGGCAATATGGTCGTTGAGGAACTGACTGAGCACCCAGGCATCATGCGCCTTTGCCCAGTAGCTGAAGAGTACCGGGATGGTACTCAGCACCTGCACATCCACCTGATGCCGGTCGCACTCTGCCAGCCTGGCCTCTCCGGACCAACAGTTGGACTGTATTTCGCGAAAGAATTTGTCGTCGCGCATCATGCGTGCGCAGCCGGACTTGTGGTGATCCAGATGGATAAACCCTCCGTAGCCGAACTTATCCGACCACCGCGGCATATGCTCCGGCATGATGTGGGTATGAATATCGATGGTCAGACACATGCCCCGTAAAGTTACAGGATTGCCCCTACAGCGCCAGAAATCAAGAACCGGAAAATCTGGGATCCGTAGGCATTACCTGCCCGCACTGCTTGCAGGTACGTAGGTCCTCCGAGCCATAAAACTCCCGGAACCGGGGCAGGAAGTCCTTCTCGATGTTGGTGAGCGTAAAGTAGGTGTCATGTAGCTTGTGGTTGCAGTTGTCGCAAAACCACATCAATCCATCGGTATATTCTGTACCGATGCGCACCCGCTCAATTACAAGCCCAATGGAGCCCTCTTCCCGCATGGGTGAATGTGGCACTTTTGCCGGCAGCAGAAACATATCCCCCGGCCCCAGACGCACATCTACTGCTTTGCCCTCATCTTGAATGCGCACCGTGATATGCCCTTCCAGCTGATAGAACAGTTCCTCGGTTTCGTTGTAGTGATAGTCCTTCCGTGCGTTGGGGCCTGCAACTACCATCACGATGTAATCCTTACCGGCGGGATACAGGTTCTTATTGCCGACGGGGGGTTTCAGCAGATGTCTGTTGTCTTCAATCCATTGGTGCAGGTTGAACGCCGGTGCTACAGCCATGATATCTTGATTTTCGCTTGAAATTACAAGATTTCCCCTACACTGATTGCGCTCCACCTGTGGGAGTTCTTGTATTTTTAGGGAATGAACCTTTCCCTTCACGGTAAACGGGCACTTGTCGGTGGCAGCACGCAAGGCATTGGTCTTGCCGCCGCACAGACGCTGGCACAGCAAGGCGCATCGGTGACTTTGCTGGCCCGAAATGCAGATAAGCTGCAAGAAGCATTGGCCACACTTGATGCTTCACAAGGCCAGCAGCACCATTGGGTGGCAGCAGATTTCCAGCAACCGGCCGATGTAGCCGATGCTGTTCAGAACCACCTGACGTCACTCACCACCCCCATCACTATTCTGGTAAACAATACAGGCGGGCCACCTGCCGGCCCCATTACTGATGCTGGTGCCGACGCATTCCGACAGGCCTTTGAGCAACATGTGATCGTGAACCAGTTGCTGGTGCAGGCAGTATTGCCCGGCATGAAACAGGCCGGCACGGGGCGGATCATCAATGTGATCTCCACCTCCGTAAAAGTGCCGCTTGCCGGGCTGGGTGTATCCAATACCATACGCGCCGCAGTGGGCAACTGGGCCAAGACCCTGGCCAATGAGCTGGGTCCGTATCAGATCACCGTCAACAATGTGCTACCGGGGGCTACAGCTACTGAGCGCCTCGCCGGCATCATCAGGCACAAGGCCGCCAAGACAGGGCAGACCATCGAATCCATTACCCAACATATGCAGTCGGAAATACCCCTGCAGCGCTTTGCAGAACCGCAGGAGGTGGCTGCCGCAATCGCCTTTCTGGCGTCGCCTGCAGCTGCCTACATCAGCGGCATCAACCTCCCGGTGGATGGCGGGCGCACACCTAACCTGTAACCACATGAAGATCGACAAGTACATCAAGAACTATATCGGTGGCGCCTTGGTGGATCCGATACCAAACGAGTATCTCGACAATATCAATCCTGCCACCGGCGAGGTATACAGCTATATTCCCGATAGTGACGAGCGGGATGTCGCACTGGCTGTAGAGGCAGCCGAAGCGGCATTTCCTGCCTGGCGGCAGGCGCCCATAGAAACGCGGTTCAAGCTGCTCAACCGCATGGCGGACCTGATCTACCAGAATCTGGACACACTGGCGATGGCCGAAAGTGTAGACAATGGGAAGCCAGTAAACCTGGCTCGGCAGGTGGACATCCCACGGGCAGAGTCCAACTTCCGGTTCTTCGCCTCCGCCGTGCAGCATTTTTCCTCGGAATCACACCACATGCGGGAAGGCGCTATCAACTACACACTGCGCCAACCATTGGGCACCGTAGGCTGCATATCACCGTGGAACCTACCCCTGTATCTGCTGACCTGGAAGATAGCGCCGGCACTGGCGGCAGGCAACTGTGTGGTTGCCAAACCAAGCGAGATCACACCGATGTCGGCATACCTCCTCAGCAAGATAGCCATTGAGGCAGGGCTACCACCGGGCGTGCTGAACATGGTGCATGGGCTTGGAGGCAAGGCAGGTAACGCCTTGGTAACACATCCTGCCGTGAAAGCCGTATCATTCACCGGCGGCACTGCTACCGGCAGAGCCATCGCTAAGGCGGCGGCGCCCTACTTCAAGAAGCTAAGTCTGGAAATGGGTGGCAAGAACCCGACCATCATCTTCGCCGATTGTGATTTCGACGACATGTTGCAGACAACGCTTCGGTCGGCCTTCAGCAACCAGGGACAGATCTGCCTGTGTGGCTCCCGCATCTATGTGGAGCGACCGCTATACGACAGGTTCAAAGAAGCCTTTCTGGAAAAAGTACGCCTTATGACGGTTGGCGATCCACTGGATCCCCACTCGCAGATGGGTGCCATCGTTTCCAAGGAACACCACGAAAAAATCCTGCGCTACATCGCACTGGCACAGGAAGAAGGCGGCACCGTGCTCACCGGTGGCAACATACCGGACTTGCCCAAGCGCTGCCAGCAAGGGTACTTCCTACGGCCAACGGTTATCGAAGGGCTGCCACTGCAGTGCCGCACCAATCAGGAGGAAATCTTCGGACCAGTGGTTACTTTGCATCCTTTTGATACCGATGAGGAGGTGCTCACGTACGCCAATGGCACGGAATATGGGCTGGCGTGCAACCTGTGGACTCAGAATCTGACGCGGGCCCACAGAATGGCCCAACAACTGGACTTTGGTATTGTGTGGATCAACTGCTGGATGCTCCGTGATCTGCGCACACCATTCGGTGGCATGAAAAACAGTGGCGTAGGTCGCGAAGGAGGCTGGGAAGCCATGCGTTTCTTCACCGAGCCCAAGAACGTATGCCTGAAATATGGCTTTCAGAACGCCGGCTGATGACCCACCAAACACTACAACGTCAAAACATTCGTGTACAGTCGTGGCTGGTGGGCATTGGTGTGCTACTGATGACCGGCAAGTTCATCGCTTTCTTCATCACCCATTCCAA
>CAYYHM010000063.1:0-13031 GCA_964471795.1 uncultured Chitinophagales bacterium | reverse complement strand
CCGCCGCCTACCCACAGCCGGTCCTGCAATGGTGGCGGGGGAGGTGCTGAAGGTCGGTCGCTTCCCTGTGCTGATGAAATCAGCGGCAAACAGGTTATCAGGAATATCAGTACTTTTCTCATGGGTGAGCTGTTGTGTAAGAAACGCATCAGCCGGTAGCATTAGTTTGCTACTCAGCAGCTTCCGGCCAGATTTTTCCGGGATTGAGGATAAGGTTCGGATCGAACAACTGCTTGATGCCTCGCATCAGGTTCAACTCCCCGGGGGAGAAGAAGATATCCATGTAGTCTTTCTGCACCAAGCCTATGCCATGCTCACCGCTGAGCGTGCCACCGAGTTGTTTCACAAGGGTGAATATTTCCCGAATAGCCTGTGGCAGTTCGGTGTGCCACTGATACTCGGACAGATCCCCTTTCAGGATGTTTACATGCAGGTTCCCATCGCCTGCATGCCCATAACACACGCTTTGGAAACCATATTGCCGCCCGATGGATTTTACGCCCCGCAGCAAGTCGGCCAGCCGAGCCCGTGGAACCACCGTGTCTTCTTCCTTATAGGTAGAGTGTTGCTTTACGGCTTCGCCTACCTTTCGGCGCAGTTGCCAGAGCTTGTCCTTTTCCTGTGGTGTTTGTGCCAGCAGCGCTTCCCCTGCGCCAAACTGCTCCAGTATGGCTACGATGCGCTCGCAGTCGGCCATCAGCAATTCCTCATGGAATCCATCCACTTCAATGAGCAGATGTGCTGCGGTATCGTCATCCATGGGTAAGGTGACTCCATCTACAAACGGAAGTGTAAACAGCAGGGCATCCCGCTCCATGAACTCCATGGCCGACGGGGTAATGCCTGCCTGAAAGATGGCAGCTACCGCCTCGCAGGCTTTTGCGGCATCGGGAAATGGCGCCAGCAGGGTGAGGGTATGTGTGGGGTGGGGGATGAGTCGCAGCACGGCCTTGGTAACAATGCCCAATGTGCCTTCGCTGCCTACCATCAGCTGCGTGAGGTTGTAGCCGGTACTGTTCTTGAGTGTGTTGGCACCCGTCCACACGATATCGCCAGTAGGTAGTACTACTTCCAGATTCAGCACATAGTCTTTCACCACACCATATTTTACCGCACGCGGGCCTCCGGAGTTTTCGGCGATGTTGCCGCCGATGAAACAGCTGCCCCTGCTGGCCGGGTCTGGTGGATAGTAGAGTCCCACGGCTTGTAAGGCTTCCTGCAGTACTTGTGTGATCACACCGGGCTCGGTGGTTACCTGTGCATTGTCGGTGTCGATGTGGAGGATGCGATTCATACGCACAATGCTGAGGCAAATACCACCGTGGGTGGGCAATGCACCCCCACTGAGGCCCGTGCCGGCACCGCGCGGGGTTACGGGAAGTTTTTCGCGGTTGGCAAGCTGCAGGATGGCGCTAACCTGCTGTGCGTTTTCCGGTTGTACTACCACTTCCGGCGGGCAGAGCAGGTCTTCTGTGTAGTCGCGGCCATGTTGTTGCAGTGTGTCTTCATCCACGTGTACGAAGGCTGGACCACAGATTTCTCGCAGGGCGTCTACATGTGCCGGTGTGATGCGTTGGTACATGGATGCAAATGTCGTGTACATTTTTCACTCATCAGAAGTCTACTGTAGCGGGTTGTAGTGGAGGGTAAGCAGAATCGGTAGGTGGTCACTGTAGCCACCGTGGAAGCGAGGCCCTATGAAGGTGCGGAAAGGTCTGTCGCCCGGAAGGGAAGGGTCGTCTTCCAGCAGGAAAGGCATGCGGCATATGATGGCGCTGGTTTCATCCACCGACCAGCCGCTGTTGGCTTCCAGAAGGGATAGCGACACCATGAACTGATCCAGGGTGTTCCACTCCTGCTGGTACTTGTGGGTGCCGAATCCCTTGCGGGCCAGCGGTGCCATGCAGTTGAACAGCCCTGTTTCTTGTGCATCCTGTTCGGTTGACGCAGCTCTCAGTATATCGCGTACACTTGTATCCGTCGGGCCATCGTTGAAGTCGCCCATCAGGATGACCTTGGCGCCGGGTTGCACTTGCTGCAGGGAATCCATCAGATGCCGTGCTGCCTGTGCTGCGGCAATGCGTTTCGGCTCGCTGGCGGCAGCACCACCGCTGCGGCTGGGCCAGTGGTTGATCATCAAGTGGAGCGTATCAGGGCCTAGTCGGCCGGCTACATACAGCATATCTCGGGTGCGGTCGTCCCGATCAAAGTCGAACCGCAGCGGAATGGCACGGTGATAAATCGGAGTAAGCAGGTCTTCTCGGTACAGCAATGCCACGTCGATGCCCCGCTCGTCGGGCGATTCTTCGTGGATGATGCCATAGCCCAGCCGGCCCAGCGGTGTCAGACGGAGGAGGTCTTCCAGCACGCCCCGGTTCTCGATCTCACACAGACCCACAGCTACAGGCAGGTCCCACTCGCCGGCATTGAGCAGCACCTTGGCGGTACGTTGCAGCTTCCAGTAATAGCGGGAAGATGTCCAGTTGTAGGCGCCATCCGGCAGGAACTGCTCATCACGGGTGTCCGGATCATTGATGGTATCGAACAGGTTCTCGACGTTGTAGAACATGAGCCGCACCTTATCACCCGCAGGTCCGGGAGCGGAAGTAGTAGCAGGGGAAGGCGGCAACGTGGAACAGGCTGTGAGGCACCAGGCTGCCAATTGTAGGCATGCCAGTCGCATGAGATGTGGGGTCATGTGTCAAATGTAAACGATTGGGGGAGAATCAGAAAATGAGAGAATGAGAAGATCAGAAAATGAGAAAATGGCATACCGGTGAATAGATACATGGGTAAATGATAATGTGGGAATGTGGCAATGTGAGAATGGGATAATGTGAAAATGCGGTAATGTGGCAATAAGACCGTGGGACTGGAGACCGGAGACCGGTGACCGTCGACTACCCTTACTTCGATTGGGACTTACAGCGTGAGATGGGTAGACGGGGTGGTAAGGTGACTGCACGTCCTACTACCGTAAGGGCTTATTGCATACGCCCGAAAACAGATCAGAAATCTCCCTTCCAACGAGTCGCTATACGCCATACGCTGTACGGAAAAATGTGGCACTTTACCAAGATGCAAAAAAAGGCGCCCTTGCCGAAACAAGTGCGCCTGCTGATAAGGGATTTGAAAAATGCTACTTAGCGAAGGAGACAGCGCGTTTTTCCCGGATCACAGTTACCTTGATCTGACCGGGATATTGCATCTCATTCTGAATCTTTTCTGACAGGTTGAAGCTGATCACCTCCGACTGATCGTCGGTTACCTGATCGGCGGACACGATGACACGCAACTCGCGACCGGCTTGCATGGCATAGGCTTTTTCTACACCATCATAGCTCATGGCCAGGTTTTCGAGTTCCTTGATGCGCTCGATGTAGTGTTCCATGGTTTCCCTGCGGGCACCGGGGCGGGCACCGGAAATGGCATCACAGGCCTGTATGAGTGGCGAAATGATGAACTTCATTTCAATCTCGTCGTGGTGAGCACCTACTGCATTGCAGATGGCTTCATGCTCACCGTATTTTTCACACAACTTCATGCCCAGCAGTGCGTGTGACAGTTCACTTTCCTCATCCGGCACCTTGCCAATGTCGTGGAGCAGTCCGGCACGTTTGGCCAGCTTGGCGTTCAGTCCCAGCTCTGCGGCCATAGTGGCACACAGGTTGGCTACCTCCTTGGAGTGCTGCAGCAGGTTCTGTCCGTAAGAAGAGCGGAACCGCATACGTCCCACCATACGAATCAACTCCGGATGCAGTCCGTTGATGCCCAGCTCAATGACGGTGCGTTCACCGATTTCCATGATCTGCTCTTCAATCTGCTTGCGGGTCTTGTTCACGATCTCTTCAATACGTGCCGGGTGGATACGTCCGTCGGCAACCAGCTTTTGCAGCGACAGGCGTGCAACCTCACGACGTACCGGATCATATCCGGAGATGATGATGGCTTCCGGCGTGTCATCAACGATGATCTCTACGCCGGTAGCGGCTTCCAGCGCACGGATGTTACGTCCTTCGCGCCCGATGATCTGTCCTTTGATGTCGTCTGACTCCAGGTTGAATACGGAAACTGTGTTCTCGATGGTATGCTCTGCAGCAGTACGTTGTATGGTCTGGATGATGATCTTCTTGGCTTCTTTATTGGCCTTCAGCTTGGCTTCATCCTGTATTTCCTTGATGTGCTGCATGGCACGGGTGCGCGCCTCTTCCCGCAAACTATCTATCAACTCATTCCGTGCTTCATCTGCGGTGATGCGGGCTATCTGCTCCAGTTTCCGAACGTGCTCTTCCTGGTGTTTCTCCAGCTCCTGCTTTTTGAAGGATACCACCTCCAGTTGCTGGGACAGGGTAGATTTTAGACTGTCGAGTTCTCTTTCTTTGTCTTTTGTGCGGTTTAACTCTGTCTGCAGTTGCTTTTCTCTGTCACGGATCGCTTGTTCCCGCTGTTCTATCTTTCGTTTCCTGCTGTTGACGTACTCTTCGTATTCTGCTTTCTTTTGAATGAATTTTTCCTTGGCTTCCAGGATGCGATCACGCTTGATGGTTTCTCCTTCGCTCTCTGCTTTCTCCAGAATCCGTTTGGCTTCCAGCTCAGCTGCTGCCACTTTTTCCTGGCGATCGCGGGCCACAATGACCCGCATCACCACTGCGCCTGCCGCGGTACCTGCCGCGAGGCCGATGATTATACTTATGATGTCCATTGGATGTCACTTTATGAGTGTTATGTATGATGAAGTGCCGATGCTATCACCGGCAGTTGTTACGCTAAAGTTAATGAAAAGACAGACCACCGTGGGGGCAAATTTTCTGCACGTGGCCTATTGGTTGGCTAACACATTGTCCAGCAATGTATTCAAAGCCGCCAATTTCTCAGTTACGGCCGGGTCTTCCACAACGTGCTTCTTTCTGGCATTCAGGGCTTCAACTGCAAACAGGATGGTAACCATGGCCAGATAATCCTGCTTGTCTTTGGCGCCATATTGTGCGGAGAATTCCTTGAGCTTGTCGTTAATGGATTTAGCGGCCTGTCGCACCGTTTCCTCCTCCTGTGGTTTAATCTTCAGGCGGTATGGCCTGTCGGCCACTATTACGTTGATGTTGATGAGTTCTTGTGACATGCAGATCAGGTGTTTAACATGGCTATGCACTTGTCGATTTCCCGGATGTACTCGTTGATCTTCAGTTTCAGTGCTGTTTTGTCTTCATCCACGGAGGCACTCTTGGCAATTTGCAGGGTACGGAGTTTCTCTTCCAGATGTGCTATGTTCTCGGCTTGTTGGTTGTAAGCATCTTGCAAGGTGCTATGTGCCTGTTGCAGCGCAGCATGTTGTTGCCGTTGCTGCTCCAGCTGGCTCGCCAGTTGCTGTACTTTATCGTGTATGAGATGAATCTGTTGGCTAATGGGGTCCATTATTGTCTGATTGTAGCATCAAATTGTTTGTGGAAGGCATCCATCAGGTGTTGCATGGCTTTATCCACCGGTTTATCGGTTAAGGTAGCCTGTTTGTCCTGAAAGATAAAACGCATGGCATAGGATATCTTATTGTTGCCCAGCCGCTCATCTTCATACGTGTCGAACAACCCCACTTCTTGCAGGTATTTACCTCCTTCCTGTAATGCCGTGGCTTCCAGTTGCTGCCAGGTAACGCTGCGGTCGATCACCACAGCCAGGTCGCGGCGCATGGCGGGGAAGCGGGTTATGTCGGTAAACTTCACAAGGTATTGGCGTGCCAGCGATTCTACAGCATTCCAGTTGAGCTGCGCAAAGTAGATGGGTCGCTTTATGTCGAAGGCCTTGGCTACGGATGGCTGTACCAGTCCCAAGCTACCCAATAAGTTGTCGCCTGCCAGCAAGTCCAGGCCATAATCCAGATAGTCTGCGGATGTAGGCACTTCCTGCAGGTCAGTCAAGCCAAGCAGCGATAGCAGGTGGCGCACCTTTTGCTTCAGGTGGTAAAACTGTACAGGTTGTGCGGGAGCCTCCCAGCTTTCGGCAGTCAGCTGACCGGACAGAAGGATACCCAGCCACATGGTTTCAGAGAAATCATCACCCTTGGCTACCACGCCATTGCCAAATTCAAACAACTGCAGATCGGCATTGCGGTGGTTGATGTTGCGCGCTGCCGATTGAAGTAGTCCTGGCAGCAGATGAGGCCGCAGCACATCCATCTCAGCCGACAAGGGGTTGAGCAGGCGCGCCGGTGCACTGTTCTTGGTGAGTCCTGTTTTTTCGAGCTGTGCCGCAGCAGCAAACGACAAGTTCTGGCATTCCATCGCTCCTCCTGCTGCCAGCCAGTTGGCTACCTTCTCCCGTCTTTCCATCACATCTGCAGTGGCGTGGACAGACAAGGAAGGGCGCATTACATCGCCGGTTATGATATTGTTGTACCCGTATAGCCGCAGCAGTTCTTCCATCACATCGGCAGGTCGGGTTACATCGGTTTTGTAGGTAGGGACAGTAATCTCATAGCCATCTTCGACCCGTAGGATGCTCATGCCCAATGAGGTAAGGGTGCGTGTAACTACTTCCTGTGCCATGGGCTCACCGGCCATAGTGGTGATGTAGCTGTCTTTCAGGTGCACCACTGCCGGTTGCACGGGATAGGGATTACAATCGAACACCCCGGATGCTACCTGTCCACCGGCAATTTCTGCCAGCAGATGAACGGCCCGTTGCATGGCGGGTATGGTCAGGTTGGGGTCTATGCCTTTTTCGAAGTGCATGGCGGCATCAGTTCGCAGTTGATGTCGCAAGGCAGTTTTTCGGATGTAGGTAGGATGGAAGTACGCACTTTCCAGAAAAACCTGCTGCGTGGAAGCAGACACGCCACTTCCCTTGCCTCCATACACACCGGCGATACACATACCTTTCTCTGCGTCACAAATCATCAGGTCTTCGGCATGCAACTTCCGCTCGTCACCATCAAGGGTGATGAATGGTGTATCATGCGCAAGCATCTTTACCACTACCTGTCCCCCATGAATGTGGGCATAGTCGAATGCATGGAGTGGCTGGCCCATTTCGTGCAGCACGAAGTTGGTAACATCCACCACGTTGTTGATGGGTTTTACGCCTATGGCCATCAGCCGGTGTTGCATCCACGCCGGTGATGGCTGTACGGTAATTCCGTCGAGCACGACACCGGAATAGCGGGGGCAGGCCTCTTCGGCTTCTACCCTGACTGTCAGCGGCAGGACTTTTTCCGGTTGTTGGATGGCAGGGTGCTCCGGTAATCGCAGCGTAGCCGTATAAGGGGTGTTGATGTTCAGATAGGCAACCAGGTCGCGGGCAACGCCGATGTGCGACATGGCATCGGAACGGTTGGGGGTAAGTGCAATCTCAATCAGCCAGTCACGGAACACACCAAAGTAGTCGGCTGCCGCCATCCCCACCGGTGCATCGCTGGGCAGCACCATGATGCCTGCATGACTTTCGCCAAGGCCGATCTCATCTTCGGCACAGATCATTCCATGCGATTCCTGGCCGCGGATCTTAGCTTTCCTGATGGTAAACGGGTCTCCTGTTGTGGGATAGATGGTGCAATCAACCGGTGCAACAACCACCTTCTGACCGGCAGCCACGTTGGGAGCGCCACAAACTATCGAAACGGGCGTTTCATTGCCCAGCGAAACGGTGGTCAGACTCAGCTTATCAGCGTCAGGATGTTTGGCAACGGTAAGTACCTCGCCAATAACCAGACCTTCCAGCCCACCTTTCACTGACTCATAGGACTCCAGTTCTTCCACCTCCAGCCCCACCTCGGTGAGGATGTCGGCAATACGTTCCGGAGTAAGTACCACTACTTTCTGCTGCTTGTCCTGTACGTACAGGTAATCCAAAAGCCACGTATACGATATCTTCATAGGCTACTGATGCGTTTGCAACGTGCCGCAAAGTTACAAAAGGGAGTGGGAGGCTGTGGCAGATGTACCGTTATCGGATGGATATTTCATCCACCTGAATCACATCGTCTGCATCGCCGATAAAGTGGACGAGACCGACAACATAACATTTGTCGGGATTCCATCCTTCGGGCAGCACTGTTTGATAGGATTTGATGATGACCCGTCCTGCTTCGTTGGTAGGATGGGTGGCTGCACCGAAGTTGGGGGTCATCATGCCACGGAACACATGGTTATGCTCATAGTCGTTTTTGATCGACAGGTCGGGCATGGTTTGTGGACTGATGATGCCACTTTCGGTAATGATCAGGCTCAGGTGCGTGGTGGTATCCACGTCGCGCAAGAAATGGATGCGAGCTGTAACGGTAAGCTCGCGGCTGTTGTCATCATATTGCAGGCTGAGCGACAGATCACAGGCGGGCTGCATGGCCAGATGCTGCTTGCTGTAGTCTTCCCAAAAATTGCGGGTAACGGCGATACGTGCTGCCCCGGGGAACTGTGTGCGGTTGACGGCGCCACTGGGAATGGCGGCTGTGCCTCCAAACTTCTGGCTGATGGCGATACCTTCGGCGGTGCGGAAGTCTTCATATCCGCTATGTGGACGTGCGAGAGGGTTATCGTTGTGGATGGCTATGGCTACAACACTGTCGCCATGTGTGCTCAGAATATCCGCAATGGTTTCGGCACCACGTGGGCAGTTGTTGCAGTTGACGCCCGTAAACTCCTCGATGACCACGCGCCGGTACACATCTGTCGGCAAGTTGTTATCGATAAACGAGGTATCGATCAGAGAAACTGTGTTGTTAAAACTGATGTTAGGACCTACTTCTGTGCAGGCAGACAGTGCGGCAAGGGTAAGCCACAAGAATACCGGTATGATAGCGCGCATCATCAGAATGTTGAGTTGATGGTTAAACGAACGCCGGAGAAGGCAGGTTCAAATCGGCAGATGCCACCGGTACAAACAATACCTTCTACCTGTTTCACATAGGCCACCTCAAATCGGTTGGCGCCATTGCGATAGGTGGCCCAAACAGTTGGGTAGTGAAGCGCCTTATCGGTCTTCTTGGGTTTGATGTTCCACATATCCCAGGCGCCAAACGACCATTTGGGAGCAACGCTGAGTTCTACCAAGCCATAAACCCAAGAGCCGAAGTCCTCTTTGTTGTGCATGTACTGCACTTCGGAGCGTACACTCACCTTGCGGTTGAATCGGTAGGTCATTTCTGCAAAGGGAACGATAGATACCAACTGCGAGTCGCCCTTGCTTTCAAAAACCAACTGATTGTATTGTACCATTTGACTACCTATGGTAGCCTTCCAGTCTCTTCCTTTTTTATAGGTGGCTTCTACATACACCTCACGGAACAGCTGGTCGCCATCCAGGTTGAAGATGTTGGAGAAAGTACCCAGCATACTCCACTCCCGGCTGGGCTTGGCCACCACATCAATCTGATAGGCAATCTCTCCCAATGCCTGTGTGGCGGCATTGTAGCGCGCGGTGAGCATGTAGGTGTTCTGTCGAGCCATCGGAGGCAGGAATCCGATCATACCCCGCAGGAGCGTTTCGTTAGGAGAGGTGCGCAGGGAGAAATTCTCGGTGCGCTTAACCTGAGCGGTAACACCCAGACCTTTGGCAGAAAAGGTAAGGCTGGAGTACAGGTTGGTGCCATCCCGATCTATCAGTGTGCCATTCTGATCAGCAATGGCTTCGTGGGTTTTGCCGGATAGTTCTATATACCAACTGAGGCTTTTGTAGTTCAGTCGGTTGTATGCTGTAAGGGCGAAGGTGTTGAAACGGGGAATAAACCGCTCTTCTACCGGGTAGCTTTCGATGTTGCTGACGATGATGTCCATCGAACGATCGTCGAGGGTTCTGTTGACGATGCCGACACCGGGTGTGATGCTCAGGTCGGGTGATAGCTGGCGGAAACCTTCTACAGCAGCACCCCGCACAATGGGGTCGAAGCGTTCAAAGATGTCCTTCATCTGGCCGGTAAAACCCTTTACATACAGGTTGTCGGTGAAGTTGTATTTCACATGGATGCCCAGTATGGCATTATCGATGGCCAGTGGGCGCTCTTCAAAGGAGCGGAAGATGATGCCATTGCCTATCTGATCATAAAAGTATCCACCCGTGATGGTGAGGTTGTTGATCTGCTTGGTGATGTACCAGCGTCCGATGCCTGCACCGGAAAACGATTCTGTCGGGTTTTGCAGGTCGGAATTGTTGAACACATCCAACCGCAGGCCTGCGTTGAGCCCCATATCGTAGTTGGTGTAGTTCATGGTAAGCCAGCCAAAAGAGCCAACCAGTTGATTGTTGTATTGTGGTGTGCCGGTAGCGCCAATCAGCGAGTCGCGCATGAACCACTTGGTAGTGGTTTCCAGACTGCCGGTGATGGAACCTTGTGAAAATACGGGTAGGGAGAGAAGGCAACACAGCGCCACAAAAAGCCAGCGTTTCATCAATCTCATTCGATCTGTTCAGTTTTAAAGGTAGGCAATTTGACTGCGGTGAAACAGCCCGAATGCTTATTTGTGTCAAAGTTGAAGAAATTATGGCACAGAATTGGCTTAATTTGTGGCTGTAATAAATCAATATGTATGAAGACACTACTTGTAAGTTGCCTCCTGATGCTTGCTACCCAACTGATTGGGCAGGATTATCTGCCTGATATCATGGTGGAGAAAATGAATGGTCAGAAAGTGAGTATCCTGGATGAAGTGAAGAACAATGGCCGCAGCCTTACCATCATCAACTTTTGGGCTACGTGGTGTAAGCCATGTCGTAGTGAACTGGAAAACATAGCGTTGATATATCCGGACTGGCAGGAAGCCTACGACGTGGAGTTGATAGCCGTTTCCATCGACGACACACGCACACAGCCGCAGATAAGGCCTTATGTAAATGGGCAGGGTTTCGAGTACAATATCGTGCTGGATGCCAACCGGTTATTCTTTCAGGCGGTGAATGGCATTACGCCCCCGCTCACCTTGCTGGTGAATAACCGCGGTGAGATCCTGGAGGTAGAGCACGGCTACATCGAAGGCAACGAGTACAAAATGGAAGAGAAACTGGCAGAACTAGCCGGTGAATAATCATAAGGTCTTGCCACCTGCGGTAAGGCTCAGAAAGCCGACAACGGGGTGCTGACTCCCAACCCGTACTGCAAAGCTGACAGCTGCAACAACCTTATCGCCTGCATGGATACCCTTGCAGGCGATTTTTTTTATTGTTTGGCAAAAGACCGGCTAACCACTTTGCCGTCTTCCAGCACCATCTGCAGAATGTACTGTCCTGCCGGCAATCTTTGTACATCGATTACTGACCGGTTGGCGGTAAGTGTGTTGGCATACTGCATCAAGATTCGACCGTCCATGCCGATTACCTGCCACATGGTTGGCTGCCATCCTTCATGATCGATGGTGATGAGGCTAGTAGTTGGATTCGGGAACAGAGTCATGTTTGTGGGAGCCAGTTTTTCTGTTCCTACCGGCCAAGAGTTGTATTCTACATAGGTAACTACATGGCGGTTCACAGAGTCAGTGGCATCGTACACGGTAAGCTCCACTTTATTGTAGCCGAAATTCACATTATCAGGATATAGGTAGATGCTTACCTGATTGGAGTCGCCATCATTCATAGGGTTGTCGAAAACGCCGTCATTCTGTGATACATCATAGCACAATTCGCCAATGCAGATAGCACTCAGCCAACCGGTGGCTGTTGTATTTTCTGTTCTTTTCCAGCTGGGCGTAAAGGCGCTGCCTGTGTTGTTTACCACATACGTGTAAAAGGCGACCGCAGGAGCTGTTCCGGGGCCTTCCGCCTGAAAGGCTGTGTCGATGATGATGAACTGTGCTTTTGCGGTGATAGCCAGCGATGCAATGAGGGAAAGTAGTAGAAATCGTTTCATAGGTAAAGAATTGCTGAAAAAAATTCAATCCTTCAAAAATACGCTAAAGACGTGTAACTGGGTCGTCGGATGATTTTGTGACAGTATCCTGACGAATTACAGGCGGCCTTCGTCTGCAAAGCTATAGTACCCCTGATCGGTAATGATCAGATGGTCAAGCAATTGGATGTCGAGCAACAGTCCTGCCTCCTTCAGTTTCTGGGTGAGTTGTATGTCGGCGTGAGATGGATTGAGGTTGCCGGAGGGGTGGTTGTGGCAAACAATCAATCCCGATGCCAGCAGGTTAACGCCATTCTTGAGGATGATCTTTATATCGGCAACTGTACCGGCGATGCCACCCTGACTGATGCGCTCCTGATGAAGGATCTTGTTGTTGCGGCTGAGGTACATGGCGTGGAACTCTTCGTGGGGGAGGTCGCCCAGCAGGGGCATCATCATATTGGCAATGTCCACACTACCCTTGATGTATTCATTCACCTTCTTGCGGGCGGCCTGTCTGCGTCGCGACAGTTCCAGGGCGGCAACGATGGTGATTGCTTTGGCTTCACCGATTCCTTTGTAGTGCATGAGCTGATGTACCGACAACCGCCCCAGTTGCTGCAAGTCGAAGGATTGGTCTGCCAAGATTCGTTGGCAGAGGGCAACGGCAGTTTCTTCCTGAGAGCCACTGCCGATCAGTATAGCCAGTAATTCGGGATCCGTAAGACTGCTTTTCCCTTTCAGCAGCAACTTTTCCCGAGGACGTTCATCCTCTGCCCAGGATTTGATAGTGAGCTTATTTTCGTACCCTGCCATGTAACGAATGTAGCAGACAGTGCTGATGTAGCCAACAAACAAAAAAGGCGACCCGTGTGGATCGCCTTGGTATGTTGTAAGATTGAACGACAATTATAATTCGTTCACATATTTTGTCAATGAAGACTTCAAATTGGCAGCATTGTTCTTGTGGATGATGCCTCGCTTGGCCAACTTGTCTACAGCCTTGATTACAGAAGGCAGCATTGTCTCAGCTTCCTGCTTGTCGGTGATGGCACGCAGCTGACGAACCATGTTACGGGTGGTTTTGCCATAGTAACGGTTGCGGGCGCGTCTTTTCGCGGTCTGACGGATTCTCTTCTTTGCGGACTTATGATGTGCCATTGATACTGCTTTAAAAATTGAGTATGCAAAAATAGGTTGTTTTTCCCAACAAGCAAACATTTGCCTC
>CAYYHM010000062.1:10881-13198 GCA_964471795.1 uncultured Chitinophagales bacterium | reverse complement strand
GGCGACATAGTAGCATATCTGCCAAAGGCCTTTACTTTGCTGCTGGCATGAAGAAGCATATCGTCGTACTAACAGGAGCAGGCATGAGTGCTGAGAGTGGGCTTCGTACGTTCCGCGATACAGGTGGACTGTGGGAAGAGTACGACATTTATGAGGTAGCTACTCCCGAAGCCTTCGCACGTGACCCGCATTTGGTGCTGCGATTCTACAATGAGCGCAGAGCACAACTACGTTCCTGCCAGCCCAACGAAGGCCACACAGCATTGGTGGAGATGGAACAGGACTTTCGGGTAAGCATCATCACCCAAAATGTGGACGACCTGCATGAACGAGCCGGCAGCAAGAACATCCTGCACCTGCATGGCGAGCTTACCAAGGCTCGTAGTGTAAGTACCGGACGGGTGTTTGACTGCCCGGGTGATATCAGCTGGGGCGAGCTGTGTCCGGATGGAGGACAACTACGACCCCACGTGGTGTGGTTCGGCGAATCGGTTCCGGCCATGGAGAAAGCTGCGCATATAGCAGCCAGTGCCGACATACTGGTGATAATCGGCACCAGCATGCAGGTATATCCTGCCGCCGGTCTGGTGCATTATGTAGGCAACCACATTCCCAAGTACGTGATCGACCCGAATGCAGTAGACATGCCACTGGAACAAAACGTAATCTATATCAGAAAAGGCGCCTCAGAAGGCACCCGGCAACTCCTTTCAATTCTCCGACATGATCGATGAAACCCACAACCCCTGGACTACCCATGCGATCCATCCCAAGTACGACAATCCATGGATCAAGGTGGATGAACATCAGGTAACCACGCCCACCGGCACGCCCGGTATATACGGGGTAGTGCACTTCAAGAACATCGCTATCGGCATCATCCCGGTAGACGAGGAGGGATACACCTGGCTGGTGGGACAATACCGCTATCCATTGGGCACCTATTCCTGGGAAATCATAGAAGGAGGTGGCCCCGAAGACATCGATCCATTGGAATCAGCTAAGCGCGAGCTGCTGGAAGAAACCGGCATGACTTCCGATCGTTGGGAACTGCTCATCCCTAAAATGCACCTGTCCAACAGCGTAAGCGATGAATACGCCATGATCTACCTGGCTCGTGGCCTCACCATGGGCGAAGCACAGCCTACAGAAACGGAGCAATTGCAATTGAAACGCATGCCATTACAGGAGGCCATCGAGATGGTACGTACAGGACACATCACCGATGCCATCAGTATGGCTGGATTGATGTGGTGTAAGGTCAATCTGCACTGAAAATTGAAATATCGTCTATTTAGTCGATAATCAAGAATATCGCTTATTCAGTCGATAATTAATCCTTCATGGAGCCGGCAGTCCGCTTACGCTCGTGCTCCTTCAGGTGGATTTTACGGAGGCGGATTGACTTAGGCGTGAGCTCTACATATTCGTCACCCTGTATGTACTCCAGCGCTTCTTCCAGTGAGAATATCTGAGGTGGTGTAATCCGGATCTTCTCATCGGAACCGCTGGCGCGGATGTTGGTGAGCTTCTTGGTCTTGGTTACGTTCACCACCATATCCCCGGGTCGGCTGTTTTCACCGATTACCTGTCCCTCGTACACGTCCGAGTTGGACTCGATGAAGAACTTACCCCTATCCTGCAGGTTAAAGATGGAATACGGGATGGCCTTGCCATTTTCCATGCTGATGAGGGAGCCGTTCTGGCGGCCTTGGATGGCGCCTTTCCAGGGCTGATACTCCAGAAAACGGTGGGTCATGATGGCTTCACCGGCAGTAGCTGTGAGCAATTGGTTACGTAAGCCAATAATGCCTCGCGAAGGAACGGTGAATTTCAATATCACACGATCGGCCTTGGGTTCCATGCTCATCAGTTCACCCTTACGCTGGCTCACCAGTTCTATGGCCGTTCCGGATGTTCCATCCGGCAGGTCGATGGTTAGCTCTTCTACCGGTTCGTGCTTTACCCCGTTGAATTCCTTCACAATAACACGTGGCTGGCCTACCTGCAATTCGTAGCCTTCCCGGCGCATGGTTTCAATCAGCACCGACAGGTGCAACACACCACGACCGTACACTATGAACGAGTCGGCAGAGTCGGTTGCCTGTACCCGCAGTGCCAGGTTCTTCTCCAGCTCACGATCCAGACGCTCCTTCAGGTGCCGTGAAGTAACGAACTTGCCTTCCTTACCGAAGAAAGGCGAGTTGTTGATGGTGAACAACATGCTCATCGTAGGTTCATCGATGGCGATGGTAGGCAAGCCCTCGGGATTCTCAAAGTCGGCGATGGTGTCACCGATTTCAAACCCTTCCAGACC
>CAYYHM010000062.1:4846-10781 GCA_964471795.1 uncultured Chitinophagales bacterium | reverse complement strand
TTCTTGGCAGAACCATACACCGTCACGAAATCGAGCTGATGCTCATCGGCATCGAGGGAAAACATAAGATCGAATACCTGCTCATGTACTTCCTCGGGTGTACAGTTTGGCTTGTCTACTTTATTGATAACAACAATCGGCTTGAGGTTCAGCTGCAAGGCTTTCTGTAATACGAAGCGGGTCTGCGGCATAGGGCCTTCAAAGGCATCCACCAGCAGCAATACACCATCGGCCATGTTGAGTACACGCTCCACTTCACCGCCAAAATCGCTGTGGCCGGGAGTGTCGATGATATTGATCTTCACACCCTTGTAATTCACCGCCGCGTTCTTGGCCAGGATGGTGATGCCACGCTCCCTTTCCAGGTCGTTGTGGTCCATGATAAGTTCACCCGGCGTTTCGTGGTCGGCAAAGGTTTGCCCCGCATGGAGCATCTTGTCTACCAGCGTTGTTTTACCGTGGTCTACGTGGGCAATGATGGCAATATTCCTGATGGCGGTCATAGTCCGGCTTTTCAAATCGGCTGCAAAGGTACGCTTATTCCCCTGTAAAAGAGAGGGATGGGTGAAAGTTCAATGTTCAATGTTCAAAGCCAGTCTGCCGTAGGTTGACAACCTGTTCCATTCTCAGTCTACATTTTACACATACAGTAGGTAAGAAATGCCACGAGCGTCAGCCAGTACTCCTGACAATTTGTTAACAATCTTTTACAACCAGCACTGTAAGATGAAGGAGTAAATGGCTACTAACGGTAAAAAAACTTCGATTATGAAACACCTGTCTACCATCTTGTTGCTGATCATCGGTTCTTTGTTCTTACAAGCACAGGAAGGCGGATTCTTGTGGCGCATCTCCGGCCATGATCTCACCGAACCATCTTACCTCTTCGGTACCCTACACGTATTGGATCACCACCACTTGGAAGCGCAGCCCGCTATTATGCAAGCCTACCAAAGCAGCAAGGCGGTAGTCACTGAAGTAATATTGGACAGCAATTCAATGGCACAGGCGGGACCGGCTTCCCTGCTACCGGAAGGTTCACTACGAGACTTCCTTGACTCTATTGAATATGCTCAGGTAGATGCGGAGATCAAAAATATCATTGGGGTACCACTGGACATGATGACCAACCTGAAGCCAATGGCTATCACTGCTCTGTTGACTATCACTTACTACCAGATTGCCGTGCCTGAATTGGCGCAGTTAAAGGGCATACCTATGGACAAATGGGTACAGGAAGAAGCCGCCCGCACTGGCAAGCAATCCCTGGCACTGGAAACCATGCAAGAGCAAATGGCCATCCTGTTTGACGGTCAATCCTACCATGAGCAAGCCGATGACTTAGTGAAAATGGTAGTGGAAAAAGAAACGATGATAAAAATGTCCAAATCAATGTACGATATCTATGTAGCCTATGATTTGGCGGCCTTGGGCGAGATGGTCTACAGTATCCCTGAATCAGAAATGTGGATGACTAGATTGCTAGATGTACGCAACTTGGCTTGGATGGAGAAGCTACCCTCTATCATGAAGA
The DNA here is from genome assembly GCA_964471795.1 of uncultured Chitinophagales bacterium. Taxonomy (GTDB): domain Bacteria; phylum Bacteroidota; class Bacteroidia; order Chitinophagales; family S012-47; genus CAJXXO01. The sequence goes on along the minus strand of CAYYHM010000062.1, from coordinate 9,247 downwards.
ATCAGCCTACATTTATCGCCGTCGGCGCTCTTCACCTATATGGTGATAAGGGATTGATCCAATTGTTGCGCAAGGAGGGGTATACCGTGGAACCGATTCAGCTATGACGCAAGAACAGCAATTCCTTCAACTAATGAACACGCATTCCTCGTTGGTGTGGAAGGTAATTCGGCTGTATGAAATCGATGGAGAGGCGCAACGCGACCTGTTGCAGGAGATTACCCTGCAGGCGTGGCAAAGCTTTCCTCGCTTTCGAGCTGAGTCGAAATTCTCGACCTGGCTGTATCGGGTAGCAGTAAATACGGCTCTTACTTATCGACGAAACAGCCAAAAAAGGGCACTGGCAGAAAAAGCCCATCAACCGGAAACGGAAACAGCTATCCAACAAGAAGAAGAGTATGCGATGTTGTTGCACGCGATCAGGCAATTGCCGGAAGCAGACCGAATCCTCATATCCTTGTACCTAGATGATGTGAGCCATCAGGAAATTGCCGACATTACCGGAATTACGGCCAACCATGTAGGTGTAAAACTCTTCCGCATCAGGCAGCAATTGTTCAACATGCTAAAGACGGAATTATGATTACTAAAGATACCTGGCAGCAGCAAACGGAGGCTATCCCTGCCATCAAATTATCCGAATATGCCAGCACTCATCCACTCCATACCATCCGGAGAAAAATCTTCGTCAAATGGATCTTCGCGGTAGTATTTACTGTACCTTATATAGTGCTCACCGCCTGGACTCCCTATTGGTGGCTCAAGTTACTGCTCGCCACAGTTGGCTTGTTTTACTTGTTCGGAGATATTTACTTGTACCGGGTATGGCGTCAATTACCAAAACACCTGCCTGCTAATCAGCCCCTGTTACCATTTTTGGTAGAATACCGCCATCTCCTGAAAAAAGTAATCCGAGTTGAAGAAGTGGCCGGATTGATCGTGTATCCATTTTCTGCAGCTGCCGGCTTCATTATTGGCATGTCTTATCACATTGATGCCGAAGAAATACTGGTAGCCAAAGACTTGCAAATAGCACTACTCATAACCGTAATCATTCTTACGCCACTGAGCCATGTGGGTGCCAGGTGGCTGAACCGGAAAGCATTCGGCGATGAAATGAAACGACTGGACAGCTTGATTGAGAACCTAAACAACCGATAACCCGTCTGTTCATTCCATTTTCGCAGGAAAATAGTTGTAATGTTTGATTGTTGCTGACGAGCTACCAAAGTCCATAGGCAAAGTCATGGCTACGGCTGGCCACATTAGCTTCTTATGACATTTTCCGGCAAATACCACTCAACCGAATCAATTACCTTTGCACCGTGAAACAATGGCTTAGCATCCTCATCCTGATTCTACTGGTTTCCTGCAAGCAGGACGCTCAGCAGGATGCGCCTGCCACAACCATCCACGACCGACCTGAATTGGCTGCGTTGACTGCTCAAATTGAGCAGCAACCCACTAACGCAGAATTGTATTTCAACAGAGCAGAAACCTATGCCGGCCTTGGCTACTTCGCAGAAGCCATTGCCGACTATCAGCAAGCCATTGAACTGGATGAGTCACGCGACTATTACTACGTTGCACTCAGCGACCTGTACCTGCTGGAGTACGCACCACGCCTCAATCTACCCGATAGCAAACGTGCCATCGACCTGCTGGAGCTGTACCTTGACCAATATCCTGATAATCTGCTGGTACTGCAGACCATTGCCGATAGCTACCTCTACACGGAACAGTACGATACGGCTATCGCCCGCCTCAAAACAGCCATTGAGCTGAAACCCTATAATCCGGATGCCTGGCTGGCCATTGGCCTGAATCTGAAGTACAAAGGCGATACCCTGCAGGCCATAGCCGGATTCCGCAAGGCCGTAGAACAGGATCCGGAACTGTATGATGCCCACATGCAGCTAGCGGTTCTCTTTAGCGCCATCGGCAACGAACAGGCCATCACCTACTTTGATAATGCGCTGGCCATCAACCCCGAAAGTCAGGAAGCACGATACGGCAAGGGCCTCTATCTGCAACGCAAGGGCAGATACGAGGAAGCCAAAGCATTGTACCGGGACATGGTAACTGCCGACCCACAAGCCAAGGAAGCTTTGTACAATCTCGGTGTTGTGTACATCAGTCAGGACTCCCTGCCTAAGGCCTGGCAGTTCTTCGACATGGCTACCAAGGTAGCCCCCGATTATGTAGACGCCTATTACGGTCGCGGCACGGTAAGTGAACTGCAAGGTGAAAAAGAGGCCGCGATTTCCGATTTTCGCAACTGCTTACAACTGGATCCCGATTTCGCCAAAGCGGAAGAAGCGCTCCAGGCTCTGTTTGAATCCGAAAACCCATCATGAGTAACATCAACATTACCTTCCCCGATGGGGCGGTGCGGACCTACGAGGCCGGTACTACCCCCATGGACATAGCCAAATCCATCAGTGAAGGATTGGCGCGCGTCATCATTGCCACCAAGATCAACGGCAAGCTGGCCGAGTTGAACCGACCTATCCACAACGATGCTACCATCGCTTTCCTGAAGTGGGACGACAAAGACGGACAAGAGGCTTTCTGGCACTCCTCAGCCCACCTGTTGGCACAGGCATTGGAACACCTGTATCCGGGTGTCCAGCTCACCATCGGCCCGGCCATCGAACAGGGTTTCTACTATGACATCGACTTGGGTGACCGCACCCTCAGTGAAAAGGATGTGCCTGCCCTGGAAGCCAAGATGAAGGAACTGGCCAAGAACAACGCAGAATTCACACTGCGTGCCGTTAGCAAAGCCGATGCGTTGGACTACTACCGCAACAAAGGCAATGCCTACAAGGTGGAGCTGATTGAAAACCTACAGGATGGTGAAATCACCTTCTGCGACCACAGCGATTTCACTGACTTATGCCGTGGTGGACATATACGAGACACAGGCCTCATCAAGGCGGTAAAGATCCTCAACATTGCCGGTGCCTACTGGCGCGGTGACGAGAAGAACAAGATGCTGACCCGTGTGTATGGTATCTCTTTCCCCAAACAAAGCCAACTGGACGAACACCTGGCCTTGCTGGAAGAAGCCAAGAAGCGCGACCACCGGAAGCTGGGCAAGGAGCTGGAGCTCTTCGCCTTCAGCCAGCGTGTGGGTGGCGGCCTTCCTTTGTGGCTGCCAAGAGGCATGGTAATCCGGGAAGCACTATCAGAATTCCTGAAGAAAGAACAACAGAAGCGTGGCTATCAACAGGTAGTTACACCCAACATCGGCCGTAAGGAGTTGTACGAAACCTCCGGTCACTGGGAGAAATATGGCGCCGATTCATTCCGCCCCATCGAAACCCCCAACGAAGGGGAGGTGTACCTGCTGAAACCCATGAACTGCCCGCATCACTGTGAGATCTACAAGACAAGTCAGTGGAGCTACAAAGATCTGCCGGTGCGATTGAGCGAGTTCGGCACCGTGTACCGCTACGAGCAAAGTGGGGAACTGAATGGCCTTACCAGGGTGCGTGGCTTTACACAAGATGATGCGCACATCTTCTGCCGCCCCGATCAGCTGAAGGAAGAGTTTAAGAGTGTAATCGACCTGGTGATGACCGTGCTGGACAAGCTGCACATGAAAGAGTTTACAGCACAGATCTCGTTGCGGGATCCTGCCAATAAAACCAAATACATAGGCAGCGACGAAAACTGGGCAAAGGCAGAATCCGCCATCATCGAAGCGTGTGAGGAGAAAGGACTGCCAACCATAACTGAGCTTGGCGAAGCCGCATTCTATGGCCCTAAGCTGGACTTCATGATCAAGGATGCCCTGGGCCGTAGCTGGCAGCTGGGCACTATTCAGGTAGATTATAATCTACCCGAGCGATTCGATCTGGAATATGTAGGAAGCGACAACCTGAAGCATCGTCCGGTGATGATCCACAGGGCACCTTTCGGTTCGCTGGAGCGATTCATCGGGGTACTGATAGAGCATTTTGCCGGCAACTTCCCGCTATGGCTGGCGCCGGAACAGGTAGCCATCCTGCCAATCAGCGACAAGTTCCTACCCTATTGTGAAACAATTGCAGATAAATTACAGAATAAGGAAATTCGTACATTTGTGGACACCCGCAATGAAAAGATCGGACGAAAGATCCGTGATGCGGAAGTAAAGAAGATACCATACATGCTCGTAATCGGCGAAAAAGAGATGGAAAGCGATATGGTAGCACCAAGACGGCATGGAGAAGGCGATAAAGGCAGCATGACCATGGAAGACTTCCTGGAACTATTCCGCAAGGAACTCCATTCATAACCCATACTTATATTATTCACCAAACGAAACAACACTTGCAAAGAGAAAGAAGATTCACGCCCAGGCGGCAGGAAGACGAACACAGAATCAATGAAAGAATACGCGTACCTGAAGTC
>CAYYHM010000062.1:0-4746 GCA_964471795.1 uncultured Chitinophagales bacterium | reverse complement strand
GGTAAGGTAAAGCGCAACCACGCGTACCATAGTCATATTTTGACCAAGAAGAGTAATAAGCGTAAGAACAACCTGGTGAAGAGCACATTGGTGCATGATGCCGATGAGCCACGGGTATTGCGTATGTTGACCATTGGTGGATAATTAAAGCCCGAAACAATGCCAAGATCAGTCAATTCAGTAGCCTCACGGGCTCGTAGAAAGAAAGTCCTCAAGCAGGCCAAAGGATATTTTGGTCGCAGGAAGAACGTATATACCGTAGCCAAGAATGCGGTTGAGAAAGGTTTAACCTATGCTTATCGCGACAGAAAGCAGAAAAAGCGCAACTTCCGGGCTATCTGGATCGTGCGTATCAATGCAGCCGTTCGCGAATATGGCATGAGCTACAGCCAATTCATCCACAAGTTGGAAGAGCACAACATTGACCTCAACCGCAAGGTATTGGCCGACTTGGCTATGCACAACCCCGAAGCTTTCAAGGCTATCGTGGAGAAGGTAAAGTAAACACAACTCGTGTTTCAGATACAACCGTCGTCAGTAACTGACGGCGGTTTTTTTTGCGCATTACCGAAACGTGTACGACCGATGAAGGTTCACCCTTCCGATAGCATTTGCTGGCTTCACTGTCCTTACACCCATTCCCAGATATGCAATAACTTACAGTTACTTACTGATCAAAAAAGTTTGTGCAAGCCGGCCTTCAGGCTGTAATATATACCAACCCGACGCAAGGTTTGCCACGGGCATGCCGGATAGCGGACCATCCCATATCTGTGCGCCTGAGATAGTAACAAGCCTCACCCTGTGCTGTGCGGATAGCCCCTCTACCAGCAGCCATCCCGGGGAGGGATTGGGGAATATCCGCCAGTCTGTGAAATGTTCTTCCATACCGACCGGTGGTGTGGATGTGTTTACCGGAATGTAGTTATAACCTACCTCTGCCAATTGGTACAGCTCGTGATAGCCTACCTTGATGTGTTGCACCAAAGAAGGATCTTGGGTAGTGAGTAACACACTATACCGCTCACCGGGATACACATCAATTGTGGCAGCACCATAGGTCTGCGGGACTGGGCGCCCATCACTGGCCACCACTGTTGCATTGATCCCGGTCGGAATATGATAACGATGCATGTGGAATCCAATGTTCATCAAACGCAACAAAACAGTATCAAGTAAACCCAGCCGTACATGCATGCTAGAATCTGCATAAATCTGTACGCCACTCTTCCCATCGAGCAGAAAATGGTCTGCCGCAAACTCATTGAGACCTCCGGCTGTCATGAAGTCATCGTTCCAGCTTTGATCCAGCTCTGAGCCCAGGTAGCTGTACTCCCTGGTGAACGAAGGACCACCGGCGTATACCTCATTTCGCCCCGGCACTCGCACGATTACTTTTCCATACATCCCCATCATCAGGTGCAGCGTGGTGGTTACATGGCAGTGGTAGATGTAATTGCCGGCATGGGTAGCTACGAACCGGTAGGTAAATGTGTCGCCGGTGAGCACATATTGCGAGGTGTGGGGTACTCCATCATTCGCCTGATCCACATCCAGACCATGCCAGTGAATGGTGTGGCCTTCATCACTGGGGTTGATCACTGTTACCACCAGCGAATCTCCCTCCTCCACCTCAATGGCCGGCGATGGCAATACCAACTCGTCCATTTCGCCCTCCCAGGTGCCCGGAGCGAAGCCCCAGATGTTGGTAACATGCCTACTTTCTAACTGGTGAATACCATCCATGCGCATGAATAACAGGAATTCCCGCACTGACTGTGCAGCTACCGGGCGGCATACAATCCATAGCAATATGACCCAGATTACCCTCATGGCATGATGTGTAGCATGGCCATCATCCCCCCGGGATAGTTGCCCCCACGGGTTACGGCTACCAGATTATGATTGTGTACAGGGTATTTCCCCGGCTGATGAGGAACCAACCGCACCGTCATCAGCTCTCCCGGTCTAATGGGGAACGTATCTTTCATCCATCCTATCTGCTTGTTCTGAAGATTGGAACTCATTATCTGCACATGATAGCCATGAAAATGGATAGGATGTACCATCATGCCGGAATTGAGCATATGGATCATCAGTGTGTCGCCCACCTTGCCCATCACCATGGCCATAGAATCGGTAGTAGTATACGGATAGGTGAGTGAGTTGATGGTAAACACATCCGGCACATAACTGCCGGCACCCCACCCTTGCCCTGCTGCAATAGACTGATTGACAACCACCTGCTGATCGCGTAGATTCCACAGAAAATGACCCCTAGGCCTGGCAGACACCAACAAGATAGAGGTGAGTCCCAAATACCGGGACATGCTGTCACTGGCAGCAATCCTGTAGACACCGGCTGAAGGTGATAGGGTAAGTGACCCGCTATTCCCTGGCGCCACCACAACCGACCCTAACCCCTCAATCTGTATCTCCTGCTGCTGTGTGGTCTGATTGACGCATGTGAGCAACAGTGTATCACCAGCCTGCAAGCGTAAGAAAGCATCCAGGCTGTCGAATTGTGGATGGTGATTGATACTCCACATAGGAAATACCTGCTGATCAACGGTGCGTTGTCCGGCATTCAGATATAAGGTATCCTTCACTACTGATGCGAACAACATCAGAGGACACAGAAAGAATATGACAGCTACCGACTTCACAAGTGATGAAAATAACAACAGCACGGCAAAGGAGTTGGCATATTCGCTTTAGATTTGAAAAAAACCCGACACCATGCGCATAGGACTTGTATTGTCAGGTGGTGGCACCAAGGGATTATTCCACGCAGGTGCGCTACAGGCGCTGCATGAATTGAACGTACCCATACACCTGATTGCCGGTGCCAGTGCCGGCGCTATGATTGGCGCCATGTATGCCGGCGGGCATGCGCCGCTCGACATCCTGGACATCTTCAAAAAAGAGAGCTTTTTTGCTCCATCACATGTAGCCCTGCTGAAACCGGGCATCCTCGATCCTGCGAAACTCAGGAGTTTGTATGCGAAATACCTGCCTGCCACATTTGAGGAGCTGACCATACCCCTGCATGTCACCGCCACAAATGTGCTCAAAGGCAGGTCGGAGATCTTCTCGAAGGGGCCACTGGTATTGCCAGTGCTCGGCTCCAGCGCCTTCCCGTTGGTGATAGCACCGGTAGAAATCAATGGGGAACTGTATGCCGACGGCGGTATCATGAACCACTTCCCGATTGAACCGGCGCAAGATCTGGCAGACAAAGTGGTAGGCATCTATCTGTCTCCGGTACAAACGATTTCTCGAAAGGATTACGACAGCATGCTGGCAGTAGCCGAACGAACCTTCCGACTGGGTCGCCATGCCAGCAGCCAACATAAACTGAGCGCCTGTGATGTGCTGATCAACCCGTCTGACCTTACTGAGTTCAGCACATTTTCCCTGACTGACGGAAAGATGGAGGCGCTGTTCGACCTGGGCTACAAGGAGATGATGGCAAAGCGTGATGACATCAGACAACTGTCTGCCTGATTGTGCCGCACATGTGCATCTGGCTGGGGTTTCTTTCGGGGCAACGAAACACTCAGTGACCGATCAAAACCACAATTACGAGGTACGGCAAGCCAATATCTCCCTGCATCTTTCCATTCGCTAATAATTGTGAATAAAACCTATCAACCCGGTTATTGCCAAACCTTTCTTGAGCGGATGATCTTGTAAGGGTGATGGGACTATCCAAACAGCGTCGGGACAATCGCCTTGTTATTTGGGCACTATTCAGAACAATGTTGTTCTGGATCATGGGCTTTCGATACACTGTTTTTCTGAGTACTGAAGACAATACCTTCCAATACCTGGTGGGCTGGCTATTCTTGATAGTTGCTGTAATGGATACAGCACAGTTCCTATGGAAGGCATGGCGACAATGAGCCACCAAGAAAACATCGTGAATGACACCACTCCAACACCCATTGGATATCAACAGGTTATTACTGCAGAAAAAATCGGAACAAATGAACTTTATTTGTTGAATTCACAGGAAATTGTGACCTAAGTGTTAAAAATAAGCGTACCTTAGCCTCATTACCTAATTTTTAATTTAATTACAATGAAGACAGGAAAAGTCAAGTTCTTCAACAGCTCCAAAGGCTACGGATTTATCGTAGAGGAAGGCACCGGTAAGGAATATTTCTTACATGTGACCGGCCTCCGTGAAGACGTAAAAGAAGGTGACCTCGTTACTTTCGATCTGAAAGAAGGCAAAAAAGGACCGAATGCCATAGATGTAAGGTTGGCATAACCGAGCATACTGCATACGAACTCTTTGAAGGAAAGCTCCGCAAAATGCGGGGCTTTCGCTTTTTAGAGGACATGCCAACGTACCGCCGGTACTTCCTATCTTTGGCTAATGGCACATCCGTTATTGTCTGCCGTACAAATTCCGATGCTGCAGGATATAGCTGTCATCGTTGGCGTTTCTCTGTTCATCATTCTTTTGTTTCAACGCTTACGAGTTCCTTCCATCCTAGGATTTCTGGTAGCCGGTGCGCTTATAGGGCCCGGCGCACTGGGTTTGGTGAATGATATAGCCGGTGTTGAGATACTGGCAGAAATCGGCGTCATCCTACTGCTGTTTGTAATCGGTCTGGAAATCTCCCTGCGCCAGCTGGCAGCCATCAAAAAAACTGTTTTTCTTGCCGGAAGTCTGCAGGTTGGACTTACTATCGCCATTACGGCAATAGCCTTCCTGATTGCAGGATTCCCCTGGAA
>CAYYHM010000061.1:10927-13238 GCA_964471795.1 uncultured Chitinophagales bacterium | reverse complement strand
CAAAAATAGGATTTCCGTCGTGCATGTTTTCTTGCCATCAGCCCCATCGTAAAAAGGCGCCCACTATGGAGCGCCTTTACCCATGACAATAGATTGGGAAGGACTATTCAAATAGGAATTTCATTTCTACCCGGCGGTTTTTCTGGCGGCCTTCTGGCGTATCATTGTCAGCGATGGGCATATATTCTCCAAAGAATTCAACTACCAGCCGGTCTTTGTCAACGCCTTTTGCCGATAGATAGTCGCGGACGGCAAATGCTCTTCTCTTGGATAAGCGGAAGTTGTATTCCTCTGTGCCAGAGTTGTCGGTATGACCGGCAATGTAGAGTTTCCAGTCGCCTTTTTCCAACAGGAGGGAAGCGAGGTTATCGAGCGCCGGCCTTGAGGTGTCCATGATAATGTCTTTGTCCCACTCAAACTCCAGATTGCTGATAGCCACATCCAATGTCAACTGCTGCTGTGGGTTAATCACCGGACATCCTCTGTTGTCCGCTACTCCAACTGTTCTGGGGCAATCGTCTTCAGCATCTGGGATGCCATCACCGTCGGTGTCGGTCAGTGTAGTATCGTTTTCTGGCGTTGGCTTTTCCAGAGGACAACCATTGTTGGATCTAGGCCCGGGTTCGTCAGGGCATTCATCATCCTCGTCCTTGATGCCATCACCATCCCGGTCGCCTTCTTTGTGCCACCTATATCCCAATACAATCTCGTGGGAGCCGCTGCTGTGGTTGCGGAGAGGCGAAATAGTGGCATCATACGCATATCCTATGGTATAGGCTTGTTGAATGGTAACACCCATCAGAAGGGTAACGGCATCCTGTGTGCGGTAGGACGCACCTGCCCAGATCTGATTCCGATAAGCAGCCATGCCACTTACCTCCAGTTGCCACAGGGAAGGATTCGAGTACCGAACCAGGAAGGAAGGTGTGATTGTCCAGTCAGGAGCAGCCTTCCATGTGCTGCCTCCGGTAATATACCATGCCCTGCTGGTTTGGAATGCGGCTGATATCCCGGTACCAGACAGATCGGCGCGGGTTTGCAATACCTGTGGCGAAGACAGGCCGAGCCAATAGTGGCGGTATACGTAGTGTATGCCTGCAGTGGCATCAGGCAGCCAGGCTCCGGCCTGTGCAGCAATCAAGGTAGGATCATTGCCTTGCTGTATGAGCGATTTGTTGGAAAGTCCAAGCCGGTACAGACCAACAGCTAAGCCAAGGTACAACTGCCCTCGGGTAGCAAGGTCTATTTCATACGAGCTACTTCCGGTGATACCGGTCCTGCTCAATGGGCCGGTCTGATCGCTGAGTATGTACCCACCCACGCCAAAGGGTTTGCCGGCGAAGCCATATTCATGGCTGGCCATGTAGGTGGCGGGACTGCCGTCAAGCCCCATCCACTGCCGGCGGAGGCTTACCAGAGAAGCATGGTGCTTGTAGTGGCCGGTAGTCGCCGGGTTGTATAACAGGTCGTTGAACAGGTAGTGGCTATGAATCGGCCACTGCTGTGCCTCGGCCGAGCCCATCCATAGCAGCAGTATGACAAACAGCCACCTTTTCATCGGATAAAGGTTATGTGGCCCGATAAGCTGATGGTTTCATCAGCAATCAGTGTGAGGATGTAGTAATAAGTACCTGCCGGTAAAGCATCACCTGAGAGGGTGGTGCCGGTCCAGTTGTTTTGGTAATTGTCGGCAGCAAAAACAGGCTGCCCCCATCTGTTGAAGACTTCAACCCGGTTGTTGGGGTAGTTTTCCAGTCCTTCCAATATCCAGGTTTCGTTGATGCCGTCACCATTCGGAGAAAACACTTCATAAATCACCAGAAACTCCAAACACCCCCTTGGGTCAGTGCTTAGCAGGACTTCTGCGGAAAAGGTCTGCTCGCAGTTGCGCAAATCTGTAATGCGCACATCATATTGCCCTGCCGGGAGATTGGTGATATCGGATGTGATGTCTCCGTTGCTCCAGTCGAAGGTGTACGGAGGCGTTCCTCCACGGATATCGAGGCTTATACTTCCATCTTCTTTACCAATACATGTTTCGGGAGCGATGGTAGCAGTTACAGCGATGGAATCCGGCTGAGATAGGTTCACAATGGTATCACCGGTGCATCCAAGAGCATCTGTAATGGTTAGGGAATAAGTGCCTGCAGTGATGCCAGTAAGTGAAGGCACAGCAGCACCTGTATTCCATTGGTAGCTGTACGGTGGAACACCACCGGTTGCCATGGTGCTGATAGTGCCATCAGCCTTACCGTAGCAGGTAGGGTCTGTTTGGGTTATCAGCCATTGTATAGGCTCATTTTGAGAAATG
>CAYYHM010000061.1:9736-10827 GCA_964471795.1 uncultured Chitinophagales bacterium | reverse complement strand
GTGCTTCCGGTATTCCACTGAATCGAGTAAGGCGTTGTTCCGCCGGTAATTTGTAGGCGGATCTGGCCATTGTTGTTGTTGTGACAGTCGATCTGCGTAATGTCCGGATTGAGCTGCAAAACCGGTGGAACAGGGATGTTCAGCGAGGGATAGATGGAAGTGAGGTAGTTGATGGTTGCGTTGATGCCATTGTACTCAAAGATGGCAAAATGGTACTCAGTACCAGCCTGTAAGCCGGAAATGAGAGCAGAGTTGCCACCACCCCGGTAAACGACAAAGTTCCCGTTACCCAAGTCACTTCCGAGGCCAAAAGTGCTGTTAGCGGTATACATTACCCCGTCTTGTGGCAATTCAGAAACCGGATTCACGGCCCGCATGATGATGATGCGGCCACTGCCATTACCCGGTGTGCAGCTGAGGAATACCTGATTACAGTTGGTGATCTGTCGCGCAGCGTTTGAAGCAGGCACAGTGGGTTCCTGTGCCGCAGCTATCAGGCTCCAGAACATACCAAGCAAACAGATGGAGAGTCGCCATCCACGCATAAGTCTTCAATTACTTGCAAAGCTACTGCTGCAGGTATTGCTGTATGCCTTGTCTATCAACAGGGTAGGTTGGTAGTGTTCACCAATGTATGCGCAACCAATCAGTATTCATCCCAATAGTTGGGTGTGTTGGCACATACGCAGTGCGCCTTCCCAAAAGCGCAATGCTGTGTGTTTTGGCGACAGAATTGCACATAGGTGGCATTACCCGGGACGAAGAAGTAGGGCTGTACCCACAGTTGCTTCAGCAGCACATATTTGCGGGATGTGGGTAGCCCTGCCGGAAAGATGGCATGGATCCGGGCAAATTGCAAGAGCTTGGTAATGTGCTGAACAAGGTGCCGAACCTGCTGCACTGACAAGCGGTGGAGAGGTGGAAAGGCCTTCGGGTCAATGGGTATAAAGTCGTGTATGGTAGTGGTGGAGGAAGTATGGTTGCTCAGCTGCATCTTTATCTGATGGATCACCTGATCGAATGCAATAGTTTCCAATGCAGACAGATCATCTATCAGGTAGGTGACATACTTTTCCATGTTGGCAGGCATG
>CAYYHM010000061.1:4925-9636 GCA_964471795.1 uncultured Chitinophagales bacterium | reverse complement strand
GGCCGGGGTGGGAGTGAGGGTATCCGCAGGCTTAAGAATAACAACCAAATAAAGCAGTTAACACTAGCCAGCACATTCATCCACACCCATGGAATGAGAAAGAATAGAAGAATCCAAAGGCCTGCATTTACCGGTAGCCAAAACCTGTAAGTAGGCATGGGGCTAGGTTACAGACCAAATGCCTGCCTGATGGCATCTACCCGGTCCAGTTTCTCCCAGGTGAACAGCTCTACCTCTTGGGTCACCGGCTTGCCCTGCACCATAAATGTTTTGGTTACGGTGTGGTTGTTTCTGCCCATGTGGCCATAGGCAGCCGTTTCCTCGTACATGGGTTGACGCAGTTTCAGCATCCGTTCGATGTTATATGGCCGCAGGTTGAACAACTCACCGATTTTCACGGCAATCTCTCCGTCGGTCATGTTGACACGGGCTGTACCATTGGTGTTTACATAAATACCCATTGGGTCTGCCACGCCAATAGCATAAGACACCTGTACCAGCATCTCGTCGGCTATGCCTGCAGCAACCATGTTCTTAGCAATGTAGCGGGTTGCATAGGCAGCTGAGCGGTCTACTTTTGACGGATCCTTGCCGGAAAACGCACCTCCACCATGAGCGCCTTTACCGCCATAGGTGTCTACGATGATCTTGCGACCGGTAAGGCCTGTATCACCATGTGGGCCACCAATCACGAATTTGCCTGTAGGGTTGATGTGGTATTTGATCTTATCGTGGAAGAGCTGGCGCAGGTTATCGTTTACTTTGGACAACACGCGAGGTATCAGCTTACCGATCAGGTCTTTCCGAATGGTATCCAGCATGGCATCATCAGCAGCTATCCGTGCTTGATCCGAGGAGTCGGCCGGCTGAATGAAGTCATCATGTTGTGTCGAGATGACGATGGTATCTATGTGTAAGGGTTTGTGGTCGTCGCTGTATGCTATGGTAACCTGTGCTTTGGCATCGGGACGCAAATATTTGATCTCTGCATGTTCACGTCGCATGGCTGCGAGTTCTTCCAGGATCAGGTGCGACAGGTACAGCGCTGCTGGCATGTAGTTCTCTGTTTCGTTGTTGGCGTAGCCGAACATCATACCCTGATCGCCGGCACCCTGGTCTTCCGGGTTGGCTCGGTCTACACCCTGCCGGATATCTGCAGACTGTTCATGGAGTGCAGAAATGATGGCGCAGGAGTCTCCATCGAATCGATATTCACTTTTGTTGTACCCAATCCGTCGGATTACATTCCGAACCACTTCCTGATAGTCGAATTGTGCTGCGGACTTGGTTTCTCCGCTTAGCACTACCAATCCGGTAGTTACCAGCGTTTCACAAGCAACTTTCGACTGATTGTCCTGTGCCAGGAACTGATCGAGCATGGCATCAGAAATCTGGTCGGCTATCTTATCCGGATGGCCCTCGGAAACGGACTCGGAGGTAAAGAGGTATGGCATTGTAGTATATCTTGATTTGGAAATAGAGAAAGTTCTGCAAAAGTAATACTATTCACCCGTATTGCCCCGGAACACCTTACCAGCACAATAGGTCATTCATTGCTTCCTGCACTATGTTGCTGTTGGGCAACATGGCTGCCTCCAGACCGGAATTCAGGGCAACTGCGGGCAAATCCTTTGCGCCCACACATCGGATGGGCGCATCCAGCCAGGTAAAGCACGACGCAGAAAGCCGGCCTGCCAGACTCTCTGCAAATGAGTTTTGTAAGGCTTCTTCTGTGAGGATAAGCACCTTGTTGTGCTTTTTAACCAGTGCAATCATAGCCTCTTCATCTGCCGGCTGCAAAGTGCGTAAATCCAAGATTTCAACCTGTCCCGGGAATGCCTTGGATGCATTCAGCGCCCAGTGTACACCCATTCCATAGGTAATAACGCCAATACTGTCCCCTGCAGCTACTTTTTCCTCCTCAGCAGCCTGGAATATACGGGCCTTGCCAAGCGGTATTACATAGTCAGAATCGGGATCTACGGTCTTGGCTGCTTCGGTGCCCGGCACTTTGGACCAGTACAGCCCTTTATGCTCAAATACAACCACCGGATTGGGATCATAGAAGGCGCCCTTGAGGAGCCCTTTCATGTCGGCAGCGTTGGAAGGATATACAACCTTGATGCCTTTGATGGCCAAGATGGCACTTTCGTGGCTGCCGGAGTGATAAGGCCCTCCACTACCATAAGCGCCTGTAGGCACCCGTATGACGGCATTCACCGGAAACTTGCCCATCGACAGATAGCAGGATTTGGATAATTCCGTAACCAGTTGGTTGATGCCGGGCCAGATGTAATCGGCAAACTGTATCTCTACGATTGGTTTCAGCCCCATAGCCGACATGCCGGCCGTAGAACCTACGATGTAGGCTTCCTGTATGGCTGTGTTAAAGACCCGGTGGTCGCCATATTTGGATGCCAGAGTGGCTGCCTCACGAAACACGCCACCCAGTCTTCTTCCCACATCCTGTCCATAGAACACGGCCTCCGGATGCGTGCTGAGTATGTCATCCATGGCATGCAGTGCCGCATCTACCATCACCTCTTTATCCTTGCCTGCCGGTTGTCGGTTACCGCGCTCTTCCGTAATCGGTGATGGGGCGAACACATGTTCACCTACCGTATCGGGATCCGGGTCAGGCGCCTTACAGGCTCGGTCGAAATCTTCTTGTACCAATAGTCTGGCTTCCGTGGCCAGTCGGTCCAATTCGTCCTGTGGAATGCCGCTGTCCAGCAACAGGTTGTGCAGCTTCGGTAGCGGATCCCGCTGGGCGTGCTTTTCCAGATCTTCGGGAGTCCTGTACCACTCCTTGCGAACACCGGAAGTGTGATGCCCCAGCAGAGGTACGCTGGCATGTACCAACATGGGTTTGCGATGCATCCGAACATATTGGATGGCCTCTTTCATGCCCTGCCAACTGGCGGCGAAGTCGCTGCCATCTACCCTCATACGTTCCAGCCCTTTGAATCCGGCCGCAAACTCATAAGCATCCATAGTACGTGCTTCATCGGCAGATACTGATATGCCCCACTCGTTGTCCTGTACCAGATATATGATAGGCAGCTGATGCAGGACAGCAAACTGGAAAGCTTCGGAGACCTCACCCTCAGTTACAGAGCCATCGCCCAGTGAACAGAGTACAATGGATTTGTGATTACCGGTGGTAAGACCTGCTTGCTCTTTGTAGCGGATGGCCTGTGCCATTCCGGTAGCCGGAATCACCTGCATGCCCGTAGCACTCGACTGATGTGGTATCAGCGGACGTTTCGGATCCCTGGAGGAGGGATGGGAATAGTAGGTTCTGCCGCCGGAGAAAGGATCATCTTTTTTGGCCAGTAGCTGCAGCATCAGCTCATAGGGTGACCATCCCATGGCCAGCAACATGGACTCATCCCGGTAGTAGGGTGCGGCCGCATCGTAGGCAGCTAGTTGCAAGCCCGCAGCCAGTTGTATGGCCTCGTGTCCGCGTGATGTACTGTGTACAAATTTGGTGACCTGCCTGTTGTCATCATACACCTGCGCCATATGGAAAGCCTGTTGCATGAGAGAATAGGCTTTCAACAATACGTTCTTGTCAATGGTAGTGATGGAGGCAGTTTCCTGCATGATGGTGGATTTTGGAGTGGTTTATTTGATTTCGCAGGTGAGCATTTTCTGGTGATTGAGCCACGCCTCCAAAATATCGCCGGATGCTATGGTGCCCACACCGGCTGGAGTACCTGTGAATAATAAGTCACCTATGTTGAGGGTAAAGAATTTGCTGGCATATGCAATGATGCGGGGGATGGAGAAAAGCATATCACCTGTATTGCCTGTTTGTACAGTGTCCCCATTCTTCAACAGCGAAAAAGTGATTTGATCCAGCTGAGGCAGTTGATCCAGTGGCAGGAAGTCACTCACAGGCGCTGAGTGGTCAAATGCTTTGGCGATCTCCCACGGGTGTCCCTTTTCTTTCAGTTGCTGCTGCAGATCCCTGGCGGTAAAATCAATGCCGATTCCTACGCCATTGATATATTTCAAGGCATCGTGCTCTGCAATATCTTTTCCGTTTCGGCTAATCCGAAGCACGACTTCTACTTCGTACTCTACCTGGTCGGAAAAGGAGGGCAGGGAAAATGGCTGATTGTTTTTTAGGATCGCCGAGTGCGGCTTCATGAAGAGGATTGGACGCTCCGGTATGGGGTTGTTCAGCTCTCTTGCATGTTGCGCATAATTTCTTCCTACACAGATCAACTTCATGCTGTCGATATTACAGGTTGTTATATCGGGTCATTGTGGTGGCAATGCCAACTGTACCGAAAGATAACACCATTTCAGCGGCCAGCTTAATTTTTTCCTGTATGATTGGTTCTTCTTCGGGTTTCCAGCGGCCCAGTACATGTTCCACCTGGCGTCCTTTGGGGAAGTCGCTGCCTACACCAAAGCGAAGCCTTGCATATTGCTGGCTTCCCAATAATTCGTTGATGTTCTTGAGGCCGTTGTGGCCACCATCACTACCCTGAGGGCGCAGCCGCAGCTTACCGGTAGGAAGGGCAATGTCATCTGTGATTACCAGCAATTGGTCGTTGCCAGCCTTCAGCTGCTGCAGCCAGTAGCGCACTGCCTTCCCACTCAAGTTCATGTAGGTGGTGGGCTTTATCAAATGAAAATGCCTCCCTTTCCACGAAAAGGAGGCATAATCAGCATATCTGTCAGCAGCAAAGACCGTTTG
>CAYYHM010000061.1:0-4825 GCA_964471795.1 uncultured Chitinophagales bacterium | reverse complement strand
ACACCTTTGGAGCGACCTTTGATACGAACAGGGATCTCTACAACCAATGGCTTGCCTGGAATCAATTGCAGGAAGTCGATGTGTGTCAATTCATCTGTCAACGGATGGAACTGCGTGTCTTTTACTACTGCTTCAATCTTGTGGCCATCGATATCGAGCTCGGCCATTGCGAAGGCAGGGTTGAAGATCAGGTCTTTGAACGCCTTAGCGTCAGCATAAAAATGGACGTTCTCTTGGCCACCATATACTACACCGGGCACCTTGGCATCCCTGCGGAGATTCTTGGCATCAGAAGATCCTACAACATCGCGTTTCTGACAGGCTACGTTAATTGCTTTCATTGTCTATTCAGCATTTAATGATTGTGTTCAAATAGCATTTTCGATAAACAGGGACGAAATGGATCGCTGTTCAAAGGTATTACGAATGGCTGTAGCAAACAGACTGGCTACAGATAGTACTTTTATCTTAGGTGAGTTATGGCGGATCGGAATCGTGTCGCAAACAATTAGCTCCGTCAGCATACTCGAAGAGATGTTATCATAGGCCTTGCCCGACAAAACAGGATGAGTAATCATGGCGCGAACACTCTTGGCACCTTTCTCCATCATGATGTTGGCCGCCTTGCACAGGGTGTTGGCGGTATCTACAATGTCGTCAACAATTACAACATCTTTTCCTTCTACGTTGCCAATCACCTGCATGGAAGAAATCTCGTTGGCGCGTGCCCGGTGCTTGTCACATATCGCCATTTCAGTTTTGAAGTACTTGGCGTAGGCCATGGCACGCTTGGAACTTCCCACATCAGGAGCAGCAAACATCAGGTCGTCGCTCATAATGTGTTCGATATAAGGGAAGAAGATAGCTGTACTGGTGAGGTGATCTACGGGGATGTCGAAAAACCCTTGAATCTGATCCGCGTGGAGATCCATGGTGACGATGCGATTGGCACCTGCAGCAGTGAGCAGGTTGGCCACCAACTTTGATCCGATAGCTACACGGGGCTTGTCCTTGCGGTCTTGGCGAGCCAAACCGAAATAGGGGATTACAGCAGTAATGTACCCTGCAGATGCTCTGCGTGCTGCGTCAATCATCAACAGCAGTTCCATCAGGTTGTCAGATGGAGCGTTGGTCGACTGCACAAAGAATACATATTCGCCACGCACCGACTCGTTGATGACCGGTTGGTATTCACCATCTGAGAACCGTTGTACTACCAGGTCGCCCAAAGGCTGCCCGTAATACGTGGCAATTTCTTTCGCCAAGTATTGGGAGTTGGTGCCTGAAAATATCTTTACATTCGGTTCCATGAAGATGGATGGTTAAATTTTGGCTTGCAAAAATAAGAAATTAATCGCCACAAAGTAGCGCCGTCTGCTGATTTTAGATTGATAATTAATCGGTTGAAGATGAAAGGAGAAAACACCACAATGCCGCCTATGGCGATTCAATCTGCTTACGACTGGGGGCGAAGGCTACAATATGCCCATGTGGCGGCCTTTGCCTTGGCGTTGATCAATGGCTTGGCCAACTATTACCAGGCCGATGCACTGGATAACTTCCTGAAGGGCATGAATATAAATGCAACACCGGAGGAGGTGTATTACTTGTATGACATCACCTCTACTGTAAGCGGGGTAATGGCTTTACTGCTCATTGGTATTCATTTTCTGGCATGGTGGTATGTCTCCAAATTGATAAACACCGATCTGGTTCCCGGACCTACTGCACTTGACAAGGGATTATTCCTGTTCCAGCCGGCTGCCGGCTTGTTGTGGTGGTTCAAAAAACGGGAAGCTCATCTTGCCTATGATGAGGACAGGGCGCCTGGTTCCAGTAGTTTCATTTCCTTATTTTGGGGTGTGCTGGCGTTTAGCCTTGTGCTATTCTTTGGTAGTTACTTCTGGCTGTTGACTATACCGGTTTCATCGTTACAAACGGATGTACTCATTTCACTGACGTATGCCCATTTTTCGCTGGCTGTAGCCAACTTCGTTTTTTTGCTTTCACATGTGTTGGGTTGGCGGACCATTTACCGCATACAGCAGTTGCTGCAATAAGTGGCTACTGTAGATTACGCAGGCAGGCAGTTAGCAATAGCTGCCAAATCGATATCGCTGTGGGATGCATGGTACAACACTTGTTTTTGATGGAGTACGATTACCTGTGGACTTTCATGCCAGACCCCTGTGGTTCGTGCTATCATGTCTGAAATCGGGCGATAGGTGATCAGGTCCAGGAAATAGGGCTCTACTTGAGCCGGCGTAAGCGTCCATGCTTGCTCCAAACGTCTTTGTACCATGCTGCTTATGCCACAACGGATGCTGTGTTTGTAAATCATCACAGGTATGTGCATGGATCGCTCTAAGGCGTTATCCCAGTCATGCTGGCTACGGATTGGTGTCCACGATATCTGTTTCATCTTTCTTGCTTTCGTTCAAGGACCAATCATATGGAAGATAGTCCATCTTATGCAGTGTATGCCCTGTGTGTTCTTGTATCCATGATTGTACTCCCTGCTTTCCGCCAAAGTCGCGCGCAAACCAGGAGAAAATGGGTGATAACTGCCCGTTTTGCAGTCGGTTTTTCTCTGTATCCAGCAAGAATCGATCTACCTGATCGGTCAACTGGTGCTCGAGGTTGGCTGCATCATAGGCTTCTCTGCGCAACACCGGGCAGGAAGCTGATGCGCAATTGATGGCCATATGAATGGCAGGCTGCCCCAATGGCCGAAGCAATCGATGTTCTATGTCGTTGAGAGACAGAGCCTTTCCACACAGGTGCCATACCTTGCGGTCAAAGGCAGTAGGCCGCCACCAGGCACCACCGCTGATCTGCCGGATGGAAGTTGCCTCAGGGTGCTGCAGTATGAGCTGAATGGTAAGTGCGTTGTAAGCATTTATCCAATACGATAGGATTTCCTCCTTACTCCAGTTGGCTGCCGGAGGATGCTCGCCGAGATGGCACAGATACGCTGTCAGGTCAGATATGCTTGTGCGCCAGCCGCGGTAGTCGACGCGTCCATTGGCGTCAACCCATCGTTGTAGCATCAGTCCCCACGATTGATGGCTGGGCACAGCGCCGTTCTTTCGCCAGTGTACAGGCAGTGGCGATCGGCTGTACCACCAGGCAAGCAATCTTCCACCCCAGATATCTACGATTGGCGCATTCATGATGTAAAGTAACAGCAGAGCGGAGGTAATTAGTTGAAAAAAGCAGGAAAATATAGACGCATCATGGGGTAACCAATACCTTTGCAGGGAGTAAAACGCAAGCACATGAGTCAAGTAAACGATCAGGCCTGGTTACAATCACTGGGCATTCAGTTGGTGAATAGTGGTGTCAGTACAGGGCACAATTGGCTGCCCGGAGAGGGCAAATTGTGGGATAGCTATTCTCCTGCCGACGGTGCCCACATTGCAAGCGTCCGGGGAGCTAACGCAGCTGAATACGAGCAGGTCATTGCACAGGCGCAAGAGGCATTCCTGGCTTGGCGGCAGTGGCCGGCACCTAAACGTGGCGAGGTTGTCCGCCAGATTGGCAATGCTTTGCGGGATAAGAAAGATGCCCTGGGGCGTCTGGTCAGTTATGAGATGGGCAAGAGCTTGCAGGAAGGCTTGGGTGAGGTGCAAGAGATGATCGATATCTGCGACTTTGCAGTAGGGCTCAGCCGTCAGTTGTACGGCCTAACCATTCAAAGTGAAAGACCCATGCACCGCATGATGGAGCAGTGGCACCCGATGGGCATTGTGGGCATTATCTCAGCCTTCAACTTCCCGGTTGCCGTATGGAGTTGGAACAGCATGATAGCCTGGGTATGTGGCGATGTTTGCGTGTGGAAGCCATCAGAGAAGGTGCCTTTGTGTGCCGTAGCCTGCCAGCACATCGTAAATGAGGTATTTGCAGCCAATGGGGTGCCGGAGGGCGTATCTGCTATCGTGGTGGGTGATCTGGAAATCGGTCAGCTGATGACTGCCGATACCCGTGTGCCACTGGTTAGTGCAACAGGGTCTACCCGTATGGGTAAGCAGGTAGGTGCGGCAGTGGCCGCCCGTCTTGGAAAGACCATCCTGGAGCTTGGTGGCAACAATGCCATCATCGTGTCGCAGCATGCCGACCTGGACATGACACTACGCGGTGCCTTGTTCGGTGCTGTAGGAACTGCCGGACAGCGCTGTACCACTACCCGTCGACTCATCATCCACGAAAGTGTATATGACCTGTTCAAAGAGAAACTACAAAAGGCGTATGCTCAGCTGCGCATCGGTAACCCGCTGGATGAAAACAACCACGTAGGTCCATTGATTGATCATGATGCCGTGAAAAACTACCTGCATGCCATAGCAGAAGTCAAGAAGGCCGGTGGCACATTCGTTGTTGAGGGAGGTGTGCTGGAAGGTGAAGGATATGAAAGTGGCTGTTATGTGAAGCCTTGTATTGCTGAGGTGCAGAACGACTGGTCCATTGTGCAGCATGAGACCTTCGCACCTATCCTGTATATCATGTCTTACAATACCATCGAGGAGGCTATTGCACTGCAAAACGGAGTGGTACAGGGCCTCAGCTCAGCCATCATGACTATGAATATCCGGGAGGCAGAGCTCTTTGTATCACCTACAGGATCGGATTGTGGTATTGCCAACGTGAACATAGGAACCAGTGGCGCCGAAATCGGTGGTGCTTTCGGAGGCGAAAAGGAAACCGGTGGTGGACGCGAGTCCGGATCGGATGCCTGGAAGGCTTACATGCGCCGTCAGACGAACACCGTCAACTATGGCAGTTCATTGCCGCTGGCACAGGGTATCAAGTTTGATGTGTAGCACAT
>CAYYHM010000060.1:0-13294 GCA_964471795.1 uncultured Chitinophagales bacterium | reverse complement strand
TGGTTGACAACTCATCGCGTTGCACATACTCATACATGGCAGGATCTTCCAAAGCACCTCTTGACTGCACGGTGTGGATAGTACGGAAGTTGAGGCCATCGGTGCTATGCTGCAGTTCGTAATGGCTGGTATTTTCTTCATGAATAGACTCCCAGCTGATGTGAACTTCATCCTCCAGGGCTACCGCATCCAAATACAGCACATCTGCCTGCAACAGGATAACACCGCTGACAGTGATGTTCCAGGAGCACTCGGACCCGCCATTGCCATCCATTACAAGGAAATAGGTAGTGTTAGGAGCGGGGCTAAAGTATGTGTTGAAATAGCTACCCATACCCGATTGACACAGCACAGATGTGTAGGGTCCACCACAAGGGCCCGTGAACACCCCAAACTGCCAGCCATCTGCATAGGGTGACCATCCGGGAGGATTTGGAACCACATCTGCATTGTCGCATACGATGTTATTCAAGTCCACGTTGATGGTGCTACCTATAGCATCGGAAGTAAACTTCATCCACAACGTGTTTTCAATGGTGCCGGCGCAGATGGTTCCGGGTGCCGGATCGTCGGGACCCCAAGAGTAATTCTCATTTTCATTGGACAGACTGGCTGTAACACTATTGGACAGACCAATGGCATTTGAGCAAGCATCACCATTTGCCGGTGTCACGGACTCTACGGTAAAATTGTAAGGCGTAGTGGCATAGTTGTTGGCATCCACACGGAAATAATAAGTCCTGGGTAGATCAAGGTAAATAATCCTGGTTACCGTTGAATCAACACCGGGAGGCGCATTGAATCCCCCACCGAATGTTGTTCCATTCGGTGAATAACAATCATAAGCAATACCTGCCACGTTTACACCTGAAGCCAATTGCGTAGCACTCAGATTGGATGAGCCACAAATGGAAGTTGACGGCAGTGGCACTAATATGCTCAGCTCCGAATTGAGACTAGCGGTAGTGCCATCAAAGTAAACTCGAACCCACTCATTACCCGGAGAGGAGTATGCGAAATAGATGTCTGCACCAGTACCTGCTGTGCTCACATATTTGCCCCAGCAACCTATAGGAGTATTACCTGGACTGAATAGCGGCGTT
The DNA here is from genome assembly GCA_964471795.1 of uncultured Chitinophagales bacterium. Classification (GTDB taxonomy): domain Bacteria; phylum Bacteroidota; class Bacteroidia; order Chitinophagales; family S012-47; genus CAJXXO01. The sequence continues at coordinate 12,191 of CAYYHM010000060.1, read as the reverse complement.
AAGGAGTGGTTGGTAAATCCTAATGTGCTGCCACTATGCGTAAAAGGTAGTGAAGGAATATTAATGGCATTACACGGAAAATCACCTTCTTTATGCTGTGTTATAGCGTAAACAAAATTGTACGAGGAACTTGAGGAGCCATCACCATCAAAAAAGCGTATATAGTATGTAGCACCATTTGCTACGTTGAAAAAGTAATTTTCATCGTAATCTCCAACATATTCATTCACACATGAAATCAGGGATAATGTAGGCTGTACTGAATTACAATTACCAGCAGCCGTCATCTGATATACCTCAAAGGCGGGATTGTCAACTCGTTGTCCACCATTACCGGGACGCTGCATTCGAATTCCAATCATCGGGAAACTACTTGTCCCGGTGTACTTCACCCAGTATTGCCCATTCGTGTTGTTTACCCCACAGGATGGATGGGAAGAGGCACCAGATCCGGCATACCAACCGGTCTGCAATGGGGCAGATGCAGAAAGATTGCCATTGGCAGTGCAAGGTGTACTCTGGGTAAATCCGGCTTGCCAATACAGCAAGATAAATGACAGAATTAGGCCGTAAACAATCCTACTCATGATGGGTCTGGTTTGGTATTGGTTGTTGGTTGAGGTGTCAAAGATACACCTGTTTTTCAAAAAAGCAATTTTTTTGTGTTTTTCTTACGTTGTAAAGATAAATGTATTTTGAAGGCTTAATTAAGCAACAAGCAATCAATTGGTCGTTTTTATCAGCACAATCGCCGATTGTTTCTATCAATCAGCAGAATGATAAATCCTGTTTTGTAGAATTATAGCCTCATATATTACTTATAGCTCCCAATTTCTGACATCGGACGATGTGTATCTTTACCACATGGACTTACAGGTTACACTTCGGGACAAGTCGATTTATCTGCTGCCTGAAAAAGCCATGTATTTGCCTGAAGAATCCTTATTGGTGATTGCCGACCTCCACATCGGTAAAGTCACCCACTTCCGCAAGGCCGGCATACCTGTACCCAGAGAGGCACTCATCAACAACCTCAGCCGTCTGTCGCGCCTGATGTTTCGCATACGGCCAGCTCGTGTGTTGTTTCTGGGCGATCTGTTTCACAGCGACCACAACCGGGAATGGAAAAGCCTATGCGACTGGATGCGGCAGTTCCCTGACGTGACCTTTGAACTGGCCACCGGCAACCACGACATCTTACCTGCCACCTATTACGAGGATGCCGCAGTTATTGTATATCCATCGGGATTACAGGAAGGACCCTTCCTGTTTGTTCATGAGCCCCGCAATGAACCTGCGGGAGAGTGGTTTACATTCGCCGGGCATATCCACCCGGGCGTACGGCTTACCGGAAAAGGAAAACAATCGCTGAGGCTTCCCTGTTTTTGGCAGGGCTCGTGGCAGATGATACTGCCCGCTTTCGGTGCTTTTACAGGACTTGCTACCATATCACCCAAACAGCACGATCGACTGTATGCGGTAACTGATACGCAGATATTCGAGATTTCCGGTTAGTCGCCCCCAATCATGTCCAGAAATGCCTCCTCTGTCAGGATGGTCACACTGGCAATCTGCTGTGCCTTGGCCAACTTGCTGCCGGCATTTTCACCAGCCACCAGGTAATCCAGATTCTTGCTGACACTACTAAGCAACTTCCCTCCATGCTGCAGCACCAACTCATGGGCTTTGTCGCGGGTAAAGCGCGTCAATGAACCCGTGAACAGGAACGTCTTGCCGCCCAGCGTATCCGATGCCGCCTCAGGCTTTGCTGCCGCCTTCAGGTTTACCCCCAAAGCACCCAACTCGCGCAATAAGTCCATGTTTTGCTCATTGTGGAAGAACTCGTGAATGCTTTCCGCCACCTTTACTCCTACATCCTGTAGGGTTGTCAATTGCTCTTCTGTCCAGCCGGCGTACTCGGTTACCTCTTCCACCTCCGATGCCAGCACCCTGGCCGTGGCCTGCCCTACATACCGGATACCGAGGCCAAACAGCAATCGATCTGTAGACTGTTGCTTTGACTGCTCAATCGAGTCCTTCAACTTCTGTACGGACTTCTTGCCCAGCCCCTCCCATGCTTCCAGCCGCTCATAGGGCAATCGATACAAATCAGCGATGCCCGCAATTACCCCTTCGTCAAACAACCGCCTCACCATACGCTCACCCAGTCCATCGATATCCATAGCGCCCTTACTCACAAAGTGTATGATCCGCTCTACTGACTGAGCCGGACAGTTGATGTTCACACACCGCCAGACTGCCTCTTCCTCCGGCTTTACCAGCTCCGACGCACAGGAAGGGCATTGTGTCGGAAACACCACCGGTTGCTCGTTGCCCGTCCGCAGGTCGGCCATAGACTTTACGATGTAGGGAATCACGTCACCGGCGCGCTCCACCAGCACCGTATCGCCAATCATCAAATCCTTCTCGCGCACCACATCCGCATTGAACAGCGACACCGACGATACAGTAACACCTCCTATATACACCGGATCCAGCTTAGCCACCGGGGTAACTGCTCCGGTACGCCCTACCTGATACTCAATGCCACGCAACACAGTGGTTGCCTGTCGCGCCTTGAACTTGAAGGCAATCGCCCAGCGTGGATGGTGGCTGGTGTACCCACACCGCTCCTGCTGCTCATAGCTGTTCACCTTGATCACCAGTCCATCAATCTCGTAAGGGTAGTCATCCCGCTTTTCTTCCCACTCCCTGCAATAGTCGATCACCCCTTGAATGGAATCGAATACCCGTATCTCTTTGGCGGGCGTCTTAAAGCCCAACTTTTCCAGTAAGGCTATGGACTCCGCATGCGTAGCAAGGCCATTACCGATCAGCGTGCGGCCATCGGCATCCTCAGCAACGCCCAACTGATAGAGATAAGCTTCCAGTCCTCGCTTTGCCACCTCACGGGGATCCTGGAGGCGCAGCGATCCGGCAGCAGCGTTGCGGGGATTGGCCAGTATAGATAACCCCTCCTCCATACGCTGTTGGTTAAAGCGGCTGAAATACTCTTTGTTGATCATCACCTCGCCTCGTACCTCGGCACGTGCAATGCCTTGCTTGCTGAACAAGGCGCTCAGCGGTACAGACTTCATCACCTTCACATTTGGCGTCACCTCTTCCCCTTCAGTGCCATTACCACGGGTGGCACCACGCCGCAATTGATCATCCTCATACACCAAAGCAATGGACGACCCATCAAACTTAGGCTCAGCAGCATATGATACCTGCTCACCCGGCTCCAAAAAGCTACGCACACGCCTATCCCAGTCAATCAGGTCTGCTTCGTTGTAGCTATTGTCCAGCGACCGCATAGGCGCCAGATGCCGAACCGGCGGAAAATCCTTGGTAAGATCAGAGCCTACCCGCTGTGTGGGGGAGTCCGGGGTGATCAGCGACGGATGATGCTCCTCGAACTGCTGCAATGCCTTGAACAACGTATCATATTCCGGATCGCTGATAGCAGGATCGTGCTGTACATAATACCGCCATTCATGGTAGCGCAACACATCACGCCACAAGGTTAGATTTTCTTCAGCAATTTGTCTGGGATCAGCTAGAAATAGGGTAGTGGCGGCTATCAGCTCTTTGGCCGCATCTCCTTGGTACATACACGATGATTTGAATAGCCAAGTTAGTGAATAGCTGTTAGCTGTTGGTGATCGGGAGAAGGGCATTATGCCTGCGCTTCAGGACTTTCACGCATCGTAACTCGCATATCGCAATACGCACCTACCTGTCGGCAGGCAGGTATCGCACATCGCATGTCGCATATCGCAATACGCATGTCGCATATCGCAATACGCTATACACCCCCTTCAATCAGGGCAGCATCTTATCAATCGCCAGGGCCAGCTTCCGGTCGCGCTCGGTTACGATGTTGCCGGCGTCATGGGTGCTGAGATGGATCGTCACCTTGTTCCACACATTGCTCCACTCCGGATGGTGGTTCTGTTTTTCTGCCAGCAGTGCCACGCGGCTCATAAACCCGAATGCCTCGGAGAAGTCGCGGAACTCAAAGGTGCGGCTTAACTTGTTGTTTTCTTCTTTCCACATGATATGCCTGTTTAGAATGCCCAATTGTAGTTGGGTATCGAAACAAGTGCATGTGTCAAAAGGTTGATGGCACCTTGAATATCACGCTTGTCGGCCATCTCGATCACCTGATGTATGTGGCGTGTGGGTATGGAGATGGCGCCCGCAATGGTGCCCTTTGTACTCATCCGTTGTAGCCCTGCTGTATCGGTGCCGCCTGCCGGCAGCAGCTCATGCTGCCAGGTGATTTGGTGGGCCTCAGCCACTTGCCGCAGGAAACGTACCATGCGGTAATCGCAGATAGCTGAAGCGTCCATGATTTTGATAGCCACTCCCTTACCCAGTTCGGTAACCATCTCATCGGGCCTTGCCCCCGGCGTATCGTAGGCGATGGTGGTATCAAGCCCCAGACCGATGTGTGGATCGATGCCATGGGTGGCCACCAGCGCTCCCCGAATGCCTACTTCTTCCTGCACTGTAAATACAGCATAGATATCATCTTCATGTGTCTGCTGCTGCAAGGCTTTTAGCGTTTCTATTAATATAAAAACCGACACCCGGTTGTCGATGGACTTGCAGTTTACACAATTGCCCATCTCAATCAACTGTCGCTCACGACTTACCGGATCACCAACTGATATGATGCGGTGCACCTCGTCGGCAGGCAGGCCTACATCTATGAAGTAGTCTTTCAGCTCCGGATTCTTCTTGCGCTCTTCAGGTGTCATGATGTGGATTGGCTTGGAGCCCATCACGCCGATCACATCTTCCCGGCCATGTACAATCACCCGTTGCGCCGTCAACGTCTTTGGATCGAAGCCCCCCAAAGGATGGAAATGCAGAAACCCTTTCTCGTCGATATGCTTCACAATGAACCCGATCTCATCCATATGGGCTGCCACCATTACCCGTTTGGGATTTGTTCCGCTGCCCTTTTTCAGGGCAATCACGTTGCCCATGTTATCTACTTCTACCTCGTCGGCCAGTGGGGTCACGTGCTGTAACACCAACTGACGGATGCGCTGCTCGAAGCCGGGAACACCGGGTGTTTCACAGATTTGCTGCAGCAAGGGCACATTGATGGGCATATCAGGAAATTTTGGTCACCTTCACCATGTTGGTGCGGCCCTGCTGATGCAGTGGCATGCTAGCCAGGTTAATCACTACATCTCCCTGCTTCAGTATCTCCTTATCTTTCAAATACTGTTGCACGTCATTGATGGAGTTGTCGGTACTCACCATTTGATCGTAGTAGAATCCACGTACACCCCAAACCAGACTCATCCGGGAGAGCAGCCTTCTGTTGTCGGAAAACACATAGATATGTGCCTTTGGCCGGCAACTACTGGTCATGTAGGCCGTGTAACCGGAGCGTGTCATCCCGAGGATGGCATGTGCATCTACCGACTCAGCTAATCTGGCAGCAGAATAGCATACTGCATCCGAGATGAACGTTGGCGAGTGCACATTGGCCTTTTGATGCCGGAAATAGATGGGCGAGTTTTCTTCCACACGGCTGATGATTTTCCGCATGGTTTCAATAACCAGCACAGGATACTTTCCGGCAGCGGTTTCTCCGGATAGCATCACCGTATCGGCACCATCAAAGATGGCATTGGCCACATCTGTTACCTCAGCTCGGGTTGGCTTGTTGTTTTCCATCATGCTCTCCATCATCTGGGTGGCTATGATGACCGGCTTGGACTTCTCGATACATTTCTGAACAATCATCTTCTGGATGATCGGCACATCCTGCAGCTTCATCTCTACGCCCAGGTCACCGCGGGCAATCATGATGGCATCAGTTTGCTCGATGATCTTGTCGATGTTATCTACCGCCTGCGGCTTCTCGATCTTGGCGATGATCTTTGCCTGAAAGTCCTTGCTTTTGCCGGGGCTGTTCTTGTAGATGTATTCCCGCAGGTTGATGATGTCCTTTTCGGAGCGCACAAAAGATAGCGCTACCCAGTCTACCTCCTGCTGCAGGGCAAAATCCAGATCTTCCAGATCTTTTTCCGTCAGTGATGGAATAGACACCATGGCATCTGGCAGGTTCACCCCTTTGTTGGATGAAATACGACCAGACAGCAGGGCCTTCACCTTTACTTCCGTTTTCTTGTCGCTTTCAACCACTTCAAGCTCCATTTTACCGTCATCTACCAGGATGGTGTCGCCGGAAACTACGTCTTGCGGAAAGCGATCATAGCTAATGGATACACGCTGGCGGTCGCCCAGAAGCTTTTCCGTGGTAATGATGAAGGTGTCACCTACCTCCACATCAAAGAAATCGTAATCGATCTTCCCCAACCGGATCTTAGGCCCCTGCAGGTCAGCGATGATACCGACGGAGAGGTTATGTTGCTCATTGATACTTCGGATGGCATGTATGAGTTCTGCCTTTTGCTGATGTGTGCCGTGGCTGAAGTTGAGTCGAAAGGCGTCGACTCCGGCAGCTATGAGTTTCAATATAGTATCCGGATCACTGGAAGCCGGGCCCAACGTAGCCAGTATTTTGGTTCTTGTATAGGTCTTCATTGTCAAAGATTAGGTTGTTTACGGAGTGCAATGCTACGGCATTTACGGGAAATATCGTTTGCACCTGTGGCATATCGTGTACGCGCCTGATTTGCGTTGATACGGTGGCGCTTGTGCGGGACCCTTTCACCATCAAAAAGAAGTCCACCTGTTTCAACTCAGGCAGCAAAGCATGCCGATGGGAATCGCTTCGGTTGGCCAGGATGAAATAATCGATGTATTCAGCAGTGTCAGCGTATCCAAAAGCAGAAAAATCCGCCTTTGATTTGCCCTTGGGCAACCATATGCTCAGGTCGTTCAACCGTGCCAGCGACAAAGAGCAGACCTTATTCATAAAGTAACAAAGTCGGTACTCCGGCATCGGTGTCACCAACGCCCAGAGGTCAAAATCCACCTCGGGTTCTATGTTCAAAACCAGCCTGGCCATACGATTACCGGTTAAAGGTAGCCAATACAACACTCACGAGGAACCGGTATGTCAAATGAAGGAGCACTAAATTTTAGGCGATAATTTTGTCGAATCAGGGCGAAATAACTTTACTTTGCACGATATTTACCTAACCTAAATTTTTAACCATGGCGGATATTGCATCTCGTGTTAAGAAGATCATCATTGACAAATTGGGTGTTGACGAGAGCGAAGTTACTCCGGAAGCCAGCTTTACCAACGACCTTGGAGCCGACTCACTGGATACAGTGGAACTGATTATGGAATTCGAAAAGGAATTCAACATTTCCATTCCTGATGAGCAGGCTGAAGGCATTACCACTGTTGGTGAGGCCATCGCTTACCTGGATCAGAACGTGAAATAAGCCGGTTTTCTTATGCAGTTGAAAAGAGTGGTTGTCACCGGTCTGGGTGCCGTTACTCCGCTGGGACAGGATGTGACCTCCTTTTGGGAGGCTTTACTGGCCGGCAAGAGTGGCGCAGCGCCCATCACCTTGTTTGATGCGACCAACTTCAGGACACGGTTTGCCTGTGAAGTGAAGGGGTTCGATCCGGAAAGCATTCTGGATCGCAAGGAAGCACGCAAACTGGATAGGTTTGCTCAGTTGGCACTGGCCGCTTCGGACCAGGCCATCGCTGATGCCAACCTGACCGACCCTACCCTCAACAAAGACCGCATAGGTGTAATCTGGGCATCCGGAATCGGGGGCATTGCTACTTTTGAGCAAGAGATAACTGACTTTGCCAAAGGTAGCGGTGTGCCCCGCTTCAACCCATTTTTCATTCCCAAGATGATCCTCGATATCGCTGCCGGTCATATTTCGATCCGTCACGGTTTCCGGGGCATCAACTATGCTACGGTGTCGGCTTGTGCGTCTTCTACGCACTCCATCATCGATGCATTCAACTACATCAGGCTGGGAAAGGCTGACGCTATTGTATGCGGCGGCTCTGAGTCTGCAGTTACGCCGGGTGGCGTGGGTGGCTTCAACGCCATGAAAGCCCTCAGCGAACGTAACGACTCACCGGAAACTGCCTCACGACCCTTCGATAAGGACCGCGACGGTTTTGTGCTGGGCGAAGGAGCCTGTGGCTTGGTGTTGGAAGAACGTGACCATGCCATCGCCCGCGGTGCTACCATCTATGCGGAGGTTGTAGGTGGCGGTATGACAGCCGATGCACATCACATTACAGCCCCACATCCTGACGGACTTGGCGCCACGAACGTGATGCGGCTAACGCTGGAAGATGCCGGCATGGGACCCGATGAGGTCGACTATATCAACGTACACGGCACCTCTACCCCACTGGGTGACATCGCTGAGTCCAAGGCTATACAGTCCGTATTTGGCGAACATGCCTATCAGTTGAACATCAGCTCTACCAAGTCGATGACCGGACACCTCCTCGGAGCTGCCGGCGCTATCGAGGCCATTGCCTGCATCCTGGCTGTCAGGAACGACGTAGTGCCTCCTACCATCAACCACTTTACTGACGACGAGAATTTCGATCCCCGTCTCAACTTCACCTTCAATAAGGCACAACATAGAACAGTACGTGCCGCATTGAGCAATACTTTTGGTTTTGGCGGCCACAATGCCTCCATACTGGTTAAAAAGCACGATGCTTGAGTCTTCTTCTTCAAGCTTACCAAATCACCATCTCGCCCCATAGGCAACTGGCCCGGCAGGTACGACGGCTCACCGGCCTTGTACCTCATCGCATCCTGCTGTACAAAATGGCCTTTACCCACAGCTCTGCCTCCCCGGAGGCCGGCTTCAACAATGAGCGCCTGGAGCTGATCGGCGACTCGGTATTCGACGTGGTAGTTACCGAGTACCTGTACTACAAGTATCCCTTCAAAAGCGAAGGTTTCCTTACCGAGATGCGGGCCAAGATTGTTAGCCGCAAAACCATCAACGAGGTAGCCCGCAAGATGGGGTTACAGGATTATGTGACCACCACCATGACCGACCGCCACCTGATGAACAGTTCTACGCTGGGCAATGCACTGGAGGCATTGATCGGCGCCGTGTATATGGATCGCGGATTCAGCGGGGCAAAGCGATTCATCCGAAAAAAACTACTGCGCAGCCACTTCAATCTGGAAGAATTGGAGCAGACCGTTTTCAACTTCAAGAGCAGGTTGATACAATATGGTCAAAAGAACAACATACCGGTGGCATATGAGCAGCTCAAAGAAATCAAGACCAAGCAGGGCAAGAAGTTCACGATGGGCGTTTTCTTTAATGGCGAGCTGATAGCGCAACACACTGCCCCCAACAAGAAGCATGCAGAGCAGGAAGCGAGCAGGGAGGCCTGGGACAAATTGGGGCTTACCGATTAGCGCATCATTGCCAGCAACTCATCCAGAATGACCCGGTCGTTGCACAAGCGCGGCACTTTATGCTGCCCACCCAACTTGCCCTTGCTGCGCAGCCACTGTAAGAATAAATCCTGTGGCGCTACATGTATGGTAGGCATTCGCAGTGCCATATCTCCTTTTCGTTTGGCCTCGTAATCGCTGTTTACTGCCTGCAGGTTGCTGTCCAATGCCCTGGTGAATTGCGCCATGTCTGCCGGCTCCTTATCAAAAGCGATGATCCACTCATGACCTCCGGCCTGATTGTCGGAGAAATAGATAGGCCCGGCAGTATAGTCCAGAACAATGGCACCGGTTTCCCGGCATGCTTCCTCCAACGCCTTATCGGCATTGTCCACGATCACCTCCTCGCCAAAGGCATTGATGTAAAACTTGGTACGGCCACTTACCCGGATGCGGAATGGATACACGGAGGTGAAAACAATGGTGTCGCCAATCAGGTAGCGCCACAGCCCACCATTGGTGCTGATGACTACCGCATAGTTCTTTCCTACCTCTACCTGGCTCAGCAGCAGTGTCTTGGGATGGTCCTTCCCCAGCTCCTCCATCGGCATGAACTCATAGAAGATGCCATAATCGAGCATCAGCAGCATATCCGGATTATGCAATGAGTGCTGGATGCCAAAGAAGCCTTCCGACGCATTGTAGGTCTCCATATAATGCATGTTGTCCTTTCGGATCAACTTGCGAAACTGATCACGGTAGGGCGTAAAGCTGACGCCACCGTGGATATACAACTCCATATTCGGCCATATGTCGGCCAGATTATCGGTGCCTGCCAGCTCGAATAACCGCTTGATGAGCACTACTGTCCAGGTGGGTACACCTGCAATGTGCGTAATGTTCTTTTTTAGTGTCTCCTGCGCCATCATCTCGATCTTCTCCTCATAGTTTTCCATGAGGGTGACCTTGAGACTTGGCGTTTTTATCATTTGTGCCAGCAGTGGCATGTTGCGCATGAGCACGGCAGACACATCGCCGAAGTGGGCATTTTCGTTGAGCTTGTTTACTTGTGTACTACCCCCCATGATCACCCCACGGCCGGTAAAGATGCTGGTGTCGGGGTTGTTGTGACAATAGAGGGCCATCACATCGCGGCCGGCCTTGAAGTGGCAATCATCCAGCGACTCCTGACTTACGGGTATGAACTTGCTCTTGTCACTGGTGGTACCGCTGCTCTTGGCAAACCAACGGACATCTGTCGGCCACAGGATCTGCTGGTCGCCCTTGATCATCCGCTCTATATCGCCTTTCAGGTCATCGTAGGTGCTAACAGGCACCCGGTTTGTGAACTGCTCAAAATTGGTGATAGATTGGTAATCATACCGTTTGCCCCACTCGGTATGCCTGGCCATGGATATGAGGTAGTCGAATACCTCCTGCTGAGCGCGCTCCGGTTGTTGCACGAACTGTTCAATCTGCGGAATACGCTGCTTCATGAACCATGAAATCAGGTTGCTGATGAGGCTGGGCACCATGGGATAACAATTGAATAGCGAAATTACACATTGACCGGCACGCCGCTCTTACCTACATAAAAAAAGGTGCCTTGCGGGCACCTTCTTTGTGTGTACAGACTACCTATCAGTCCTCGTAAGAATAAATGATATCATCCAGCAAGTCTTCGATCTGCTCCGCTAACGCCTGATTTCCGTCCGGATCATTGGCATGGATCTCGATCAGACCGTCATTGTTGCCATCTTGTGCATTGTTGAGGTTTACAGCCCCGGAGTTGGCACCGAATAAGCCCGTGAGGTCGAACTCGATTTGCAACACCACATCTTCCAATTGCGTGATGGTGAGGGTTTGTCCATTCTCGAACTCAACCTCCACTTCATATTCCTCATCGGTAAAGAAAACGAAAGGAATAGAATTGATGGTGCCGGAGATTTGGATTGACTTGCCGAGGATAGGGCTGTCGGGTTGTCTGCTCTTTTCAAACTCGAACTCGATTTCATCATACAGACCTGCAGGCAGGTCGATGTTCGCCAATGGCTGCGTGAGCGTTGCGCCATTATCCATCAGATTCAAGGTGAAAGGCCCCATTAGCTCTACATCCTGATATACGTCATCATCCCCATACAGATCGTCATCTTCATCATATTCCAACTCAATTTCAGAGATGTTGACGATGAAATCTTCCAGCACTACATTGCTTTGTACTTTGCCGGACTGATTGAATGAAGAGGTGAACAAGATTGCTGTTGTGCCATCTACCTTGTCCTCTTTGGTGCAGCCTGCCAACAGCGTTAGTGCCATTGTCATCATCAGGGATTGCTTTAGTATGCCCATGGAATTCTGTTTTATCAGTAACAAATAAGGTTAATTGCGGTCAGGCAGATGGTTATCTGGTAAAGATTAATATATCGTTGCCGAGGACTTCAGGATCGTACAGCGACATGCGATTGCTGGTAAACTCGGTAAAGTACCAGTCTTCTTCCATGTCCAATAATGGATCGGGGCCGCTGGGAATGAAGATGTACAATTCCTTGCCCCTTGAGCTACTCCGATCATCGTCTATGTACCAGCTGCCATTGTACGTGATGCCGTTGCCCTCAATCACCAGAGTGCCGTTGGCTTGAAAATCGAATGTCCAGCCACTGAAGAAACCGGTGTAGTTATCATTGTCGTCAACAAATTGCTCTACCCGCCACTTGCCGTCCGCCACTTGTTCGGACACTTGGGTTATGGACATATCGTCCAACACATAAGTTTTGGTGCAGCTGGCCAGTAAGGCCACAAAAGCGAAGAGCGCAAAAATTCTGAATGGTGTTTGCATAGGTGTAT
>CAYYHM010000059.1:0-13423 GCA_964471795.1 uncultured Chitinophagales bacterium | reverse complement strand
ATGACATTCGAGTTGGGCGCCAACGCTACCTACAATGTGAATGAGATCACCAACCTCACTAAGACCGAGGATCCAAATGATCCGGGCATCCTGGTAGGTGGTATCCCGGGTGGTATCGGTAACACCATACAGATCCATACTGTAGGGTATCCTGCATTCAACTATCTGGTGTACAAGCAGCTGCGCGATGAGACAGGCCGTCCGATTGAAGGTCAATATGAAGACCTGAATGGCGATGGTAAGATCACGCCAGGCCGTGCTGACCTCGGATTAGGCGATCAGTACCTGTTTGATGGAAACCCTGAGCCGCTGATCTTCGCCGGTTTCTACGGCAACTTCAGCTACAAGAAGTGGAGTGCTGCCTTCTCCATACGTGGAGAATTCGGCCACTACATCTACAATTCTGTAGCAGCACAGCGTGGATTCTATGGCGCTATCGATGGATCTCGCGGCTATATGAACAACCTGACGCTGGATTACTTCGAAACGGAATTCGTGAAAGGCAACATCACGCAGTTCCAGTCTGATTTCTACATGGAGAGAGCCAACTTCATCCGTATGGACAACCTGAGCGTAGGTTATCAGGTAGGGGAGATTTTGAATGGCAAGGCGAACCTCAGGGTGAGCGGCGTTGTTCAGAATGTGTTCTTTATCACCCAATACTCCGGACTCGATCCTGAAGTCGTGGGTGGTATCGATAACAACATCTACCCACGCCCGCGGTTGTATTCTGTGAACCTGAATGTGTCATTCTAAACCGACGACCATGAAAAACTTTCAAACATATTTTACGATAATCATGGCAGCCACCGTAGTGCTGCTCACTTCTTGCTTTGGCAAGCTGAACCTGGAGCCTAAGTATGGACTCAACTCCAGCACTGTATATGCCGATCCGGCCAACTACATCAATGTACTGGCAAAGATCTATGGCGGCTTAGCCATGTCCGGAAATCAGGGTCCTGCCGGTAATGCGGATATCAGTGGTATCGATGAGGGATTCAGTCAGTACATCCGTGTATACTGGAACCTGCAGGAGCTACCTACCGACGAAGCTATCTGTGGCTGGAACGACCCGGGCATTCCGGAACTCAACACGATGACATGGGGTGCCACCAACTCGTTTGCCAACGCCATGTACTTCCGTATTTACTTCCAGTTGGCACTGATCAACGAGTTCATGCGGGAAACCACGTTGGAGAAGCTGCAGGAGCGTGGCTTCGAACAGTCCGATATCGACCGCATCACACTCTACCGCAACGAGGCTCGTTTCCTCCGTGCACTCAGCTACATGCACGCACTTGACCTGTTCGGTAACGTGCCATTTGTAACTGAAGAAGACAGGGTGGGATCCTACTTCCCAGAGCAGATCTTCCGTGCCGATTTGTTCAAGTTTGTGGAAGACGAACTGTTGGCCGTAGAGCCTGTATTGATGGATCCGTGGGCAGGCTTCGACGTTGAAAACTATGCACGTGCCAACAAGGCCGTTGTGTGGATGACACTGGCGAAGTTGTACCTGAACGCTGAAGTATGGAGTGGCACTGCCCGTTACACCGATGCAGCTACCTGGGCCGCCAAGGTAATCGATCAAGGTGGATACTCACTGGAGCCCAAGTACAGGAACCTGTTCCTTACCGACAACCACACCTCTGCTGAGATCATCTTCCCGATTCCTTTCGATGGCACCCGCACCCAGAATTATGGGGGCACTACCTTCCTGACCCATGCCTTCCTGGGTGGAACTATGCCTCAGGATTCATTAGGTATTGGAGGCCCATGGGCAGGTTACAGAACCACCAGGCCGCTGATAGAGAAATTCGACGAGTTCCTGTTCAGCGACAACCTGAACGCATCGTCAGCCAACTGGCAGCTATCCAGCGTGTGGACAGATACTGCAGGTGTGCTTACCCACAGCACAGCTGATGGCGGGTACAATTTTGGAGCAGTGCTAAAGACTTTACCTTTCGATAACAACCGTGAGATTGAAGTATCCTTCATCGTATCAGGATTTGAGACTCCACTGGATGCAAATAAAGATATCATCAACAATGGTGGATATATAGCCATCGGCGATGGTACGTCGCCTTCTACTGAGCTTAAATTTTCCAAGAATGGACCTGTATCATTCTTGGTAAATACAGGATCAGCATCAGATCTGAGATTTTATGGTATCAATTCCAAATTCATAATCGACGAGATCAACATCGTATACCGTGATGGCGATAGCCGATTCCAGCCGTATATCAACGGTCAGACTTTGGAGATTGACGATATTGCGCAGTTTGACGAAGGATTTGCCATGAAGAAGTTCCGTAACATCGATCGTAATGGCACACCCGGTTCAGATCCAACCAAGACGTTTGTGGATGTAGACTATCCATTCTACCGACTGGCCGATGCCTACCTGATCTATGCTGAATGTGCCGCTCGCGGTGCAGCAGATCTGGAGCGGGGCAAAGATTTGGTGAATGACCTTCGTGAACGTGCCTATGGTAATTCCTCCAGCAATATCACCTCAGCACAATTGACGCCGGATTTTGTGCTGGAAGAGCGTGCTCGTGAGCTGTATTGGGAGGCACATCGTCGTCAGGATTTGATTCGGTACGGCAAGTTTACCAACAGCTCTTATCTGTGGCCCTGGAAGGGTGGTTCACGCGATGGTCAGGCTGTGCCTGATTACTACATCCTGTATCCAATACCACAGGCTGATATCGTAGCCAACCCGACGCTCATCCAGAATGGTGAGTACTAAACAATAAATGCAAATATGTGAGGGCTTCCCGGAAGGGAAGCCCTTTTTTTATCTTTGGATGTCCCATCTTGCAGCAGCATTGTACCTGTTTATCAGCATAGCATGGGAAATAAAGTCCCTTGACTTGGCTTATTGTTGATGTTTGAAAGGATTCGCTCATGAAGCAGTTACTGTTTGTTTTGTTTTTGTTGGTAGCGTGTGCTGCATGGTCGCAGCAGGGTACTATCTCGATCATCTCCTCTTTTCCGTCGGTCAACGTGGAAGCCCGTCAGGTAGAAGTTTACCTGCCTGCCGGCTATGGCGATGATACTACTACCCGCTTTCCGGTGTTGTACATGCACGATGGGCAGAACGTGTTCAATCCTGCCACCTCCTATGGTGGACAGGAGTGGGGGGTGGATGAGGCACTCGACTCCCTGATTGCTACCGGTGCTATACCACCCATGATTGTGGTGGCGGTCTGGAACTCACCACTGCGGCGACGGGAATTCATGCCTGAGCAGCCCTTTTATGAGCTTCCTGACAGCTTACAGCAGTTGTTTGTGGAGAATACAGGTGGAACACCCATTTCTGACCGCTATCTGGCGTTCCTGACTTCAGAATTGAAGCCCTATATCGATAGCGCCTACCGCACCCTGCCCGGTCCAGCGACCACGGCTATCGCTGGTAGTAGCTTCGGCGGGTTGATATCCCTGTATGCCATGAGCAGGTTTCCGCATATTTTTGGTAGTGCAGCCTGTGTAAGTACCCACTGGATTGTAGGATTCGACAATCAACTCCCGGGGTTTCCGTTAACCTTGATCTCCTGGTTCGACAGGAATCTGCCTGATCCGGCTACGCATACGCTTTACTTCGATTTCGGAACGGCAACACTGGATCAGTACTATGAGCCGTGGCAGCGGGTGATGGACGACCGATTGCGGAAAGGTGGTTATGTGGAAGGTGAGAACTGGATCACGCGCAAATTTGTGGGTGACGAGCACAACGAGGTGTACTGGCGTGCCCGCTTTCCCGACATACTTCGGTTTCTGTACGCACGATAATTATAGTCCGCTGGTAAAGAGCAAGTTGACATCCGTGCTCTTGATACCGAACTTCTCACCGATGTGCTGATTACACAACCGGCCTTTGTAGCTATATACGCCCTGACGGGCGCCATTGGAAAGTTGCATCAGTGCTTCCAACCCACCCAGATCGCTGGCCTTCAGCAACAGGGGTGACAAGATGTTGGAGATAGCCTGTGAGGCAGTGCGGCTGACACGCGACGGGATATTGGGCACCCCGTAATGGATTACATCATGCTTGATGAAGGTAGGCCGTTGATGGGTGGTTACTTCGCTGGTCTCAAAGCACCCACCCTGATCGATGCTGACATCGATGATGACAGCGCCGGTCTTCATTTTGGAAACCACCTCTTCCGTTACGATGATGGGCGTGCGTCCAAATTCGGAGTGAACAGCACCGATAACCACATCGGCATCTATCAATTCTGCCACCAATACTTCAGGATCCAGAATTGAGGTAAAGACACGCGTGCCGATGTTGTTCTGCAGTCGCATCAGTTTGTAGATGTTGTCATCGAACACCTTTACGTTAGCGCCAAGTCCCAGTGCGGCACGGGTGGCAAACTCACCCACTACACCGGAGCCCAGGATTACGACTTTGGCTGGTGCTACGCCGGACAATCCGCCCAGCAGTACCCCTTTGCCATGGTGTTCGTGACTCATGTATTCCGATGCTATCAGGATGGAGGTGTAGCCGGCAATCTCACTCATGGACCGCACCAACGGGAAGGTGCCGGAGTCATCTTTAATGTACTCGAACGCCAGTGCGGTGATTCTTTTGCGCAGCATGTTCTCCATGCAGTCCTGATCAAGCGTGGAGAGCTGAATAGGGGAAAACAATACCTGATTCGGCCTCATCAACTCCACATCGTCAATGATGGGAGGGTCTGTCTGTAGAATCATGTCGGCCTTGAACACGGTTTCCCGATCATATACGATCTCGGCTCCGGCTTCGGAGAAATCACGGTCACTGTAATAGCTGCCCTGGCCGGCATTTGTCTGCATCACGATGCGGTGACCATTATTCACCAGCACAGCTACGCCGTTGGGCGTGAGGGGAATCCGTTTCTCTCCCTCGGTAGTGTGTGCAGGGATACCGATGTACAGACTGTGGTTTTTCTTGTGGATCATGGCCGGTGCTTCCGCCGGGGAGAGCGAAAACTGCGACATGCTGCTTACGATAGGTCTTTTTTCTTGTGCCATCCGGTATCGGTTATGAGGTGTCTTTTGTCGGGGCCGGCAGATACCAGCTCAATGGTAACCACCCGGTCAGGGAGCATGTGCTCTGCCAAATCCGGCCACTCCATAAACACATAGTGTCCACTATAAAGATACTCTTCTACACCGATTTCCCATGCCTCCTCTATGCGCTGTAGCCGGTACAAATCCATGTGATACACCGGTCCTGCCTGTGACATATACTCATTTACAATAGAAAATGTGGGCGACGAGGGATGATCCATCACCCCCAGGATGCGACAGAAATGTTTGATCAGGGTGGTTTTTCCGGCGCCCATCTCACCCTGCAGCAGAAATACCCTGTAGTCGCTATATGCATCCAGTATTTCGGCGGCTACTGCTTCCAGCCCCTCTTCTGTTACCTCGACAAATCGTTTCATTTGCTAGTCATCACCACAAAGGGGATTATCATTTCTTCCAGGCTGATGCCTCCATGCTGAAAGGTATCCCGGAAGTGGTTCACAAAGTGGTTGTAGTTGTTGGGATACACCAGATACTGATCTTCCCGTGCAAAGATGTAACTGGTGGTTACATTCTGCCGGGGCAAGTAGGCCGCTTCCGGTTTCTTGATCTCGAATACTTCCTTGGGGTTGTAGTTCAGGTTCTTGCCACTCTTGTACCGTAAGTTGGTAGTCGTGTTCCTGTCGCCGACTACTTTTATCGGTGTCCGCACCCGCATGGTGCCATGGTCGGTGGCAATGATCAGCTGAATCGGCTTTTCTGCCAGCCGCTTCAGGGCTGCCAGCAAGGGGCTGTGCTCGAACCACGACCGTGTCAATGACCGATACGCAGCTTCATCACCGGCCAGCTCCTTCAGCACATCCATGTCTGTTCGAGCATGGCTGAGCATATCCACAAAGTTGTAGACCAGCACGGTAAGGTCGTTGTTGCGGAAGTTTGTCACCTTGTCGGGTAGCTGATTGCCATCCTGCAGGTTGGCAATTTTCAGGTAGTCGTGTTTCCAGTTGAGCCGACTGCGCACCAACAGGTCCGTGAGGAACTCATGCTCAAATTGGTTCTTGCTTTCATCCTCATCTTCGTCAATCCAGTACTTCGGGAAGCGCTTCTGGATCTCTGAGGGTAGCAGACCGCTGAAGATAGCATTCCGGCTGTATTGTGTAGCTGTGGGCAATATGGAATAGAACAGCTCTTCTTGTTTGATGCGGTAGTACTCCGATAGCAAGGGTTCAATCACTTTCCACTGATCCAATCGCAGGTTGTCGATCAGCAGGAACACGGTGGGCATGTCGTCGCGTAGCAGGGGCAGCACCTTTTTGGTCATCAGCGTATGCGACATCACCGGCGGTGTGTTGTGGTCTTCCAGCCAGTCAGTGTAGTGCTGCGCTACAAACCGGGCAAACTCCCTGTTGGCCTCATTCTTCTGCATCTGCAACACCTCTTGCATCTGTTCGGCATCGCTGGCTTTCAGCTTTACCTCCCAGTCTACGATTTTGCGATACAAGTCTGCCCATTCATCCGCCGTCAGCGACTCCTGAAATTGCAGGAAGATGCGCTGGAAGTCCTGTTGGTAGGCAGAGGTGGTCTTTTCCTGCACCAGTCGTTTGTTGTCGATGATCTTCTTGAGGGTCAGCAATATCTGCTGTGGTTTTACGGGCTTGATCAGGTAGTCCGTAATCTGCCGGCCGATGGCTTCCTCCATGATATTCTCCTCCTCACTCTTGGTGATCATCACCACCGGCAGGGAAGGTTTGAGTTGCTTGATGCGGTTGAGGGTCTCCAGGCCACTGATTCCCGGCATGTTTTCGTCCAGGAACACTACATCGACCTCAGCGGTGGCTACATAGTCGATTGCGTCGGTGCCATTGGTAACGGCTACTACTTCATACCCCTTCTCTTCCAGAAAGAATATCTGCGATCGGAGAAGGTCTATCTCATCGTCTGCCCACAATATTCTGATTGTATTTGCTGCCATATGCATGTAAAATTAACCAATTTGACTGCTGTGCTAACGAACAGGACAGGCCGGTTAGCATATCATACCGGCATAAAGTTTCCGGTGTCAACAGGCTATCTTTGTCGTGGATGCAGAAATAGCCCGTCCCGACAACCACATCCAACATGGCTACCAACAAAAGAAAGATCGTAAACGATCCCGTATATGGATTCCTCACCATGCCCGATGAGCTGGTGTTCGACATCATTGAACATCCCTGGTTTCAGCGGCTCCGCAGGATTCAGCAGTTGGGCCTAACCAATTACGTGTATCCGGGGGCCTTACACACCCGTTTCCACCATACACTTGGTGCTGTACACCTGATGACGGAGGCTGTAGCAGTATTAAAAGACAAGGGGCACGAAATCACACCACAGGAAACACGGGGTGTACTGCTGGCTATCCTCTTGCACGACGTAGGACATGGACCTTTTTCCCACACACTGGAGCGTACGCTCCTGCCGGTGAGCCACGAAGACATCTCCCTGATGGTGATGCGCCACTTCAACGTATTGTATGAAGGCCAGCTGGACCTTACCATCCCCATCTTCTCCGGAGAGTACCACAAGCATTTCTTGCATCAGCTGGTTTCCAGTCAGCTGGATATGGACAGAATGGATTACCTGAACCGCGACAGCTTCTTTACCGGCGTTTATGAAGGGGTCATCGGGTACGACCGTATCATCAAGATGCTCAACGTACAGAACGGCGAGCTGGTGGTGGAGGCCAAGGGTATCTATTCCATTGAGAAGTTCCTGATTGCTAGACGATTGATGTACTGGCAAGTGTACCTGCACAAGACGGTGCTGGCTGCGGAGCAGATGTTGCTGAAGATATTGGAGCGCGCCAAGTATCTGAATCACACCGGTGTGCGGCTGGAGGGAACACCGGCGCTGACCTACTTCCTGCATCAGGACATCAGCCGCGATGCCTTTATGGAAGATCCGTATGTGATGGAGCAGTTCATGCAACTTGACGACTACGACGTGTTTGCAGCCATCAAGCGCTGGCAACAGGCAGAGGATCCGGTGCTGAGCCGCTTGTGTAGGATGTTGGTGAACCGCAACCTGTTGAAGGTGCAACTGCAACAGGAACCCATCACCTCTGAGTCGGTTGCTGAGCACATAGACCGGGTGATGGCCGAGTGGGGGCTTAGTGAGGACGAGGCAGGGTATTTTGTGTTTACCGAAAAGACCTCCAACCACGCCTACACCAAAACCGGTGACAGTATTGGCATATTACTGAAGGATGGCACGGTAAAGGATATCGCTGAGGCCTCCGATCAACTCAATATCAGTGTCTTATCGCAGCCCGTAGTAAAATACTATCTTTGCCACCCGAAGATTTAACCATTTCGTAACGCACCAACTTCCTGATGCAAATTACCGTAGGGGAACTCAGCCAGCGACTTCAGGGAACCGTTGAAGGTGATCCAAATAGTGTGATAACCCATCCCGACAAGATTGAACGGGCAGGGGAAGGTGCCATTTGCTTTCTGGCAAACCCTAAGTACGAGTCATATATATATTCTACCGGTGCGACAGCCATCCTGGTGGCTGAAAATTTCCAGCCGCAACAGCCCATTCTGGCAACGCTCATACGGGTACAAGACCCTTACAGTGCGTTTACCCAGGTGCTGGAGTTGATGCAGCCGCAGGTTGAGCAGGAAACAGGTGTCAGTCAGTTCGCTTTTATCCATCCCTCAGCTACCATAGGCGAAGGCGTGTGGATTGCGCCTATGGCCTATGTAGGGAAGGATGTATCGGTTGGTGACGGAGCTCGGATCCATTCACATGTAACGTTGGGAGAAGGGGCCACGGTAGGAGAGGGCAGCACAATACATGCCGGCGTAAGGGTATACCACCGGTGTGAAATCGGTAAGCGGGTAATCATCCATGCCGGTGCGGTAATCGGAAGCGACGGATTCGGGTTTGCCCCGCAGCCTGATGGCAGCTATCAAAAGATACCACAGACAGGCAATGTAGTGATTGCCGATGATGTAGAGATTGGTGCCAACACTACGATTGACAGGGCTACTGTCGGCAGCACCCGCATCGGTACAGGCGTTAAGATCGACAACCTCGTACAGATAGCCCACAACGTAGAGATAGGTGCATATACAGTAATTGCTGCACAGGCAGGTATATCCGGCAGCACCCGTATCGGCAGGTATTGCCAGATTGGCGGTCAGGCCGGTATCGTAGGCCATATCGAGATTGCTGATTTCAGCAAGATCAACGCACAAAGTGGCGTTTCCAAGGCGGTAACTACTGCCGGCAGCAAACTCACCGGTAGCCCTGCCGGCGACTATACGGCCACGCTGCGGGCACAGGCGGTTTTCCGTAATCTTCCTCAACTAGAACAGCGGCTACGCGAGCTGGAACAAATCATTGACAGTATCAAGAAAGAAGAATCTGCATGAATGCATACCAGAGTACAATCAGGGACTGCGCCACCGTTTCAGGTGTAGGTCTGCATACAGGAGCTGAGGTGACCATGACCTTTCGTCCTGCCCCCGCCGACCACGGCATCCGGTTCAAGCGCATCGATCTGCCCGGACAACCGGAAATACCGGCTTTGGTAGACTATGTAGTGGATATTTCGCGGGGAACAACACTGGAGAAGGATGGTGCGCGCATCAGCACGGTGGAGCATGTGCTGGCAGCATTGATGGGCTTGCAGATAGACAATGTGCTGATTGAGCTGGACGGTATAGAAACGCCCATCATGGATGGCAGCTCCAGGCAGTTCATTGAAGCACTGGATACGGCGGGTGTACTTCCGCAGGAAGCAGAACGGAAATACTTCACCATTCCGGCCAACCTGCATTATACCCATGACGGAAAGAACGTAGAAATGACCGCCTTACCCGACGACGGGTACAAGGTGACGGTGATGATCGATTACAATTCCAAAGTGCTGGGGCAGCAACATGCCAGTATAGAGCATATAGATGAATTCAAGGAGCATTTTGCCGGTTCCAGAACCTTCTGTTTCTTGCATGAGCTGGAGATGCTGCTCGATCACAACCTGATAAAAGGGGGTGATCTGAACAATGCCATTGTGGTGGTAGACAGAAAAGTAGAGCCGCAGGAATTGCAAAGATTAGCTACCTTGTTCAACAAACCTACCATCGAGGTTAAGTCGGAAGGTATTTTGAACAACGTAGAATTGCGGTATCACAATGAGCCGGCTCGTCATAAGCTACTCGATGTGATTGGTGATCTGGCTCTTGTCGGCATGCCCATCAAAGGGAAAATCATCGCAACACGGCCCGGACATGCCACCAACATAGAGTTTGCCAAGATGATCCGGGAAGAATACAAGAAACAAAAAAGAATGGAAGCACCTGTTTACGATCCCAACAAGCCCCCTGTGCTCGACATCAACGTAATCAAGCGTTTTTTGCCTCACAAGTATCCATTCCTGCTGGTCGACAAGATCATTGAGCTGGGTGAGGAGCGGGTGGTAGGCCTCAAGAATGTCACCTATAACGAGCAGTTCTTCCTGGGTCATTTTCCGGATGAGCCGGTAATGCCGGGTGTACTGATCATCGAAGCTATGGCACAAACTGGCGGTATTTTGGTGATGAACACGATTCCGGATCCGGAGAATTACACTACCTATTTCTTAAAAATTGATAACGCCAGGTTCAAGAGTAAGGTAGTACCGGGAGATACCCTCATCTTTGAGATGGAATTGATTAGTCCCATCAGAAGAGGCTTGTGTGAGATGCGTGGTAAGGCGTATGTCGGCAATAAGCTGGCAGCACAGGCAGATCTGGTAGCTCAAATCGTGAAGAAGGAAAACCGGTAATGAATCAACCCCTTTCATATGTACATCCGCAGGCACGCATTGCGGATAACGTGGTGATAGAACCTTTCGTTACCATCTCCAAAAACGTGGAGATTGGGGAAGGTACGTGGATAGGCCCCAATGTCACCATCATGGAAAACGCCACCATCGGAAAGAACTGCAAGATCTTTCCGGGAGCCGTCATTAGTGCCATTCCGCAGGATTTGAAGTACGAGGGTGAGAATACGGCTGTCATCATCGGCGATAACACCACCATCCGCGAGTGTGTAACCATCAACAGGGGCACCAAATATGCCTGGAAAACGGAAATCGGTAGCAACTGCCTGCTGATGGCCTATGTACACGTGGCCCACGACTGCAAAATCGGCAACCACTGCATCATCGCCAATAGCGTTAACCTGGCCGGCCACATTACTGTCGGCGATAACGTGGTGATCGGTGGGATGTGCGCCATTCAGCAGTTTGTGAAGGTGGGTGATCATGCTTTTATTTCCGGGGGCTCGTTGGTGCGCAAGGATGTGCCACCCTATACTAAAGCGGCACGTGAACCACTGGGATACATGGGTGTAAACAGCGTAGGTCTGCGTCGTCGAGGGTTCACCAACGAGCAGATACACCACATTCAGGACATCTACCGCATCCTGTTCGTACGAGGATACAACACCTCCAAAGCGGTGCAACTGATTGAGACAGAGGTTCCTGCTTCTGAGTTTCGCGATGCCATCCTCAGCTTTGTACGGGAATCGGACACCGGCATCATGAGGGGATTTTTCCAACGCAATGAGCAGCATTAAGTGCTATCAGGCCGGTAAGCGGTATCACCGCGATTGGATTTTTCGGCAGTGTACCGTGTCCTTGCAAGGGGGCGTGAGCTATGCTATCTTGGGGCCCAACGGCTCCGGTAAATCTACCTGGCTCAAGGCATTGAGTGGCTACCTGACACTGACAGAAGGGGCTATTGACTGGACTGTAGACGCAATAAAGGTGCCGGCAGAAGACATACATCGACATGTAAGCATGGTGGCGCCCTACCTGGAGTTGGTAGAAGAGCTTACAGTGGCTGAAGCTATCGATTTCCATTTCCGTTTCCGACAATGGCTGCCGGGATGGCAGCAAGATCGGCTGATTGAGCGATTGGCGTTTCAGGCACACAGCACCAAGGCCATCAGGGATTTGTCCAGTGGCATGCGGCAGCGGATGAAACTGGCACTTGCCTTGGCGAGCGACACGGCTATGGTGTTGTTGGACGAACCGGCTACCAATCTGGATGCTGCCGGCGTTGCCTGGTATCATGAACTGGTGGCCGAAACCAAGGGCGATCGGCTCATCGTTGTAGCATCCAACCGCGAAGATGAGTACGGGTTCTGTTCGGAGTATCTATCCATGTCCGACTGGAAATCATGATACACCCTCAAGGGCCTGCGATAGATCGGCACGGATGTCGTCTACATGCTCTAAACCTACACTCATGCGAATCAGTCCATCTGTGATGCCATAGGCCAGGCGCTGTTGCTGTGGCACCTTTACATGCGTCATGCTGGCAGGATGGGTGATGAGTGTGTCGGCTGTACCCAGTGATGAGGTCAGCTGACAAAAGCGGATGGCATTCATGCATTTGATGCCGGCTTCCAGGCCTCCTTTCAGTTCAAAGCTCACCATGCCACCCGGTAAGCGCATCTGCAGCATAGCCAACTCATAGTCGGGATGTGTTGGTAAGCCGGGATAATGCACCTTTGCCACTGCAGGATGCTCCAAAAGCCATTCTGCCAACTCAGCGGCGTTGCTGCAATGTTGCTGCATGCGCAAGGGCAGTGTCTTGAGTCCATTGTTCAGCAACCAGGCTTCCAGCGCATTGGTAGTGCCGCCAAAGAGCTTACGCATCTGCCAACCGCGCGATTCCATGAAGGCTACATCCCTGCCGATCCACACGCCACCGAGCGCTGTTCCGTGGCCGTTCAGGTATTTGGTGGTAGAGTGCACGATAAAGTCCACCCCCCAACGGAACGGCTGCTGCAGATACGGGGAAGAGAATGTATTGTCTATCGCTACCCGGACGCCATGGGCATGTGCCAGTTCGGTGAGTGCGGCCAGATCGTATACTCGCACGGTTGGGTTGGTTGGCGATTCGATGTAGAGCAACTTGATCGTGGGCTCTTGTTGCAGAATTTGCGCAACAGCTTCCAGGTTACTCAGGTCCGTATAAACAGTATGTATCCCATGATCTTGCAGTGGCACATTCATCAACTCCACCGTAGTGCCGTATAAGTTGCCGGATGTCAGTATCCGGTCGCCCGGATGCAAGGCGGCCAGCAGCATCGACGAAATGGCAGCCATGCCGGAGCTGAACAGTAGCGCCTTAGCTTGTAAAGGCTCACCGGAGGTGTCAGTCAACCCGTATGTTTCCAAGGCGCACAGTTTGCGCTCAACAGCATCAACCGTCGGATTGCCCCACCTGCTGTAGATATATGCCTCCTTTTCACCACGGAAAACGGCCATAGCCTCCTCGGAGCCGGGATAGATGAAGGTAGACGTTTGATGGATGGGCAGGATGTGCGATCCATGCTGATCATGGTCTTCCGGGCGCAGGAAATCGCGGGTACA
>CAYYHM010000058.1:0-13731 GCA_964471795.1 uncultured Chitinophagales bacterium | reverse complement strand
TGAATCCATTCCGCCATACCTGATCGGCAACCCGCACCGAAAAGGTGTCGGATACCACCATGTTGTTGGTAATGGTTACCGGATTGTAGGCACTATTACCCACAGCAAAGGTGAAGGATTCTGTATTCTCCAATACATGCTTCAGCGTGCCCGTACCTGCCGTGTGTACAAAGTTGTTGCTATCTGCTTCCAGCAAGGAGTCTATAATCAGCAGATCATGATTACCCAGTTCCACCTGTTTATCGGCGCCATTGAAACGGAGGGACGCAACCGCCCTGTCCTGATCCAGGATGGGATTGTGGCCGTTGCCGTTGTCTTCTATGGCTACCCGTGACTCCACGGTTGGCACGGCAGCATCCGGTCGCCAGTTGAACCGGTCATTCCAATTAGTGGGTATTGTGCCTACACCGCCAAGCCAGAATATCTCACCGCTCAGCGTGGTGATATCTTCGGTAAACACATCCTCACCATCCCCGACTCCTCCATAGAAAAAGGAGCCGCTACCTACGGTGAATGGCTGCGTAGAGGCACCAATCATATCCGGGTAGTTGGAACTCAGTACGTAGCCCACGCCGGCATTATCGATACTTAAATCACTGTAAGCCAATGTGCCTCCTGAAGCTGTAAGCGGATTCGTACCACTCAACGTGCCTGAAGAAGGATTGGTGGTAATAGCCACTGAAACGGATGGATTGGCAAGTGGCAAAACTGTGCCAGCACCGTCTGTTACCTGCAGCACTGTGCTGAACAATTCTTGTTCGTACACAAATGATGGTGGCTCTTGGGAAAACACCAAAGTGGCCTTACCTACATCAAAAGAATCTGATATGCCTGAAACAAAACCTGTAGAACTGGCTTCAAGGGTATATTTCTGTCCGGATCGGTCGATGTACAGGTTTGCAAACGATGCCCTACCCCCTGTGGCAGTGCCGGCAACGGTGCCATTCAGCGTACCACTGTTCGGGTTATTGTCGATACCCATGGTTATACTCAGGTTGTCGGGTATCAAAAAGTTGTTGGAGCCTATTACATCCACTACCGCTTCGATGTCATCTTTGTAGGCGATAGTATTATCGGGGTGTCCTACCACCAATAAACTGGTTGCCACAGCATTGGTGCCATCGAGCACCTTAGGAACTGTCCGTGTGGTATCTTCTCCATCACCAACACCACCATAAAACAACTTACTACTACCCACGGTAAACGGTTGTGTACTGGCGCCTATCATATCCGGATAGTTGGTGCTCAGCACATAACCTACTCCGGCATTGTCGATCGATAGATCCACATATCCGGAGATTCCTGCAGAGGCTGTCAGCGGGTTGGTGCCACTCAGCGTACCGGCGGATGGATTGGTGGTAATAGCCAGACTAATGGCCGGATTTGCCATTGGCAATACATTCCCTGATCCGTCGGTTACCTGTACAGTTGTTGAAAAATGCAGGTCCTCATATACGTTGGCAGGTGGCTCCTGTGAAAAAACCAAGGTTGCCTTGCCCACGTCGAATGGTTGTGTAACTGCATGACTCAGTCCTCCGGTAGTGGCACGAAGCGTGTAGCCGATTCCGGATCGATCTATGTATAGGTTGGTAAAGAAAGCCCTTCCACCGGAAGCAGCGAGTGAAACAGGCCCAAGTAATGTCCCTGAGTTCGGGTTGTTATCGATACTCATGGTAATACTCAGGTTGTCGGGTATCAGGAAGTTGTTGGAGCCTACTATGTCCACCACTGGCTCAATATCATCCTTGTAGGCAATGGTGTTGTCCGGATGCCCCACCACCAACAAGCCTGTAGGTACAGCATTGGTGCCATCGAGTACCTTAGGAACTGTCCGTGTGGTATCTTCTCCATCACCGGCACCACCATAAAACAACTTGTTGCTACCCACGGTAAACGGTTGCGAAATAGCTGCTATCATATCCGGATAGTTGGTGCTCAGCACATAACCTACCCCTGCATTATCAATGGATAAATCAACATAATTGGAGATTCCTGCAGAGGCTGTCAGCGGGTTGGTGCCACTCAGCGTACCGGCGGATGGATTGGTGGTAATAGCCAGACTAATGGCCGGATTTGCATTCTGTAACACATTGCCGACCCCATCAGTTACTTGTACCGTGGTCTGGAAATGCAGGTCTTCATATACGTTGGCAGGTGGTTCTTGTGAAAAAACCAAGGTTGCCTTGCCCACATTGAATGGTTGGGTAACGGCAGATGATAACCCTGTAGCTGTCGCTTCAAGGGTGTATCCAACGCCTGACCTGTCTATATACATGTTGGTGAAGGAAGCTCTTCCTCCCAAAGCCGGAAGCGTGGTTGGTCCATAAATCGTTCCTGAGTTCGGGTTGTTGTCGATACCCATGGTTATACTCACATTGTCAGGTATCAGGAAGTTGTTTGATCCTATAACATCAACCAATGTCTCAATATCTTCCTTATAGGCGATTGTGTTATCGGGGTGCCCAACCACCAACAAACCGGTCGGAATTGCAGTGGTGCCATCGAGTACTACAGGAACCGTTCCGGTAGTATCTTCCCCATCACCAGCACCACCATAAAACAACTTGTTGCTACCAACGGTAAACGGTTGCGAACTAGCTGCTATCATATCCGGATAGTTGGTGCTCAGCACATAACCTACTCCGGCATTGTCGATCGATAGATCCACATATCCGGAGATTCCTGCAGAGGCTGTCAGCGGGTTGGTGCCACTCAGCGTACCGGCGGATGGATTGGTGGTAATAGCCAGACTAATGGCCGGATTTGCCATTGGCAATACATTCCCTGATCCGTCGGTTACCTGTACAGTTGTCGAAAAATGCAGGTCCTCATATACGTTGGCAGGTGGCTCTTGTGAAAAAACCAAGGTTGCCTTGCCCACATCGAACGGCTGGGTAACGGCATGACTCAGACCTCCGGATGATGCACGAAGTGTATATGCCATACCAGACCTGTCGATATACATATTGGTGAAGGAAGCCCGTCCGCCGGTAGCAGTAAGAGAACTAGCCCCATATAAGGTGCCTGAGTTCGGGTTGTTATCGATACTCAAGGCTATACTCAGGTTGTCGGGTATCAGGAAGTTGTTGGAACCTACTATATCCACCACTGTTTCAATATCATCCTTGTAGGCAATGGTGTTGTCGGGGTGCCCAACCACCAACAAGCCTGCGGGTACAGCCACTGTTCCATCGAGTACTACAGGAACCGTGCCGGTAGTATCTTCCCCATCACCGGCACCGCCAACAAACAAGTAATTGTTGCCCACGGTAAATGGTACAGATGATGCTCCAATCATATCCGGATTGCTCGTGCTGAGCACATAGCCTATACCGGCATTGTCTATGGTAAGGTCGCTGTACACAATCTGTCCGCCAGAACCGGTAACCGGATTACTTCCGCCCAGCGTACCGCCGGAAGGATTCACCGTGATGGCCACCGACACCGTAGGATCTGCCTTCGTCAACACAGTTCCTGCACCATCTGTAACCTGCACAACAGTTTGGAAGGGTACGTTCTCATAAGCAAGTGCAGGTGGCTCCTGTGAAAAGACCAGCGTAGCCTGGCCCACATTGAACGCAAGGCTTGTGTCTGCAATCAGCCCTGTGGACATGGCCTCCAGGGTATAGCCTAATCCTGATCTGTCGATATACAGATTGGGTATCGTTACCCTGCCATCGGTACTGGTGCCGGAGATGGTGCCGTATAGTGTGCCAGAATTGGGGTTATTGGCGATGCCCATGGTAACGAGTTGTGCCACCGCCAGTCGGTGGTTATTGGAACCCACCACATCAACCACCGGCTCTATATCATCTTTATAGGCAATGGTGTTGTCAGGATGTACCACCACCAACAGACTCAGTGGCGCAGCAGCGGTTCCATCCAATACTTTGGAGGTAGTTTGCACCTCATCCTCACCATCTCCCGTACCTCCTACAAACATGGCTGCTGATCCTACATCAAACGCCTGTGTAGATGCATTAATCATGTCCGGAAAATTCGTGCTCAGCACATAGCCTATCCCCACATTATTGATGCTCAGATTCGGATAGGTTAGTATACCCCCTACGGCAGTCACCGGATTGGTGCCACCCAATGTGCCTGACGATGGATTGGAGGATATGATCATTGGAACACTGGGCGTAGCCATCGGCAATACCACACCGGCACCGTCAGTAACCAATACCGTTACCGGAAAGGGATCATTCTGGTAGGTGGTGGCCGGCGGTTCCTGCGCTACCACCAGCGTAGCCTTGCCGACATCGAATGGAAGGCTGGTGTCGGCAATTAGTCCGGTAGAGGTGGCCCGAAGCGTGTAGCCGATACCCGATCTGTCGATAAGCAGGTTACTAAAAGAAACCCTGCCTGCAGCAGAATTACCCGTTACGGCTCCTCCCAACGTGCCACTGTTCGGATTGTTGGCAATACCCATCGTTACGCTATGGCTGCCCGACATCAACAAGTCATTGGAACCCAGTACATCCACCGTCACACCAATGTCGTTGCGATACGCTATCGTGTTGTCCGGATGCGCCACCACTAACAGACTTTGTGGGGTAGCAGCTGTACCATCCAATACCTTGGAGGTAGTTTGCACCTCATCCTCACCATCTCCTGTACCTCCTACAAATAAGGCAGATGATCCTACATCAAACGCCTGTGTAGACGCATCGATCATATCCGGAAAATTCGTGCTCAGCACATAGCCTATACCAACATTGTTGATGCTCAGATTCGGATAGGTTAGTATACCCCCTACGGCAGTCACCGGATTGGTGCCACCCAATGTGCCTGACGATGGATTGGAGGATATGATCATTGGAACACTGGGCGTAGCCATCGGCAATACCACACCGGCACCGTCAGTAACCAATACCGTTACCGGAAACACCTCGTTCTGATAGACTGTGGCCGGCGGTTCCTGGTTAAATACTAAGGTAGCCTTACCGACATCGAATGGAAGGCTAGTGTCAGGTGTGAGTCCTGAGGAAGTAGCCTCCAAAGTGTAGCCGATACCCCAGTTATTGATGTACATACCACTAAAAGTGGCCCTGCCATTTGCAGCAGATGCAGACAAGGTGCCCGATAAAATTCCACCAGCGGGGTTATTGGCTATTGATGCTGAAAGGGAGGCACCCACCCCCAGTCGGAAGTTGTTGGATCCAACAACATCCACCGTCATCTCAATGTCTTGTTTAAAGGCAACTGTGTTGACAGGGCTGTTTACCACCAGCAGACTCAGCGGTGAGGCTGTTGTACCGTTCAATACCACAGAACCGGTTATAGTTGTATCTGCACCATCGCCTGAGCCGCCCAGATACTGGGCCAGCAGGCCATGACCAAACAGCATACATATACCGATAAGCAAACTCCGCATCAGATTCCTGTTTTATAGCACCGCCGAAGTCGGCAGTGTACGTACTGCCCGTGCACCATTGTTATTCAGCCGACTTGCCGGCGCTACATTCACCTGCGACCGGTCTGATATCTTCAATAAATCCGCCTGATCTTTCCAGCTACCGCCGCGTGTACCGGCTCCAGTAGCCCCTGTAACAGCCCCGGCGGCCAATCCAGGCCAGTTGCTGACATCAGCGTATCCGGCAACCGTAAGGCTACCATCACCATGCAGACCAGTATAGCCACGACCATCGCTGCTTCCCATAGACACCACCTGCTCTGCCAGGTTGCCACCCAGATCCAGTACACCCCAAAACGAGCCGTGCGCCTTCACACGCGAGCTACCCGTGGCTGTTGCCAGCGCTCCGCTGCGCAGTGGCCCCTGTACACTTGGATGATTATTGAAAATGGCATTGGCAGTAGCATTAGAGGGCACTTCCGTTGCTTGCCCGATGTTGGATACGCCGGTAGCACCTATCAGACTTGGCTCAGTCCTGCCGGTTACCAGCTCTCCTATTATTGGCGCTTTGGTTCCGCGGGCGGCTTTCTCGAATTCCAGCTCGGTCATGGGGCGCATACCTGCCCAGTCGGTATAGGCCATAGCCTCTTTCCAACCCAGGTAGTTGCATGGCACATTCCCATAGGTATTGCTGTTCAGCGTGGCATCACCGGTAGTCCAGTTAATGTTGTTCCGGAATACGATGTTGTCATTGTTCTTGCCGGTGGCATCGGTAATGTCTAATGCCGGCTGCTGAATGGTGGTGAGTGTATTGAAGAAGTGGATCCACTGCTGCTGCGTAATCTCATATTTCATGGTATAAAAACCGGCATAGCCTTTGGGAAAGGCTGCCGGCAGCGTTTGGGTAACACTGCTATTGAAGTCGTCACCGGTAGCTGCCAACGGCGAATACATGAGGTTACCGGGTGTGTTACCACCGAGTGTAATCGGGTTTTCACTGCTGATGGTGTAGCCTGCTGCTACGAGGGAAGGTGGCCCTGCCGGTGGCGTGAAGTTGGCTGTGTAACGTGCTACTCCTTTCACGACACGTAGATCATCAACATGACCTGCCCAAGGACTGAAACTGGGACCCCAACCATTCGTAGGTGTAGCACCCAGAGATGGCGCATAACCCCCTTGCATTCCTGAGGAAGTAACAACACTTGTTCCTTCCTGAATACCGTCTACAAACAATCGAAAAGTATCAACCTGGCGGGTAACAGCCACATGATACCAGGTGTCTACCGACCGGACATTTACATTACCCATGCGCCAGGCAGGACAACTACCATTTGGCGAATAACAATTCCCGAAAAAATCGAACGCAAAGCGTCCGCTGAGCATCAAGATAGAAAATCCTCCCACATAGACGGAAGCGGAACCTGCTCCTGAAATGGCAAACACACTTCTGTTGCCGGAAATAGTGGAAGGACGCACCCATGCCTCCACCGTGAAATCACCA
Source organism: uncultured Chitinophagales bacterium (assembly GCA_964471795.1). Classification (GTDB taxonomy): domain Bacteria; phylum Bacteroidota; class Bacteroidia; order Chitinophagales; family S012-47; genus CAJXXO01. Next base: position 6,874 of record CAYYHM010000058.1, on the reverse strand, counting down.
GCTCCAAAGTTAAAATCGACATTCGCGGGAACAGTAAGTGAGGTGCTCCCATTGAAAGAAAGTGAGTGAGTCCCGGTTTGGGCTTGTGCCGTGGTCATTTGCACCGCGTTAGGTGTAACTGTACGGTTGTATTGACTGTAGTCTGTTATGGTGGTTGAGCCACTTACCCGTGGCTCTCCGGTGAGTATGAGTTTATCTGAGACATTTTCAGCAAAATCCACATCCAACTGAAAATTGCCTTGTGGCACGTACACCATCTCAATGGCAAATACCTTGATCTGTACGATATCGTCATCCTTGATGCCCTGTGCCCCATAGTTCCAGCGCAGTTGGGCACCGGTAGTGCTGAAGGTGCCTGTGCCGTCGGCTGATCGGTAGAAATACGCACCGACTGCCGGGTTGTTCACCGCATCGAAGGCAGCAGTTTCATCTTTCAGCCCGGCTTGTACACTAGCGCCTGCACCGATACTGCCTTTCTGATGGCCACTGTCGTGCAGCCAGCAATGCTCCCAAATCCGCTCTGCTCTCACCACTGCTTTGGCACTGAGGGGGGTTGTCAGTGCACTACTCACCTCAAAGGTGGTGGCGTTGGTGATGCTGGTGATGACCGTACCAGCGGCAAAGGCGCCCGTACCGCTTTGCACGAATACCGGCATCCCCGGCCGAAGACCCACCGTACTGTGTACGGTAATGGTAGTACCACTGTTGGTAGCTCCGGGGGCCGACAGGTAATCCGTATCGCCCAGCCGAAACTTGGCAAACACCCATGCCGCATCCCAGTTGGCCGGAAACGAGGATCGCCATGAGTTCTCCCAGCTCAAATCAAATCGCACCATGGTGTAATTCGCCACGTTGTTAGTGCCCGCAGATGTATTACGTCCCGTTAGATCTGCATTAGTAACCAATATGTTATTGGCATGCAATGTGCCGATTCCGATCAGGCAAAACAACAACAGCAAGCCGATTCGGGAGGTCAGTAATGATATCATGTTGAAGCTTATTTTACGGTACTTGGACCCTTGTGGATATCCAAGTGAGTCTACTAACACACTCAGGCTCTCCTGTAGATGTGTGGGTAGATGGTTTTGTAATTGCATGTCTTCTGCCCGATTTTGTTTCACGGTAGGATTTACTGATTTACTGAATCACTGAATACCCTGCAGGTAAAGCCAGCAAATGAAGAATCACCGATTGTCGGTAAACACCTTACAAGGAATGTCCCCATCATCCAGTAGCTGACACTACTTACAAGAACTGATTGACACACGGTAGTCAGTTAACTTGCTCCGTAAATAGCTAAAGCAGTCAGCTTCTTACTTGTGTCATCAATGAATACATCCAATTCAAGATTTGGTCTTTATCGGATGATCCAACTTTTCATTCCAGCGCCTGCATCACATGCGCCTGATTACATGGGGTATTTGCGCCGTAAATGTATGCCTACACCTCGCTTTAGCGCCTTCTCTTCTAGGGTGAAACAATGCGATGCCGCCCATTTCACCCTACTTATAAAACATATTAGCTCCTGTTCTTACGTAAAAGTCACCACCAGCAACCGCAAGCAGGCAACCCATAACTGTAGGTTATATTATTGTGCCGGCGTTACCGGTAGCGTGCGTACGGCTCGATAGCCGGTTTTTCTATCGCGTGCAGTGACGGCACTGTTGGCTTCCATCCGGTCAGATATCCGAAGTCGGTCACCGATATCTTCCCAGCTGCCGCCCCGCTTACCCGATCCGGTGGCACCGGTAACGGCGGAGGTTACATAACCCGGCCAGGTGCTTACATCCGCATATCCAAGTGCCGTAAGTTGGCCATTGCCATGTGCCCCAGTGAACGATCTACCTGTGCTATTGCCCATAGTTACTACCTGCTCTGTTACATTCCCCCCTAACTCCATAGCACCCCAAAATCCGGCACCGGAGGCTTCCCGCGAGGAGGTGGCCGTAGCCAACAACCCTGTACGAAGGGGACCGGCAGTCCTGTTGTCAAAAATTGCATTAGCACTACTATTGGCCGGCAATTCGTTTGCCGCTCCAGAATTACTGATACCCAATACCGCTATCAACTTTGGCAAAGTGATACACGTGCGTCCCGAGGTTCCTTCGCCAAGGCGCACGGAACCCTGTCCCCTGGCCGCTTTTTCATATTCCAGCTCTGTCATCGGGCGCATGCCTATCCAGTCTGTGTAGGCCATGGCATCTACCCAACTCAAATAGTTGCAAGCCACGTTGCCATGTGTACCTCCATTCAAGGTAGCATCACCGGTTGTCCAGTTGATGTTGTTGCGGAAGGTGATGGCATCACTGCTCTTACCATTGGCGGCGGTTATATCCAGAGCCGGCTTTTGCAAAGAACTCAGGGTATTGAAGAAATCAATCCAACGTTCCTGACTGACCTCGTATTTCATCACATAGAAACCATCGTATCCCTTGGGAAAGGCAGCAGGAAGAATTTGCGTGGTAGACGCATTGAAGTCATCAGCCACCGCAGTACCCGGCACCGGGTATTGCAGATTACCTGCTGCCGTGCCGCCTAGGGTAAGTTGATTCTCGGAAGATATCGTATAACCTACCACGGGTGGAACCGAGGGAAATGGCGCATTTGGCGGGGTGAAGTTGGCGGTATATCGGGCGACCCCTTTGGTGATGCGTAGGTCGTCGATGTAGCCGTTTACAGGAAAGCCTCCATCCCATCTGTTGCCAATATGAATGGAATTTTGCACATAATTCGTAGCACTTACCCAAGTTGCTCCAATTTGATTGCCATCAATAAATAATCGATGATCGTTGCCTGAACGGCATAATGTAATGTGATACCATTGACCAGGGCTTAGAACACCACCGGTGATTCGATCAGCTCCGCTAACAAAATACCTCAAACCTGTACCACTCGAATAGATTGTTGGTACTGCTTGGTTGGTGGTAGTTCTAAAGTCAAGTTGAACTTGAGTTCCAGAGGCACTGTTCAAGTATAACCAATACTCAAGAGTAAAGTCACTGGTGCCAAAGGCAAAATCGATAGTAGACGGTGCTGTTACTCTGGCTCCACTCACCCCACCAAAGGCCATACTTGCTCCCCCGAATTTACTTTCCACCGTACTGATCTGAGCATTACCCACCGTTTCCAGATTATGCCGTCGCTGGCTATCATCCAGTGGGCCATCCTCGAACTTCAGTAGCAACGCAGTGCCGGAAACAGCGGTAAGGGGTCCGGTGGGAGGTGTGAAGTTAGCCGTATACAGGGCTGTACCATGCACGACGCGCACATTACTCATGTAACCGTAAAAAGGAAAATCTGAACCACCGGCTCGTCCGCCGATATAAGTTGGCAGATTTGGGAAGGATGCTGATGTGATGGTTTTGGTACCAACCAGATTGCCATTGACAAATAAACGCATCTGATTCCCGGACTTACTGGCTGCAACATGACTCCAGCTGTTTAACGGAACTGCATTACTGCTGCTGAATGTTCCGGTGAACGAACCTTGATTCCAGCTACCGAAATAGAGTTGCCGGCTAGGGGTGATTTGAAACATACCAGATGATCCACTTCCGGAGGTGTGATTTCCGATAATGTGACTACCAATAACACCATAGCTCATGGTGCTAATCGCTGTTGGGTATACCCAAGCCTCTACTGTAAACGAGGTATTGGTGCCATTCAGGTTAGTCCAAATGGAATTGGAAGTGGTTATCGGGGCAGTACCTCCCCCGGGAAAAAACGCACTACCTCCTTGATTGCAAAATGGGGATACGCTGCCCTGGTAGACTATATTGTTAACAGTTATAGTATGGTTGTTGCCACTAGCATCTATAATGGGCTTGTTTTTTTGTCCATTGCTGCCATCGCCATCCAACAACAACACGGTATTGCTCTGATACAAAGCAGTATCCACCTGAAATGAGCCTTGCGGCACATACACCATCTCCACCGCAAATACCTTCAACTCCACCAGGTCCTTGTCTTTGATGCCCTGTGCGCCGTAGTTCCACCGCAGCCTGGCGCCGGCGGTACTGAAAGCCCCTGAACCATCTGCGGCTCTGTATATGTACACACCCAAAGCGGGGTTGTTGCTCGCATGAAAAGCAGCAGACTCATCCTGCAGGCCCACCTGCAAACTGCCCGAATTACCCATGCTGCCCTTTACATGGCCACTCTGATGCAGCCAGCAATGTTCCCAGATACGCTCTGCCCGCACTACCGCACTGCCGCCCAGGTTACCTGTAGGCGTTGCACTAATCGTAAAGGTGGTGGTGGAGGTGATACCTGTAATGACGGTACCGGCAGCAAAGGAGCCTGAGCCGCTGTGTACAAATACCGGCATACCGGTGCGCAGCCCTTCTGTGCTTTGCACGGTAACCGTAGTGCCGCTGTTGGTGGCGCCCGGTGCCGACAGGTAATCAGCGCTGCCTACCCGGAACTTGGCAAATACCCACGCAGCATCCCAACTGCTGGGTACGGAAGCACGCCAGGAGTTCTCCCAGTCTACATCGAATTGTATCATGGTAAAGTTGGCCGGATGGTCTGCACCGGCTGTGGTATTCTGCCCAATCAACTCCACATTGGTGACCTGCACATTGTTGGCTACTGTACTGCCGGCCATGCCTATGAACAGCATGAGGCCCACCGCGATTCGGGATAGGGTTGGTGTCATGAAGCCTGATATTTTAGATGAATGTTATACATGCTGCCGCAAATTAGATGTGACATAGCAGGTAACTTACTGCCCGACCCGCAACCGGTAATCTGCCGGATATGACAGCAACAATGAGACTGAATTGCTTGTATATGTAGTATCATGTGCTTATTGTGGTGGCGTAGTAGGCAGGGAGCGTGCAGCCCGGAAGCCTGTCTGCGAGTCCCTGGTAGATACGATGGTATTGGCACCGAAACGGTCGGATATCAGTAATTGACTATCAGGCGACGCCCAGCTACCGCCACGTCTGCCGGAACCTGCCGCTCCGGTAACAGATGCTGCCGGGATATCGTAGCCCGGCCAGGTGCTTACATCGGCATAACCAAGTGGGGTTAGTGATCCATTGCCATGTGCTCCCGTAAATGTTCTGCCAGCACTGCTGCCGAAACTAACTACCTGTTCGGACAGATTACCACTCAACTCCATAATACCCCACCATCCCGATCCGGCTGAGGCCCGATTGGTGGCTGCCGTGGCAAACAAACCAGTGCGCATTGGTCCGGCAGTAAGGTTGTTATACACCGCCGTAGCATCGGCATTGGCTGGCCCTTCATTGGGCGCACCGCTGTTGCTGATGCTGCTTACTGCCACCAACTTCGATAATCCATTGCAGGTGACATCTCCGGAGGCAGGCTCGCCCGACTGAACGGTAGCTGTGCCACGGGCAGCTTTCTCGAATTCCAGTTCAGTCATCGGCCGTAACCCTGCCCAGTCGGCATAGGCCATAGCATCTACCCAACTTAGGTAGTTGCAGGCCACATTGCCATGAGTGCCCCCATTCAAGGTAGCATCTCCTGTCGTCCAGCTGATGTTGTTGCGAAAGGTAATGGCATCACTGTTCTTACCGGACGCACCCGTAATATCCAATGAAGGCTTCTGCAAGGACGTAAGCGAATTGAAGAAATACAGCCACTGTTCCTGACTCAGCTCATACTTCATGGTGTAGAAACCGCTGTATCCCTTAGGGAATGTTGCCGGCAGTGTTTGCGTAGTGGACGCATCAAAGTCGTTGGCGACAGAAGTGCCGGGCACGGGGTACTTGAGGTTGGCGGCTACCGTGCCGCCCAGTGTAAGCTGATTTTCGGAACTGACGGCAAAGCCGGGGGGATGGGCACTACCACTGAAAGGTGATGCAGAAGGAGTGAAGTTGGCTGTGTATAAAGCCACCCCTTTGGTAATGCGGAAATCGTCGATGTAGCCGTTCCAAGGATGGAATCCATCACCCCTGATGCCAATAAATGCACTGGCATTAGAACTACCAATTGCTGAGGCTTGCGTTCCACTTGCAGTCTCAGCACCGTTAATGAATAATCTTACAGTATTCCCTTGCCTGGTAGCAGCTACATGCACCCATTGACTAATGGGTGGATAATTTGCAGCCACATTACTACTTATCCCACCCCAATAAAGACCCGCTCCGCTAAAAATGCCAAATTGATCTAAAGACCCAGATCCGCCTGTTGCATAAATTATTCGCCCTGTATTGTTATATGTTCCATCCCACCAGATCCATGCTTCTACAGTGTGATCACCAGTGGCGAAGTCAAAACCTGAACTCGAGGGTACCTTCAACCAATCCCCACTCCCATCAAAATCCATACTCGCACCGCCGAATTTGCTTTCGGCGGTGCTGATTTGTGCGTTGCCAACAGTTTCTACATTATGCCGGTTACGGCTATCGTCCAGCGGACCATTTTCGAACTTCAGCAACAACGAAGTGCCGGAAACAGCTGTAAGGGGATTAGCAGGTGGTGTGAAGTTGGATGTGTACAAGGCTGTGCCTTTTACAAGCCGGACATTAGACAAATACCCGTTCAGCCAGGTGGTGGCTGTACCCAGGTACCCTGTCTTAAAGGTTGTTGTCGTATTCATATTAGTGGCTCCTGTATATGTAGAGCCCGACTGCACCCCATCAATAAACAGCCTATGGGAGCCGGAAGCACAAGAGAGAGCAATATGATACCATTTCCCCGCTACTACAGTACCACCCGTAATATCAAAACCATCTCCCGACAAGTTAACCCCGATTACATTCCCCGTTGATTTTTGTATGGCCCACCCGGCAGATGAACTGGCATAATTAGAAACAAGAGATTGCTGATTGGATAATGAGTTAAAGTACACCCAACACTCGAAGGTATAATCAACGCCCTGCAGGTCGAAGGCTACATCATC
>CAYYHM010000057.1:0-13762 GCA_964471795.1 uncultured Chitinophagales bacterium | reverse complement strand
GTATGCTGGTAAAAACATATGGTAGTGCTGTGTTTGGTGTAGATGCAACTACAGTAACCTGTGAAGTAAGTGTTGGGCATACAGGTCAGTTGAAGTACTTCCTGGTAGGATTGCCCGATAATGCCGTAAAGGAGAGTTGGCAGCGCATGGAAACTGCCATTAAACATGTCGGACTCCGCATGCCCCGCCATAAAATAGTGATTAACCTGGCTCCAGCTGATATACGAAAAGAAGGGTCAGCCTATGACTTGCCCATGGCTATCGGTATCCTTGCAGGCTCCGATCAGGTAAACCCCGACAACGTGGGAAAATACCTGATCATGGGAGAACTATCCCTCGACGGGGCACTTCAGCCTATCAAGGGTGCGCTACCGATTGCCATTCAGGCACGTAAGGAAGGATTCGAAGGGTTTATTCTGCCCATGGAAAATGCGAAGGAAGCCGCCATCGTCAACAGCTTGAAAGTGTATGGTGCCAACAACCTCAATGAGGTAGTAGGTTTTCTGAACGGCGTTCTTGATCTGCAACAGGTTACCGTGGACACCAGGGCGGAATTCTACAACAATCAAACGGCACTCCCTTTTGATTTCGCTGACGTAAAGGGACAGGAAAACATCAAACGAGCCTTGGAAATCGCTGCAGCCGGCGGTCACAACCTGATACTGATTGGGCCTCCGGGGGCTGGTAAAACCATGCTGGCCAAGCGATTACCTACCATTTTACCTCCCTTATCGTTGCATGAAGCACTGGAGACAACCAAAATCCACTCTGTGGCCGGAAAGCTTCCTGCCGAATCCTCCCTGCTGTACGTAAGACCCTTTCGATCACCCCACCATACAGTCAGCGATGTGGCTTTGGTAGGTGGCGGCAACCATCCGCAACCTGGAGAAATCTCACTGGCGCACCATGGTGTGCTGTTCCTGGATGAACTGCCTGAATTCAAACGGGCGGTATTGGAAGTACTGCGACAACCCATGGAAGAGCGTAAGGTCACCATATCCCGTGCCCGCTTCAGTGTAGACTATCCCGCCAGTTTTATGCTCGTGGCAGCTATGAACCCTTGTCCATGCGGGTACTACAATCACCCGGAGAAAGATTGTGTGTGTGCCCCCGGTGTGGTACAGAAATACCTTAACCGCATCTCCGGGCCACTGATGGACAGGATAGACCTGCATGTGGAGGTCACCCCGGTGCCGATACAAGACTTGGGGGATAGACGTGAGAGTGAACGTAGTGAGGCAATTCGCGAGAGAGTGATGGCGGCACGCCAGATACAGGTAGAACGGTATGGTGAGAACATGGGGATATATGCCAATGCTCAACTGACAATTCAACTGTTGAAGGAATATTGTCAGCTGTCTACAGCCGGCCAGAACCTGCTGGGGAAAGCCATGGAGCGGTTGGGACTATCGGCCAGAGCGTATGACAGGATCTTGAAAGTTGCCCGTACCATTGCCGATTTGGCAGGAAGCCCACACATAGCGCCCGAGCATATTGCCGAGGCCATTCAGTACCGCAGTTTGGATCGGGATTCCTGGGCCACATGACCTAGCCAGACAATCAGGCTCAGGAATCACCTCCACAGGCATTTCGTAACTTTACACTACGTAAATGCATACCTATGCCTGATTATCAGAACAGCTCGTGGCTTCACATTCCATCTGATTCAGATTTTCCCCTGGAAAACATACCATTTGGCATTTTTTCCGATCAAATGCACGCCTCCAGGCCATGCACCCGGATAGGGGATACCGTGATTGATCTGCTGGCATTATCAGAAAGGCATATCATCAAAAGTGTGGCCATCGAATACTTCAGGCAGAACACGTTGAATGCCTTGTTCTCGCTGGGCAGAAAAAAGGTGGGCCAAGTACGCATGGAATTGATGGAGATATTCAGCGATACCGGCAGGCAATCTTTTGTTGAATCGGCAAAAGCGTTCCATCACCATGCGGAGGTGACCATGCACATGCCGATACATGTGCCAAATTACACCGACTTCTACAGCAGCCTCGAGCATGCCACCAATGTAGGCATCATGTTCAGAGGGCCGGATAATGCGTTGATGCCCAACTGGAAGCATCTGCCGGTGGGCTATCATGGCAGGGCCTCATCCATCATTGTAAGCGGTGTGCCTATCCACAGACCTATGGGGCAGATGAAAGCAGATGATGCGGAATTGCCAAGTTATGGCCCCAGCCGACTGTTGGATTTCGAGTTGGAGATGGCATTTATCACAGGCAGTGAAACTGCGCTGGGCAGCCGCATTTCGGTGGAGGAAGCTGAAGACCACATGATCGGGATGGTGCTCTTCAACGATTGGAGTGCACGCGACATACAAAAGTGGGAATATGTGCCGTTGGGCCCTTTCCTGGGGAAGAATTTCGGTTCCAGCATTTCGCCTTGGGTGGTTACCCTGGATGCACTGGAGCCCTTCCGGGTGGCAGGTCCGGTGCAGGATCCGCCCGTACTGCCCTATTTGCAGCAACACCATGCCGGTAACTTCGACATCCAACTGCAGGTAGTCCTTCAGCCGGATGGAGGGGAAGAGAATGTGATCAGTCGCTCCAATTTCAAGCACATGTATTGGAGTATGGCTCAGCAGCTGGCGCACCACACGGTAAATGGCTGCAACATACAAGTGGGTGATATGTATGGCAGTGGCACCATCAGCGGGCCTACACCCGATTCCTATGGCTCTATGCTGGAACTCACCTGGCGAGGCACCAAGCCCATTACCCTGAGCGATGGCAGTACCCGGAAATTCCTATTGGATGGCGATACCCTGATCATGCGGGGACACGCTGAGAAACAAGGGCTTCGCATCGGCTTTGGAGAAGTGCGCACCACCATTTTACCTGCAAAATAATCCCTCATGTATCGCAGCATTCTACCGGAAGAGGTGAACATACCGGAGCGTCACCAGCTGATCATCGGCACAGTAGGGCCTCGTCCTATTGCTTTTGTAAGTACCGTTAATGAAACGGGGCAGGCCAATGTGGCACCTTACAGCTTCTTCAATGCCTTCAGCTCCAACCCGCCGATTCTTGTGTTCTCCTCCAACAGGAGGGTGCGTGGCAATACCACCAAGGACACCCTGCACAACGTGATGGCAACACGCGAGGTAGTCATCAACATGGTGGACTATGCCATGGTAAGGCAGATGACACTCGCCAGCATAGAATATCCACCCGACGTAAACGAGTTTGATAAAGCCGGCCTGACACCCATTCCATCCGACCTCGTTACCCCGTTTCGTGTAGCAGAAAGTCCGGCACAATATGAGTGCAAAGTGAGGGACATTATTCCGCTGGGCGATGCCGGTGGTGCCGGCCACCTCATCATTTGCGAGGTAGTGAAGATGCACTTCAGCGAGCACATATTCGATGAGGAGGGTAAGATTGATCCCCAACGAATAGACCTGATGTCGCGGATGGGCCGGGCCTTCTATTGCCGGGCACATGGCGAGAATGTGTTCCCCATCATACAACCATTCGATAAAATGGGTGTTGGATTCGACAATCTGCCACTCCGGCTGAGAGCCAGCACGGTGCTGACGGGTCGCGACCTGGCAGAACTGGCTTCACTGGAACAGTTGCCGGAGATATCGGCAGTGGAGGAGGCCGGTAAGCAGGTAGATGCTCATACCATCCTGGCGAATCATACGTTGGAAGTAGCAACGGAAAAGATGCACCAACTGGTAAAGCAATTGATCACACAAGGACAAATAGAACAAGCATTGGCGGTTGCGCTGGTGCCGGATTATCTTTGGACTTCAAAGGACTAACCTACATATATGGCGTTAAGCGAGCAGGAAATCATCAGGAGGAACAACCTCAAGGAACTGGAAGATCTGGGCATCGACCCTTACCCGGCAGCATTGTATCCGGTGAATGCGCATGCCAAGGAGATCAAGGACAACTACGAGCACAACAAGCTAGACTACAAGAATGTGGTGTTGGCGGGCCGCATCATGATGAAACGCATCATGGGAAAGGCTTCGTTTGCGGAGTTGCAGGACTCTACCGGCAGGATACAGGTATACATCAACCGCGACGAGATATGCCCGGGAGAAGACAAGACCTTGTATAATACAGTGTTCAAGAAGCTGATGGACATCGGCGATTTCATTGGGGTGAAGGGATTCGTGTTCACCACACAGACCGGGGAAATCACGGTACATGCCACTGAGTTGGTGTTGCTGAGCAAATCGCTTCGTCCACTCCCCATTGTTAAGGTAGATGCCGAAGGGAAGGTACATGACGCCTTTACCGACCCGCAGCAGCGCTATCGTATGCGGTATGTGGATCTGACCGTGAATCCGCAGGTGCGCGATGTATTCGTGAAGCGCAGTCAAGTGTTTCAGAGCATGCGCAGGTTCCTGGCAGACCGTGGATACCTGGAGGTGGAAACGCCCATTTTGCAGCCTATCCATGGAGGTGCTGCGGCACGTCCTTTCAAGACCCACCACAACGCACTGGATCAGCCACTCTTCTTGCGCATTGCCAATGAGCTGTACCTGAAGCGGTTGATCGTGGGCGGATATGATGGCGTGTTCGAGTTTGCCAAGGACTTCCGCAACGAGGGTATGGATCGATTCCATAATCCCGAATTCACGGTGATGGAGTTGTATGTGGCGTACAAGGATTACTACTGGATGATGGATTTGGTGGAAGAGATGGTAGAGCGGGTTTGCCTGGATGTGTTGGGCACTACCAAGGTGCAGGTGGGCGATCAGGTGATCAACTTCGAGCGGCCGTGGAAGCGGTTCACTATGTATGAGGCAATTGAGCACTTCACCGGCATCGATATTTCGCAGATGGATGAAGCGGCGTTGCGCGATACGGCCAAGAAGCTGCACATAGAGATTGACGATACGATGGGCAAGGCTAAGCTGATCGATGAGATCTTTGGTGAAGTAGCCGAGCCAAAACTGGTACAGCCCACTTTTATTACCGACTATCCGGTGGAGATGTCGCCTTTGGCCAAGAAGCACCGAGATAAGCCGGGATTGGTGGAACGATTTGAAGCCATTGTGAACGGCAAAGAAATTTGCAACGCCTTTTCGGAGCTGAATGACCCTCTGGATCAGCGTGCCCGATTTGAAGATCAGCTGGAACTGCGCAACCGTGGTGATGAAGAAGCCATGGAGTTGGATGATGACTTCCTGCGGGCGTTGGAATTCGGTATGCCGCCAACCAGTGGACTGGGTGTGGGCATGGATCGCCTGGTAATGATGCTGACCAATCAGCACTCCATTCAGGATGTGTTGTTTTTCCCGCAAATGAGGCCTGAACAGAAATAAGAGGTATGAAAGGGTTGATCACATTACTTGGTTTCTTCTGGTGCACTTGGTTGCCACTTTCTGCCGCCGATACCTTACGGGTTTATACCAGCATAGAGGAGGCGATGCAGCAACCCGAAGCGGTACAGTCTCTCAGACTGGAGCGGCAATCGTTTGTAGTGCTGCCTGGAGAAATCACACAGCTGGTCAACCTGGAAGAACTGTCGCTCAGCCGCTGTACGCAGCTGAATCTTGAAAACACGTTTGAGCTGTTGGCGACTTTGCCACGACTAAGGGTGCTGGATATATCCTGGATACCGGTTGTTGAATTGCCGGAAAACATCAGCAAGCTCTCGTCTTTGGAATCGCTGAACCTGCGGGATACAAGACTCGTAAAGTTGCCCCGTTCATTTACGCAGCTGGACAAGTTGCAGCACCTGAACCTACGGCATAATTACTATTTCAATCCTGAGGATGTATTCCGGAAGCTAGCCCGGATGGAGGGACTCGTGTCCCTGGATATCTCGTACTGCCAGTTGTGGGAACTGCCCGATGAGTTGGGGGCCCTTGCTAACCTGCAAGTGCTGAACCTTGAGGGCAACGGATTGGTGTCGCTACCCGAGGGCATCAGCAAGATGACATCGCTCCGGGAACTGAATCTGGCCGCCAACTATCAAACAGGCGAAGTAGTGGGTGGTGTGGCTGCCGATGTTACCTGGCAGCAAGAGGAGCTATTCGGATTGTTGGCAACATGTGCCAACCTGCAGGTGCTCGATCTGACGAACTGTCGCCTTACGGTGCTATCACCGGTCATTGGTCGTGTAACCTCCCTACAGTCGTTGGACCTGAGCAATAACAGGTTACAGGAACTACCGGAGGCCATCGGTAAGCTGTCGAATCTCGAGGTATTCCGGTGCACCAATCCCACCATGGGCAACCGTACCAATCAACTGCGGGCATTGCCCAAATCCATGGCCAACCTGTCGAAGTTGCGGGTGCTGGATGTAACCGCCAATGAGTTCACCGAGTTTGTACTCCCTGCCGACCATCAGTGGCAGCAACTGGAGGAGTTGCAGCTGGGCTGGAATCGACTGACATCGTTCCCGGAGGCCATCCGCACCATGCGTAGCCTGAAGCACCTGAATCTGGATATCAACCTGATTACCGTGCTGCCGGAGTGGATTGGTGAGTTGGCGACACTGGAGGTATTCCATATGAACGGCGACTTTTTTCTTCCCCCGGCTTTCAAGTTGAAGACGATTCCTCCCGGGCTCACCAGGCTCAAGAATCTGCGTGTACTTACCCTGAATGATCAGGTGGTGGAGCAGCTGCCTGTTGACATCGGATCTTTGGTGAATTTGGAGGTATTGGAGGTGCGCGACAATCTGCTGCAAGCATTGCCGGCATCCATCGGTGAGCTGGCTGCGCTGACAACGCTGGACCTAAAAGCCAACGAGATCCGGTCTCTGCCTCCATCGATGGACAACCTGACCTCACTGGAGATGCTGAACATGAGCTTCAATCTGGCCTTTGATGCCGCAGTTGAAAGCCGCCATCTGCAAGGGTGCGGAAGTTTAGCACGGTATGATGTGTCTTTTACCCTGCCGTTGAGTGGGGCTCAGTTGACGGCCATTCGGGAAGAGCTGCCGGGTGTAACAGTTGTCTACGCATTTACAAGGCGGTAACCCGTACTGCCGGAAACAACAATGGCCTGCTCGGTGCCGCATCCAGTTCCCAGTTGGGTATCTGTAAATTCAGGAGATACAAGCCGTCAGGAAGGTCAGCAGGAAAGTGCACCATCTCGGTGATGGTAGCAGCGAGCCTTGGCTGTTGGGGATAATGCCACCAAGCCTTATGACCGGCCAGTAGGCCACCATCTTCTTCCCTGTCCACTGATGGCAGGTCTGTCAACAGGTGCAATATGCCACGCTTTGCCAGTAGATCCAACAGGTTAGCAGCAAAATATGGGGGGTTGGTGCCTGAGAAGTCCCTGTTTCCAACCGGGTTAGGTGTTGGCTGCGAGCGAATGGCTATGGCTTCTATGCCGGCAATGGTTTCCGGAATAGCAGACAACACAAGGTCCTTGTCAACAGGCATAGCTGCGATGGTAACTACCTGGCAGGGTATCAGTGCGTTGGGTGGCAGCAGGTTGAGGGGCTGATGCTCGGGTGTTATGTGCCCGATGCACTCGGTATGTGTGCCATTGCCATGCGGGTTCAGCTGCACATCATAGAAATTAACCGCACCACCTTGTTGTACGCTTCCAACAAAGTTGTCTCCCCGCACGGGCGTAAAGGAGGGGTCTGCTACATACCATGCCTTTGGGTTGCCAGCACCGTGCCGAAGTGGATAGGATAAATCCACAGGACGGGTTAGATCGGCCGTATATTCATTTCCCTGCAGGTAAAACTGAGCATTCATCAGGTGTAAATCTACCCAATCCGCTGCTCAATAAGCTTGTAGCCTGTACCATGGATGTTGATGATCTGTACGGTAGGGTCGGCCTTCAGGTATTTACGTAGTTTGGTGATGAACACGTCCATGCTTCGTGCGGTAAAGTAGCTGTCGTTGCCCCAGATGGCATTGAGGGCTTCTTCTCTTTCCAACACACGGTTCTTGTATTTACAGAGCAATCGAAGCAGGTCGCTTTCCTTGGTAGTGAGTCGCAGCTCTTCTCCACCGATATGCAGCAACTGATGATCGTAATCGAATTCGAATTGGCCTACCTTGTAGAGGGACGGCTCCGGCTCGTCGTTTCGTTGATTGGTGCGGCGGAGCACTGCCTTCATCCGGGCAGTGAGTTCCTCCATGCTGAATGGCTTGGTCAGATAGTCATCGGCTCCCAGGTTGAATCCCTCAATCTTGTCTTCCTTCATGGACTTGGCAGTGAGGAAGATGATTGGAGTTTCCTTGTCGCCCTTCCTGATTTCCTTCGCCAGCGTGAAACCATCCATCTTCGGCATCATCACATCCAGCAGACATATGTCGAACTGTTTGGTGCGGAATCCTTGTAATGCTGCTTGCCCATCATTGAAGAGACTCACATCATAGCCACGTAGTTCCAGGTATTCCTGCAGCAGAATGCTCAGGTTGGAGTCGTCTTCTGCCAGTAATACGCTTATTTTCTGATCTTCCATGCTATCGATTATTTGGGTTGGTGAATGAATGGTAACCAAATGGTAAAGGTGCTGCCTTTTTCGGGCTCACTCTGCACAGTAATGCGTCCCTGATGGGCATCCACAATAGACTTTACATAGGCAAGCCCCAATCCAAACCCTTTTACGTTGTGGATATTGCCTGTAGGCACCCGGTAAAATTTATCGAAGATGTGCTTGAGGGCTTCCTTGGACATGCCAATGCCGTTGTCCTGCACCTTGATCTCCAGGCCATGATTACGGTTGTTGGTGGATAGGAGTATCCTGGGATTCTCCTTGCTGTATTTCAAGGCATTGTCAACCAGGTTGTCTATCAGGTTGGACAAATGCACTTCGTCGCCTTGTATCAGTGCATTGCCGGCACGCATGTCGGTGTCGATGGATGCGTCGGGTGTATTGTCCAGTCGGATGGCATATGATTCATAGATGCTTTCGATGACCTCATGCATGTCCACATCCCTGATTTTGAGGGTAAATCCACCCTTGTCCATCATCGCCATCTGCAAGATCTTCTCAACCTGCCCACCCAACTTGTAGGTTTCGTCCAGAATGATGTTGCTGAACCGGCTGATGCGTGAACTGTCCATGGTCACTGACGGGTCTGATAGTGCCTGGCCGGCCAGTGATATGGTGGTAATGGGTGTCTTGAACTCATGCGTCATGTTGTTGATGAAATCGTTTTTCATGTCGCTGAGCCTTTTCTGTCTGAAGATCGTCCAGATGGTAAAACCAAAACTGAAGATGATAATCAGAATGAAGACAATGGAGGTAAGCAGCCTGTACTGAATGGTTTGTAAGAGAAAGTTGATTTTTCTGGGGAAATAAACAGACAGGTAAAAGGGTTGCGTAAATACCTGCCCCGGGAACAGCTCAGTTTGGTACAGCTTGTTCATCCCGCTTACCTCGGATGCCGTAATGCCGGTTCCCACAAAACAGGTGTCTGTGCCTGCCGGAATGATGCAATAACTGTAGTCTATGGGTATTCCACTTAGTTGCAATTGTTCATCCAGCGCAGCTTCAATTACTTCACAGTCAATGCGTTCAGTGGCAGGCAGCATGCCGCTGGTGAGCTCTCCCACCATTGTTTGCATCAATCGGGTGAGTTCTTCTGTTTTCTCCGCTTCAGCCATCTGATTGTGATACCAGCGCATCAGGTTGTCCACCATCTGCATATCTTCCAGCCCAAGGCTTCGCTCCCGGATAGGAGAAAAGGATAGGGCAATGAGATCAGACTCCTGAATGAATTCGTCGTCACCCGTGAATCCGATGTTGCTGATACGGAAAGTATCGCGATTGGCTATGATCACTTGTGCACCATCTTGCTCCAGCACCTTTAACTGCAAGGATTGTTGCATGGTCTTTTGCAAGGTGGCCTTTTCATGAACACGAACGATTTCTTGCAGGATGGCATACACATTCTTGCTGAACTCCTGTTCACGAAGAGAGAGTACGTTGTTGATCCAATAGATTTGCAGTGATATCAATCCAAAGAGCGCCACGCTCATCAGCACGATGATACCAATGATAATACGTTTGTTCATGAGTCTCTCAAATTTAACAGTGCCAGGGCATGCGTAGCATATTCTTTAACATGCATTAACCACCTTTGCTGTAGACTTAACCAATAATAACGGCAATGCTGAATCATTGATTGGCAATTTTGCAAACATATGCAGCAAAAGCCAGGTAACAGTTGTGAGTATCCAAGTAAAACCAACCAGTTATGATAGAGGTTTCAGGATTGAGTAAAGCGTATCCTGCATCCGGTAAGGGTAAAAGGAACGAGCAAGGTTCATCAAAAGTGATGGCCGTAGATCAAATATCTTTTACCTGTAAGCCGGGGCGTGTATTCTCGCTGCTCGGACCGAATGGCGCCGGCAAGACCACAACATTACGTGCTATTGCCACAATCCTACAGCCCACTTCGGGACAGATACTGGTTGATGGATACGATGTTGTTCAGCAGTCCAAACAGGTGCGTCAAGTGTTGGGTTTCCTCACAGGAAGTACCGGGCTATACGATAGACTAACCCCTTCGGAGGTGGTAGATTATTTCGGCCGACTGTCGAATGTGCCCGCTTCCCTGTTGCGACAGCGCAAAGAAGAGCTATTTGATCGGCTGGGGATTCATGATTTTGCCTCCAAGCGTATCGGTAAACTGTCTACCGGTATGAAGCAAAAGGTATCTATTGCCCGCACCATGATTCATGATCCGGCAGTAGTGGTATTTGATGAGCCTACTTCCGGTCTGGATGTCATTACCGCAAATAGCATCATTGAACTCATCAAGGACTGCCGTGCGCAGGGCAAGACCGTGCTGTTTTCTACGCATATCATGGGGGAGGTTGAGTTGCTGAGCGACGACATCGCCATCATTCACGAGGGGCGGCTGTTATTCAATGGCTCTTTCGCTGATTATCGGCAGGCACATGCCAACCTGTCAATGGTAGAAGCATTCATCCAAACCATTCAACAAGCCTGACATGAAACACTTCCTTATCGTATTCCGGAAAGAACTGACAGATACCCTGAGAGACCGGCGCACATTGACCACCATGTTGTTGGTGCCGTTGTTGATCTACCCGTTGCTCATGATTGTGTTTACCGAAGTAACACAAAGCCAGGCCGAAAAAAGCATGGAGAAAGTGCTTAGAATCGCCCTTGTGGATGATACTGATGCCACTCCTGTGTTGCGGGCCGATCTGGAACAGGACAAAGGCATGGAGCTGGTAGACTTACCCGCTCCGGCTCGGGAGGCACTTGCAGCCGGGGATGAGGCCGCATTTGATTCATTAGCAGGTGATGCTATCCGGAACGAGGTGCTGGATATGATTGTGGTGGTGTCGCCCGACTTTTCGGCACAGATAGCTGCCAATACACCTGGTAACGTGCGTTTCTACTACAATGCAAAAGCTCAGCAGATCGAGAAAGAGCGTATGGAGCAAAAGCTTACCCTGCTGGAACAGCTCATTTTACGGAAGCGCTATACCGAGGCGGGGATTCATGAATCGTTTACCAAGGGCTTGGCCATTGACCATCGGAACGTAGCGACTCAGCAGGAAATCCTGGGCGATATCATTGGTGGGTTTCTGCCTTACCTATTCATCTTGTTGTGCTTTACCGGCAGTATGTATCCTGCCATCGACCTGGCAGCAGGCGAGAAGGAAAGAGGCACTATCGAAACCATACTGACCACTCCGGTGAGTACCTTGTCGCTTGTGTTGGGGAAAATCGGGGTCATTATGTTAACCGGTCTGACGTCAGCGGTGCTGGCACTGTTGAGCATTACGTTATCTTTTCAATATTCTGACACGATTCCTGTTGAGATCAACGATATCCTGACATCACTGGTGAGTGCGGAAACCGTATTGTTGTTGATAGCTATGCTGATTCCGATGGCACTTTTATTTGCTAGTATACTACTCTCTTTGTCCATATATGCTAAGTCATTCAAGGAGGCGCAAAGCATCATCACACCGATGATGATCTTCATTATTTTTCCGGCGTTTCTGGGCATGTTGCCGGGCATGGAACTAACTGCTGCCACAGCCGTAGTGCCGATTCTCAATATTTCGTTGGTTACCAAGCAAATCATGGCAGGCACGCTGGACTTTCCATTGTTCCTGCTGGCGGTAGGATCCATGTTGTTCCTGAGTGCGGGTGCTGTGGTTTTCAGTGTGCGTTGGTTTGGCAGGGAATCGGTAGTGCTGCGGTAAGCGTTAACAATATTTATAGTTACCGCGGACATTACTGGTGTAATTTTGACGTCTAATTAACTCAAACTCATGAGAAGTAAACTTTTATTTACAGGTCTTTGGCTGGCAGTCATCAGCCTGGCCATTACAGGTTGTGGCGATGCAAAAGATGCAAGCCCGGCAGAAGAAACAACAGGTATGACAAAGAAGGGGGACACTTCTCTGCCAACATCAGCAGAGGACTTACTGCAATTGGCAGCGAATGAGTCGGGTCAATATAATTACACGGTAGAGGACTTCTTCCGCAATCCGGATCAGACCTCTTATCAAATTTCACCGGAAGGGGACTATTTCTCCTTTTTGAGTCCGTATGAAAACAGGATGAACATCTTTGTGCAGAAGATCGGTGATACGGCGGCTGTTCGCGTAACCGCTGAGACGGATAGAGATATTGCCGGCTATTTCTGGGGTAATAACAACCGATTGGTGTTCATCAAAGATGCCGGTGGCGATGAGAACTTTAAGCTCTTTGCCGTAAACCGTGATGGCAGTAGCCCCAAAGACCTGACTCCATACGACTCTGTAACCATTCAGATCATAGATGATTTGGAAGACCGGGAAGATGAGCTCATCATCGGTATGAATAAGCGGAACAAGATGCTGTTCGAACCGTACCTGCTCAACATCAGCACCGGCGAAGTTACTCTCCTGGCAGAAAATACTGATCCGATGAACCCCATCGTAGGCTGGATTACAGACCATGAAGGTGTTATCAGGGGCGCTATTGCCATGAGCAATGGAATAGAGCAGAATCTGCTGTACCGGGATGCAGACGGCCAGCCTTTCAAGACTGTGCTCACTACAAACTTCAAAGAGTCTGTCTCCCCGTTGTTCTTCGACTTCGACAACAAGAATATATATGCCTCCAGTAACCTGAACCGCGACAAGAGCGCAATCGTGAAGTTCGACATTGCCAATGGCAAAGAGTTGGAGGTGTTGTTTGAACATCCACTGGTTGATGTGGAAGGTCTTTCATATTCACGCAAGCGCAAGGTGCTTACTACCATCAGCTACACTACCGACAAGCGGCAGATGAAGTTCCTGGACAAAGAGGCAGAGGCCATCTATAACCGCTTGCGCACAGAGTTGCCCGGATATGAAGTGGTGATAGCCAGTGCCAACAAGAATGAAGATAAGTTTCTTGTGCGCACTTACAGCGATCGTTCTTTAGGTGGGTACTATTTCTACGACCGCACCGCTGATGCAATCAGTAAGATTACGGATGTAAGCCCATGGTTGAATGAAGGCGATATGGCCACCATGAAACCCATACAATACACGTCACGTGATGGCCTGACTATTTATGGTTATCTAACCCTTCCTAATGGTGTAGATCCTGTTGGGCTGCCGGTGGTAATCAATCCACATGGTGGGCCATGGGCGCGCGACAACTGGGGCTACAACCCCGAAGTGCAGTTGCTGGCGAGCCGCGGATATGCGGTACTGCAGATGAACTTCAGAGGATCTGTAGGTTATGGAAGAGCGTTTTGGGAAGCCAGCTTCAAAGAGTGGGGGAAAACCATGCAGGACGACATTACCGATGGTGTAAAGTGGCTGGTGGAGCAGGG
>CAYYHM010000056.1:0-13838 GCA_964471795.1 uncultured Chitinophagales bacterium | reverse complement strand
TTTCCTCTAGCACCCGCAAGGGGTGCGGCTACCGTTTTCACCCCAAATACACAACAATCTTACTTTTCTATGAATATGTCAATCGGTATGCTTTATTTAGAAAGTAAATACCCCACATATGATTCATCTAGGCATTTCCGGTGGCGGCACCAAGATCACCGGACTCTATGGCGCAGCGGAAGAGTTGATCCGCTATCAGGGTTTTCGGCCTGATCTGATTTCCGGGATATCGGCCGGCGCTATCCTTAGTCTGCCGCTGGCCATGCAGAAATGGGATGAGATCGCTGCGATCCTCAACAACCTCACCACGCGTGACTTCTTCAACAAGCCTGCCATCAGGGACAATGGCAAACTACGCCCGGCAGCCATCTGGCGGGCGCTTACCGGCAAGCACTATCTGGGTCAACAGCGAGCCCTGTCCGACCGAATCAGGGAAGTGATTCCCCCGGAGGAACATGCCCGCTATCAGGCAGGCGATTTTCCGATTTGTATGGTAGGTGCAGTGGACCGTATCACGGGCGGCAGGCTGTACTTCAACCTCAAAGAGGTCTCCTATGATGTGATGATCAAGGCAGTAGCTGCCAGTGCGGCTATCCCGATTTTTACCGAAGGGATATTCATGGATTGGCAGGGCTGGAAGGTGCACCTGTATGATGGGGGCATCCGAGACCATTGTCCAACCGGCTGGATGCTCACCGACTCACCCTGGGCCAACAGCATCACCGAAACGGTAAGCCTGTACAGCCGACCCGCAGACTATCGCCTGAAGGATAAGAAAGTGTATCCCGGTAGTGTATTGGAAGTATTGGAGGACTATGTAGATATCAGCAACCTGGAGGTAAGCAAGATGGATGAGCTGTTGGAAGACCTGATCTGCCGGGAAAGGGGCATCAGCCAGCGCAAATACTTTTTGCCTTCAGTAATGCTCAACGTGTATGATGTAAACCCGGTCCGGCTGCAGCAGTTGTATGAAGCCGGCAGGGATGCCGTACGAATGGGTGTTTCCTGATATCATCTACCGGGAGGCCCTTGTCTGAATCCGGGGCCATCACCCTGGCGCCGTCGCAGCTCATCGAGCAACATGGATCGGAACTCCTTCTCTGCAGCCTGCAGCCGGGCAATCTTCCGTATGCTGATCACCTTTTTGAGCTCTGTGGTGTACTTCCTGCGGATGTCCAACTCCTGCTCATCAAGTTGTAATGCCCGCTCCACGAGCGTTTCTACCTCACGGTCGCTCATGGTATCCAGATGCTGTGCCCGTTGATGCAGCGTGCGACGCTCACTGTGTACCGTTTCCATCTCGGCCTGCATCCTGTTGTACACCGGCCAGAACACTTGTGCCTCCTCAGCTGTCAAGTCGAGTTCACGGGTGATAAAGGAAACCTTCATGGCCTCAATGCGCTCCTTGTTCGGCTGTGCTGTCAGTGCAAGGCTGCCTGTCAGCCAAAGAATGGTGTATAGTATCGTTTTCATAACAAAGCTTCTTCTAGTTCGTCTATGGTCAATTCCTGTAACAGCACCTCTTCCATATAGTTGCTTTGGGTGCTGTCCAGTATGGTTATGGACAACTCGGCCGGCAGGCTGGCAGTAAGCCACTCTTCATCCTGTGCCGTCAGGTTATCCGCCAGATATACAATCAAGTCTTCTGTAGATACCGCCTGTGCCTGCGCTACATCCGGTGTGGAATCGCTATCCACCTGAAAGAGAACCAATGCAAGCACGGCAGCAACCACTGTTGCCGCAATAGCACCCCAAATGTGGGACCGCTGCCACAGGGGAACTACCTGAGGCGCAGGGGTAATAGCAGCCTGCACGCGAGGCGCTACAGAGGTAAAATAGCCTTCTGGCACGCTGAAAGGACGCCCGCTTGTCTGTATCGGTAAAGCAGGGTCTGCTGTTTCCGATGCTGCTGCATGGATGCGATCCATCACCTTCCCGGGAAGGGTTGCAAAATAGTCTCCCGGTACGTCACGCACTGTTTGCAGCATCCTGGTCGGAAGACCTGAAAAATAGCCATCCGGCACCTGCCATATATGTCGTACAGGTAGGTTGGCCAGCGTTGGGCTCAATGCCTTCAACTCCTCCTGCGGGTTGTCTTGTATGGGATGTTGTGGTGTCATGCTGTAGTTTGGATAGCTTGGGTCAGGATTGGTTTAATCGGCTGATTACAAATGATTCTACCTTCTTCACCGCATGATGGTAGGATGCCTTCAAGGCACCTACGGATGTGTCGAGTATGGTCGACATCTCCTCATAGGGTGTAGCATCGAAGTAGCGCATGGCAAATACCACCCGCTGTTTGTCCGGCAAGGTATCTATCGCTTCTTGCAACATGATGTCTGCCGCTTCACCATCGAAGTACCTGTCTGCCCGTAGCCTGTTGGCGAGGGTATCTTGCATCTCGATGGAGTCGGCAGCACGTTTCTTGCGTTGTTGCAACACCATCAGCGACTCGTTGGTGGCAATCCGGTACAGCCAGGTGTACAATCCGGAGTCGCCCCGGAAGTTATCCAGTGCCTGCCATGCTTTTAGGAAGGTGTTCTGCAAGGCATCGTCTGCATCGTCGTGAAAGGTTACTATTTTACGGATATGCCAATACAGTCGTTCCTGATAGGTCTCCATGAGGCGCACAAAACCACTGTCGCGCGTGGCAGGTGCGCGGAACAAGGACAGTATCTCCTGATCTGTGGGTGAGTGGGACATCATAGGACGAGCTTCATCCGAAAGCTATGTCCTAAGATAACAGAAAGGCACAAAGGTTTAATGTGGGGGCTTACCGTTGCAACAATCGGTCTGCTGCCGCAACCACATCGGGGGTATCTAGCCCATATTTCGCCATCAGCTGGTCGGGTGTGCCGCTCTCGCCGAAGCTGTCGCGCACTGCAACCATCTCCATTGGAACCGGACAATGCCTGGCCAGCACATTAGCCACCGCATCACCAAGTCCGCCGTTGATCTGGTGTTCTTCAGCAGTAACCACCCGACCGGTCTTTGTTGCACTGGCAACAATCGCCGCTTCATCCAATGGCTTGATGGTATGCATGTTGATGAGCTCCACGGAAACGCCCCTTGCTGCCAGCTGCTTGGTGGCTTCGATGGCCTTGTACACCAGGTGGCCGCAGGCGATGATGGTGATGTCTGTGCCCGATTGCAGCACATCGGCCTGTCCAATGGTGAACGGCTTGTCGGCAGGGGTGAAGTTGGGCACTTTGGGGCGACCGAACCGGAGATATACAGGGCCTTTATGAGCAGCGATGGCCTTGGTGGCAGCTTTGGTCTGATTGTAGTCGCAAGGCACGATAACCGTCATGTGGGGCAGCATACGCATCAGGCCGATGTCTTCCAGTATCTGATGGGTGGCGCCATCTTCGCCCAGGGTGAGACCGGCATGGGAAGCACAAAGTTTCACGTTCTTGTCGGAGTATGCCACTGACTGACGGATCTGATCGTACACCCTGCCGGTAAGGAAGTTGGCAAAGGATGTGGCAAATGGAATCTTGCCGCCGATGGTCATACCGGCTGCTACACCTACCATGTTGGCTTCTGCCACACCGGCATTGAAGAACCGGTCGGGGAAGGTAGCCACGTACTTGTCCAGCCGCAGCGAGCCTGCCAGATCGGCTGTCAGCACCACTACGTCAGGGTTTGTCTGGCCCAGTTCGTACATGGCGTCGCCAAAGCCGGCACGGGTTTCCTTTTGTTCGTCCAGCGATAGATGTAAAACGCTCATTATTATAGATTTATGGTAGTTGACTCGCCAGACCGTATCGTGATCTTCCGGGTAATCGTCTCCTCTGCAGAGCGGTTCACCTTATGGCGGGTAACCACCCAGTAAGTGCCCGGTTGCAAAAGTATGCTTTCTTTCAAAATGCGGTCGTTCAGCTGATAGATCTTTTCCATCCGGTTGTCCACCATCCGGAAGATGCCGCCGTACAACTCTACCCGCGAGTTGATGGTGAGGATGCCCGGTTCCGGGATCTCAATGGTGGTAACCTCCCGCTGTTTCAGTTCTATGTTGCTGACCGTGATGCGTGGCAGCGTCATGATGATGAGGTCGTAATTGCCGATCAGGTAGCGTTCGCGGGTATTCATCCGCTGCACGTTGACCGTTCTGGTACGGTCGGCTTGCTTCACTACCACCTGAATGTTGGCATTATACCGCTCATTGCTGTTGCGCATGAGAACCTGCAGGTCGCCCCTCGGTGCCGTAATATCGATGATGTTGTGGGTGTTGGGCTCCAGCCGCACGTTGCGCTTGATGATGGGTGGCAGCGTGTGTACGATCAGGTAGTAGGCGTTGATGGGATCCACCTCCATGGTGTCGGGTGTGCCTCTGGCTGTCAGTGTATGGTAGAAGTTGTACTGCGCCATGCCCGACAAGGGGTTGAAGAAGCTCAGTGCCACATCGGTCTCGGTGGGATTCCCTTCCAGATCGTTCAGGTGTACCTCCACAGTGGTTTGGTCAAGCAGGCTATGGATGATGCCCTGCATGGTCTCCTTCAGTTCGTTGGGGCTGTTGGCTTCAAAGTAGGTGCCGATACAGTCGAGGTTGGTCTTCAGTTCGGATTGGTAGCCTAGGCCGATTACAAAAGGGCGGAGTATGACGTTGCGCGACTGCAGGGATGCCGATACCTGACAAGGGTTTCCTTCACAGGACTCTTCGCCGTCGGTGATGATGATAACGATGTTGCGGCTGTTGGGATCCAGCGGAAAGTCGCCGGCCACCTTCTCCAGTGAATAGGCGATCGGCGTGATGCCGTTGGGTTTTATCTCCCGCAGCTTGCTCTTCACCAATATGTGGCTATTGGGTCGGAAGCCCACTTCCAGCCGGCTGTCCTTGCAGTTGTTGAGGGTATAGTGGTATTGATGGCCATAGGCACGCAGGGCCACCTGTACATTGGCGATCCCGCTCAGGCTGTCAACCGCATCGGAGATCACCTGCTTGGCCACCTCTATCTTGCTGCGGCCGCCCCAGCCGGCACCCATGCTTTGCGATGCGTCCAGCAGAAACAGGATGCGGGTCATGGGCGCATCGGCCGTTTGCGCATGTGCTGCAGTCCCCATCAGCAGGGACACACAACATAGCCATATGACGGTAAACAGGCGCATTAGAAGGTAAGTGTTGTGGTGGTGCGGGTATAGATGGTAAAGGACTTGGTTTGGGTAAGGGCAGCCCGCTTCATCGGATGTTGCCGGAATACAGCCAGATAGCTACCCGGCAATATGTCCACCTCTACCACCTTATCTACCTGATCCAGCTCATAGAACAGGCGCATGTCCCCGTTGCCTATCTGATACAGGCTTACGATGCCGGGGCGGGTAATGCCGATTCTTACCTTGCCGGGTGCCGGTATCAGCAGGGTGGTTTCTTCATTGGCGTTGATGGCTACCTCGTCGCGTATCAGGATGGGCAGCGTCAGGATTTCCAGGTCATACAGGCCGGTAAGCAGGCGTTTCCGGGTGTTGAGGCTTTGTATGTCTATGATTTGCGGGGACCCGCTCTGCCGGATGATGCAGTTTTCCTCATATTGTCGCGGAAACCCATCAACCCGCAGGGTAAGCGTGCCTTGTGGTACGTCGGCAGGGAGTATGTTGTGCATGCCCGGGGTAAGGCTCAGGTCTTCCACCACCACCGGTGGTGTGGTGTGCACTACCATGTCATAGTCGATCACCGGTGTCAGGTGCAGCGTGTCGATTTGCCCCTGAAATCCCTTGGCATGCACATACATCTTTTCCATGGTGCCGCCATAGTTGTCGTACAGGGACACTTCTATATTGGTTTCTGTGGGCTGATGGTTGTCGTCCAGCAGGTTGATTTGCGCTGTGGTGGTATTGATGGCTTGCGAGATCACGATGTCGAGCGCTTCCTGAAATGACTCACTATCGTCGGCATTGTAGAAGTTGCCCACACAATCGAAGAAGGCGGCCCCTTCTTCCCCGAGCCCTAACCCGATCACGAACGGTCGCAAGGAGATGTTGTTCTTCCGCAGCAGGGGACCTACGGCACAGGGATCACCATCGCAGGTCTCCAGCCCGTCGGTGATGAGGATGATCACATTCTTGGCGAAGGGGTCCTGCGGAAAGTCTTTCAGGGATTCAAACAACGAGTAGGCGATGGGGGTCTGCCCCTGTATCTCAATGCGGTTCAAAGTGGCCGCAATGGCTTGTCGGTTGTCGTGTGCAAAGGGTACCTCCAACTTGGAGTCCTGGCAGTCGTTTACGCCTTTATAGGATTGATGACCAAAGATGCGCAAGCCGATTTCGATGTGGTCCGGTGATGCTTCGAGGCTGTCCACGGCATTCAGTAGCAAGGAGCGGGCGATGTCGAATTTCTGTTGCCCTTCCCACTGGCCGGCCATGCTGCCGGAGGCGTCGAATACGAACAGGATACGGGTTACCTTTTCCTGTGCCGACAAGTGCGTAGCAGCAAGAAGGAACACCAGTAGCCATACCGGTGCTATCATGGGTATATGTAGCCACTGCCGATGAGGCATATATGAGAAGGGCTTAGTAGTCGCCCAGTGTTTCCTGCAATTGCCCGAGGGCATTGGCCAGCTGGCTGTCGTTGGGAGCTACCCCATGCCACTTGTGATCGTCTGTCATGAAGTCCACACCAAATCCCATGTGGGTATTCATCAGTATCATCACAGGCTTGCCCTGGCCGGTGGCTGCTTTGGCATCAGCCAATGCCTGTACAACGCTTGGCATGTCGTTTCCTTGTTTCAGGCGGATGGTATGCCAGCCAAAGGCATCGAATTTGGCGGTGAGGTCGCCCAGCGACAGTACCTCATCAGTTGGGCCATCTATCTGCTGCCCATTCCAGTCGATGGTAGAGATCAGGTTGTCGATCTTGTGGTGGGCGGCAAACAAGGCAGCTTCCCATATCTGTCCTTCTTGTACCTCGCCATCTCCGTGAAGGGAATACACAAGGTGCTTATCTCCGGTGATTCTTTTGGTGAGTGCTGCGCCGGCAGCAACACTGAGGCCCTGGCCCAGGGAGCCGGAGGCCATACGAATACCGGGCAGGTGCTCGTGGGTAGCGGGGTGACCCTGCAGCCGTGTGTTCAGCTTCCGAAAGGTGGCCAGTTCCGCCACGGGGAAAAACCCGCTCCTTGCCAATACGCTGTACCATACCGGACTGATGTGCCCGTTGGACAAGAAGAACACGTCTTCTCCTGTTCCATCCATGGTAAACTGTGGCGAGTAGGACATCACTTCCTGGTACAGGGCTACCATAAACTCGGTACAGCCGAGGGAGCCACCCGGATGTCCGCTGCTGGCGCCGTGGGTCATGCGAAGGATGTCTCGTCTTACCTGTGTGGCCATTTGCTGCAGGCGGGTGATATCTGCCATGGGTATGCTAGTTGTTGGATGGAATCCAAAGGTAGTAAAACGGCGCTGCTCTGTGAATAGCAGTGCGTGGTTGGCTTGGTGGAAATCGTGAAACACCAGCAATCGATGCTAAACGGGTGGAGTTATTTAATTCCATCGGATAGCATTGGATTCGAAGGGAAATTCACTCGTGAAAGATTAGCGTAGAATCAGTATGGGCAAAATTGGAAGGGAAGATGACCCCCCAAAGGGAATAGAGTCTTCAAAGAGTCAAATTAACCGACACATCTTACAAGTGAAAGAAAGGCAGGAATATTCTTGCCGGGATTCACTATTGCAGGTGAGGTACACTTGCCATAGCGTTTCACCGGGGATAGGTGTTGCGGTTGTAAGCGCTTGGTTCCGGGGTGGTGGAATGGGTTGAAATGCCCGTATTTGCAGGGTTACAGCGAGGACTGGCTGTTGCTGGCACTGTGAGAAATTCACCCTGCACGGTGAGTAAATAGTAGGGGTAGGAATTCACCTGTAAAAGGGTTTTCAGTTACGGTTTGATGTAATTTCTTTGGGTAAGTGTTAAACAAAAAACAACCCTATTCCATGATTACATCGCTCAAAAAACGAACCAGATTTCTGGCTACCACAGCGGAGATGCCCATGCCTGTCACTGACGATAACCTCGACACGCTGACTTCCATGGCAGCGTGGATGTCTAACAGGATCGCCTACCACACAGAACTGTTGAATAAGAGAGATAAACCGATACACTACGATAACCTGCTCTATCACCGCCACTGCATCGAACTGCTTCAGGATATGAAGGATCTGTTCTTTCATTCCGGTGATAGCGACAATACCTCTGAAGACAAATAGGAGTTCCAGGAAAGTGCCATCAGGGTGCCAGGCTCCTTACTATATGTGTCCGGGTAGGGTGAATATGGTCTTTACAGCCATTTGCACCCTACATGGAAAACTATTGCCATTGCCATACCTACACGTTTATTCTACTTTCAAAATCCCAAGTACGCATGAAAAATCAACTACTGGAAACTATCCTTCTTTCTGTATCCATCAAGCATAACAAAATGCAATATGAGGGTGTAGAGAGAGACATCGTGGAGATTCTGGAACGGTATGATGCCTTAAAGAACATCGACTACGACCATTATTACAAGGGTCATTATACCGGAATTATCGACATGATGTTGCAGAACTATGAAAACCAATTGACAAGATGCCAGGCCGAAGAAAAGCATATGGAGGCTATTCAGCATCATCAACGGGTTCAGTTGCTGCAGGAGTTGAGAGAAGAGATACTGAGTTATAGCGAGGCTATAACCAAGTCGGCAGCTTCCTGAGATATCTTTGGATATCGACTGAAGGGAACTTGTTCATGTAGTTTGGTTTTATTGCTGCTGGTAGAAGTGTATTAGCTTTGAAAACCAAATATTTATCCAGACACACCGGCCAGTGATCGGGCTGCATAGCAGGATAGATGATACAACTTGTGAACAGCGTCCTTCTCCAATATGATCCTAGATCTATTCACTTATACATCATTTACGCTATCTCCTGCTACATCGCACCGGTTTACCTTACCATTTTGGCGGGTTCAGTTGATGTTCCTTGGATTTTTTCTGACTGCCGGTGTGGTTTCCGGGATACCTACACAGGGCAATACTGCAAGGCATTCAGCTGATACAACGAGTCATAACACCTTTGTCTTACCTTCAATCCCCGGGTTGTATCCCATAACGGCGGAAAATGCCACATCCTCGGAAATCCGTCGGTTGGCCGGCTTTGCGTGGATGTGTTACCAACGAGAGGAATACAGGCTTGCCGCTGAGAACTATCATGCAGCCTACTTACTGGCAACACGGGAGAACCAACCGGCGTATGCGGCCCGACTGGCACATAACCTGTGTCTTTGTCATCTACATACCAATGATATTGTAGCCTACTTCACCTATTGCCAACAAGCGCTACAGCAATGGTCTTCGCTGTCTGATGAGGCTGGTAGGGTGGCTACATTGCTTAGCATGGCACCTCAATATCTGGCCATGGGCAACCAGGATAGTGCCCTTGTCGTAGCCAGAGAGAGCCTGAGTCTCTGCCGCACCAATCAACTCACAGAATTGGAACCGACATCGCTTACCATGCTTGGTCGCGTACTGCTGGCGGGCAATGAGGCGGATTCGGCGCAAATATATTTGACCAGCGCACTGAGTCTCCTGGACAGTGATTGGCAACCACGGGGGGTGGCTGATGCCCAATTTTACCGAGGTAGCACCTTTGCGCAGCAAGGACTATGGATTGAAGCGATAGCTGCCTTCACAGCCGCTGCTGCGCACTACCGAGCTGCCGGCTTGTATGGAAATCAATGCATGGCGTACGCACATGCCGCAGCTGCCAGCTTTCAGCATCAGGATATCCAGTCGGCAAAAGCTTATTTAGACTCAGCCGATGCGCTTATCGACTATCTGCCTGCACGACAATATAACACCTGGATGCTCTTCTATAAAGTAAAGTACCAGTGTGCAGAAATATCCGGGGATTTGGCAAGTTCCCATCGCTTTTTCAGGATGTATGCCAGGTACCATGATAGTGTGCAGTATGAGTCAAAGCGTACTAATCCTGATCAGCTGCGTGCTAACTATATCCTGCACCAGAAGTCCATTGCACTTCAGGCAGCGATGGACAATTCGCACCGGAAACAATTGCGGGCAAGGGTTCTGTTGTTTACCGCCATACTGTTATTGGCAGGTGTGGGCACGTTCAATTACCGTATAGGGAAAAAGCTGCGGAGTGCCAGGCAGGAACACGACAAACTGAACAGGGAACTGGAACTGTTGTATAATCGACATTTTTCAGAAACATCCGGCACATTGCAGGCTGAGGGTACACAATTGCTCTGTAAGGAAAAGATTGAAGAACACATTGGGTTCCCACTCAACGATACTGATTGGACCTTGTTGCAGGTGTTAGCGGTAGATCCCAATGCGAACAACAAGGAATTGTCGGAGAAAATCGGCATAACCCATGAAGGAGTGCGGTCTGCACTAAAGAAATTGTATCGTTTGTTTCACATAGATGATGTGGTGTCTAACAAGAAGATGGCACTGGCTGTGGCCGCCACCATGGTATGTAGAAAAAGTTAAACCAGGGAGTAGAGATGAATACTAAATTCAGGCAAATGCAAACAATAATAGCACATGATTTCGGCAGAATGGTGTTGTACCGCCAAGAGGGTGCAAGCTATCACCAACTGTGGTCAATTCGGAAGCGGTGCTTGATAGCGCAACTTATCCTGGTGATCCTGTTGGGTGTTGTGCCAATGCCGTCATATGCGCAACTAACAGAAGACGACATACAGGAAATGCGTGTCAAGATGAATGAATATGCCAATGCCGGGAAATTCGAGGAAGCCAAATCGGTGAATGCGTTGTTTCTTGAAGAATACCGACGGACAGGAAATGGGCTATTTCGAGCCAAGTACCTGATGAATCTTGGTGTATTTGAGTTGTGGGCGGGGAATTGTGAAGAATCAGTGGCCAATTTGAATGAAGCACTTCCACTATATCATCCGGAAAATGACAAAAAATCTTTGGCAAAAGCCTATCACAACCTGGTAATCGCTTACAGTTGCCTGTATGATCATGCCTCCGCTTTTTACTACGCACAAAAGGAGCTGGAAGCATATACCGAGATGAATGATGCATATGGTATAGCTCGAGCTACCAACCTGCTGGCACAGGTATATGAGAAGCTGGACAATCTGGATAGTACCTACGCTCTGGCGCATCGCAACAGGAATTTCTCGTTGGCAAACGGATTTGATGATATGGTGGCAGAGTCCGACATGACACTTGGAAGCGTTTTATTGTTGAGCAATCAACCGGATTCCAGCACATTTTACCTGGATGAATTAATCAGAATTGCTGATACACTACCTATGAACAGGTTGAAGGCAACAGCCTATCAATATCGGGGCTTTGCTTTGAATACGCTTGGCCGCCATCATGCTGCTGCTGATGCCTATGAACAGGCAATTGATTTGTTCCGCCAGCAGAATTGGACAGAGTTCCAATGCTTCACCCAATTATATCTGGCAGATGCTTATATCGGGATGGGCGTATACGATAGGGCCCAGATGTGGATAGATAGCGCAGAATATACCATGCAGGGATTACCCGATAGTATGTATGCTGTTCTGAAGGATTGGTATGAGATAAAACGTAATCTGGCCGACGCGATGGGCGATTCCATTGCCGGTAGCCGATATTACCGCCAGATGCTGCGCTATGGTGACAGTATCCATTCGTTGCGGCAAGATAACCTCCTGCAGGTTTTGCGTGAAGGCTATGCGGTTACGAAAAAGGAAGATGAAATAATGGCGCAGGAGCAACTTGCCCGTAATAATGAGTCTGCTGCGCAACTGATATTCCTGACAGGACTAGCTATTGCGCTTGGTATGATTGTGATGATATACCGCCGGAGCACCTATTTGCAGCAGTCCAGGGCGGCAAAGCAGAAGCTGAAGGCCGATTTGGCAGAACTCCAAAAAAAGGCGTTGTCCAATTTGCCATTTGCCGGAGAAGGATTGATACTATCTCAACAGCTTGACAAGGAAAAGGTGCAGGTATACATCAATGCAGCCCTCAACGAAACTGACTGGAAGCTGCTTCAGGAACTGGCACTGAATGCCAATGCCAGTAACAAGTACTTAGCAGAACAGATCTCCATCAGTCACGAAGGTGTTCGCTCGTCCTTGAAAAAGATGTACCGGTTGTTCAAGATCGAAGATGATGTGGTGAACAAGAAAATGGCACTCATCCTGAAGGTTTCTGCCGTGTCTGTGCAGGAATAGCATACCCCCTAAGAGCGCTTACCTATTCGTTTGACCAAAGAATTGCCGTTGTAATCTTCAATCGGTAAATCATCGCTGTTTGGGCTAATGGTTGCACCCCTTATAGTAGGGTGTAAGGTGCCTAATATGTTTCTTTCACCTGATTAGGATGTAAGGAATTGCAGGTTTGTCTTGAAATTTGCGTTTGTATTGAATTTCTGGAAGGAATATATAGTAGTTCCTCTTGGAACCTATCAGCCAAATACCCCGCTGTTACCACAGTTATTGGCTTGTCTTATGCATAATGATTTCCAGCGTTTGTTGTCACGGCTGCCGCAGGGCACCTGCAGTAGATTTGGTGTAAGTATGCGCCATTGGCTATGCATAGGAGTCAATATGCTAGCAGGTCCCATCTTCAGCGCAAATTCGACAACCCGACTATTCTATGCTATTGCCTGTTATGGCTTCAACTCATAATCCTGATGCGTACTTTCTATTGTCGTGTAGGTACGAGTTCGCAGCAATACAGGATTCGGTTACGCAATCCTACCTTTCAAGTAAGCACAACATCCAAGAAACATGATTCCGGTAGCCATCCTCATTAACCCCTCCAGTAAATCCGCTAATCAGGCCAAAGGCCAGCGACTGCGGCGCATTCGGCATAGTCCACTTGTGCCCATAGCCGGTATACTAACAGGATTGGGTATATGCTTTACCGGCTTCCTGTTCTTCGAGATAGGGATAGAGAACCAACAGTGGTTGATCCGGTACTTCCATACAACACAGGAAATCCAGGAGCCACATCAAGTAAGATTGCCGCACTATTTGCCGGCACATGGTCATAATTCTTATTCCATTCATGGTCATAATGATTGGTACACTCCTTTTGGCGTTGCGGCCGTTGCCGGGCTCTACACGACACCCTACATAGGTGAGTCGGAATAAGAGAGGTAGGCCAAGTTCGTTTAAGCATGCTGCCTGCTTTGTACATATAAGCTTCAGTGCTCCCAAATTCTAAGCAGCAGGAATAGGCCTGCTCATTTGCAGAAATGACTATAGAGTACGTAGATCTGGTTTTAGTACTACATGAGTGTAGAAAGCCGTGTAGCCAGCAGCTGGATTACATCGGGTGAAATAGCTACCCATTCGGGGGAATCACCCTACTTGGGAGCTGCTACACGCTGTGTATGCAACTACATTAGCGCACTGAAATACCCCTGTAAGTTAGTTGAGCAAGTCGGTTCAAATTTATGATAGACACAGTTGCTTGTTTTTTTGAGTGAGTGCGTGCATATAGTCTTGTTCGTAAATATGCTGATTGCGCCAGAATAAGTATGAGGCTGAAATGCCCATTCTGAACATACAAAGCGGATGCAGGCAACAGGCAAACGGCTTGGTGTAGCTGGGGTAGTTTGATTTTCCTCCCTCCAAGATTGATTACCAGGCAGCCTATAGCTCAGAATGTAGCCAAGATGATGTGTAAATAGTGTCATGCTTCAAATAAACAGTCATTCAAATATTACAGGAATGCCCATACGAAAGAATCAAATTGTAACGTGGTCCTTAGTCTTTATTTTGCTATTGTTTGGTTTTGCCTGGCAGGTATCCGCGAACAACATACAGACCAGTAAAGCAAGTCTAACCGGCCGTGATATATCTGCCG
>CAYYHM010000055.1:0-14072 GCA_964471795.1 uncultured Chitinophagales bacterium | reverse complement strand
TTTCATCGCATGGCGCAGCAACAATGGGTTACCACCGAGGAGTTGTGGCAGCATGACGGGCTATGGCATCACTGGGACTTCCACGGATCCTTTTCCCGGCCACAAGCAGCAACAGCGGTTACAGCTATGAATGCATCGCTGCAAGCGGGCAGAGAGGCGCTGCAACAGGCGCAAGCCTTGCTGATTACATACGGCACCGCTCACGTATGGGAACTGGCCGACACCGGCACCATAGTTGCCAACAACCACAAGCAGCCGCATAGCCTGTTCCGCCATCGGTTGTTGTCGGTAGAGGAAACGCAGGGGCTGCTGGCCGATACGATAGCGCTGGCCAAAAGTGTGAATCCCTCCCTGCAACTGTTGCTGACCGTAAGCCCGGTGCGGCATCTGCGTGATGGCGCCATGGCCAACAACCGCAGCAAAGCACACCTGCTGGCAGCCGTACATGAAGCAACCGAAAACAGCCAGGTGCATTATTTCCCCGCATTCGAGCTGCTGTTGGATGAACTGCGCGACTATCGGTTCTATGCGGCCGACCACGCCCACCCATCCAAAGAAGCTGAACAGCATATCTGGGAACGCTTCAAGACCGTATTGCTGTCGGATGAGGCGCTGCGGTACTGTGGGGACATAGAGCCCCTGCTGCGTGATGTGGCGCACCGACCGCTACATCCCGAATCGGAAGGATGGCAACAATTCATGGCTGCTGCCAGGCAGCGGGTTGCGCACCTACAAAACCGATATCCTGACATGCCGGTGGAGCGGCTGGCTGCTCGATGGGAGGGGCAATAATCTGTTCGGTTGTCTACCTGTCGGCAATACCCAATACGATGAGTGCCACCAGGGGTACGGGGAACTCACCCTCTATCTCCCATTCCCGTTCAAAGGTGCGATCCCACTTGGGATAGGCGATATTGCCTTCGATGATCCAGTCCAGATCCTGCCGGTAGTCCCAGAAGGGACGGATGCTGGTGCCATCCCAGATGAAGGTAAGCTCCGGCACATCCTGCAGGGAAGGCTTCAGGTACTGTCCGTCCCACTCCCACTCCTCTTGCCGGGCCAGGCCCCAATAAGGGCGAATATAGCGGCCGTCGAATATCCAGTCGTCTTCCGGCCTGTTACCGTACCGTGGCTTCATCCGCTGTCCGTCCCATATCCACTCAAAGTAGAAACCACTGTCTACGGATAGTTTCATGCGGCCAATCACCTGACCGCGGCTACGCGCCTGTTGCTCCAGTCCTTCTTCCACCCGCTTCCGCTCTCCGGGCATGCCGCCCTCCATCCAGGTAAGAAACAAGGCCGACCACTCCTGTGCACTCAGCCCCTGGCCTATGCAGGTGCCTATCGTGTCATCGGTTTGACCATCAATGAATACTACCTGCCGTTGGTTGGTGGTGTGCATCTCCAACAGCAGCTGATCGGCAAAGCGGCCCGTGCCGGCAAAAAACTGACCTCTGCTCACCGAAAACAGGATGTCTGATGTGGAAGAACCGTAGATATACCCCAGCTTCTTGCCGAACACGTCACGGGTGCGCACCAGATACGCTATGGAATCCTTGCTGAGGGAATTGCCATAGAACAAGATGTTGCCGCTGATGGTAAACAGCACTTCGTTGCGGGCGTTCACCACCCGATTATCGTCCAATGAGAACAAGGTGTTGCCGGCAGCATCCACCACACGACCCTTTCCCTGACCATATATCACACCAGCCAACAGCCACAGACCTGCGAAAAACCATAGCTTTGTCCACACAAGCAAAGGGCGTCTGTTCATGTCGCTAAAGTAATGGATATCCACCTAAGACTCAGGTGAAGAAACAGCAACCGTCATGCAGGTAAACGGCCAACATAGAACCAGTTTATGGGAAAGCCCCGACGGCAAAATCCATGTAGTGGACCAGCGGACCCTGCCACACAGATGGGTAGAGGCTGAGCTATGTAACTGGCAGGATGCCGCAACAGCCATTCGGGAGATGTGGGTGCGGGGTGCACCCCTCATCGGCATCACAGCGGCGTATGGTATGTACCTGGCCGCCAGGCATGGTGCTGACATGGTTGCTGCGGAACAGGCGCTCCGTGCCACCAGACCCACCGCTGTAAACCTCATGTGGGCACTGGACAGGATGAAAGCAGCCATTGCATTACATGGCCCCGATCCACAGGTGTTGCTGCAGGAAGCACGCAGCATGGCGCAAGAGGATGTGGCACAGTGTAAGGCCATCGGCAAGCATGGCCTGGAAATCATACGTGCCCGCTACCAGGCAACCGGACAACCGGTACAAATCATGACACACTGCAATGCCGGCTGGTTGGCGGCTGTTGACTACGGTACTGCCATAGCGCCAGTATATCTGGCACATGAGGCAGGTATACCCGTACACGTGTGGGTGAGTGAAACCCGTCCCCGCAATCAGGGATTCTCGCTCACTGCCTGGGAGCTACAGGCAGCAGGCATCCCCGCTACGCTGCTGGTAGACAATGCGGCAGGCATCTTGCTCGCCGAGAGAAAGATCGACATGGTAATTGTAGGCTCCGACCGTACCACAGCCCATGGCGATGTGGCCAACAAGGTGGGAACCTACCTCAAGGCACTCGCAGCAGCGGACAATCAGGTTCCGTTTTATGTAGCTCTGCCTTCCAGCAGCATCGATTTTTCCCTGAGGTATGGCACTGATATCATCATAGAGGAGCGGTCTGCAGATGAGGTGCACTACATCACCGGCCAATCGGAAACAGGTGAGGCAACCATACGTGTGACTCCCAGTGGAACACAGGCTGTGAACTACGGATTTGATGTTACCCCGGCACGACTGGTGACGGGGCTGATTACAGAACGAGGCATCGCTGCCGCCACGGCCGACGGAATCCGGCGGTTGTTTCCTGACAAGTGGATCCTGCCATGATGGATGAAGGATACATCAAGTTCAAGTTGGTATGGACCCAACAGGACATTGCCTTTCCGGAAGCCTTGCAGGCTCTGAATACCGTTCGCAGGAGATGTGTAGCGCAACAGTGGATAGGCATGTATGAGGACGGGATAGGATTCGGCAACATCAGCGTGCGGGTAAATGGTGGTTTCCTGATATCAGGCACACAAACCGGCCACCTGGATGAGCTGCAGGCGCAGGACACGTCACTGGTTACCCGGGTGGACATTGCCGGTAACACCTGCTGGTGTACGGGCAGGGTGCAGGCCTCGTCCGAATCCATGACGCATGCTGCCCTGTATGCCACACAGCCCGGCATTGGTGCCGTGATACACATACATCACCAAGCGTGGTGGGCCAAATACCTGCACGTGTTTCCTACCACACCCCAATCTGCTGCCTACGGCACACCGGACATGGCCAAAGCCATTGCCCAATGTGCGGCCAATGAGGTAGTGCCGGTCATTATCATGGCTGGCCACCCCGATGGTATTTTGGCTTATGGCACCTCGCTGGAGGAAGCCTGGCAGGTTTTGTGGGATTGTATGCCGGAAAATGTGAAATAACGCTTGGGAATCAATAATTTTGTAGTCCATTTCACAGAAAACCACAACAATCATGGGTAGAGGAGACAAAAGATCCAAGCGCGGAAAGATATGGAGAGGCAGCTTCGGCAACAGCCGTCCCAAGAAGGCAGCCACTACCACCGCCAACAAAGAAGCCAAGTCCAAATAAGACTTGGTTTTTTTGTTTCCTGACCCATTCTGACGCCATTCCCGTATTTTAGTCGGCGCGAAAAAGCTGACCACATGTACGCATGGCTGTTACCCTTTCTGTTGCTACTCACCCTGTCTGTTCCTGAATCAGACCCTGCGCAGCAGCAGGCCGACGAACAATTCATCCGCACCATATTCGACGAATCGCTGGTAAACGGACAGGCCTACCCGTGGCTGGACTTCCTGGCCAATCAGATTGGCGGCAGACTGAGTGGATCGCCACAAGCAGCCATGGCGGTGGAGTGGTCGAAGCAGGTGATGGACACCCTGCAACTGGACTCCGTTTGGCTACAGCCGGTGATGGTGCCACACTGGGTGCGTGGCCCAAAAGAAGTGGGGCGTTTCTTCAGTCCGGACCATTATGGCGTAGAGGAGGTAAACGTGTGTGCTCTGGGTGGATCGGTAGGCACAGGACCTGCCGGCATCACCGCTGAAGTAGTGGAAGTGCATAGCTACGAAGACCTGGAGCGATTCGGTGAGGACTCCATCAAGGGACGTATTGTGTTCTATAATGTGCCCATGGAACAGCGCCACATCTCTACGTTTCATGCCTATGGCGGCTGTGTAGGCTACCGGTGGGCAGGTGCCGGAAAGGCGGCAGAATTTGGCGCAGCAGGTATGCTCATCCGTTCGCTGAGCCACACTATCGACGAGCACCCACACACCGGCAGCATGGCCTATCCCGAAGGATCGAAAAAGATTCCTGCAGCAGCCATAGCTACAAGCCATGCCGAATTACTGAGTGAAGCGCTGAAAACCGACCCTCATTTGAAGTTTCACCTGCGCATGCAGTGCGACAATTTACCGGAAAAGCTGTCATACAACGTGATCGGTGAGATTCGCGGCAGCGAATACCCCGAGGAAATCATCCTGATTGGCGGCCACCTGGATAGCTGGGACAACGGTGATGGGGCACATGACGACGGGGCAGGATGCGTACAATCCATGGAGGTACTGTCGATCCTGAAGAAGTTGAACTACCGACCCAAGCGAACCATTCGGTGCGTATTGTTCATGAATGAAGAAAACGGACTCAGGGGCGCCAAAGCATACGCCGAAGAATCCAACAGGCTGGGAGAATACCACATGGCCGCCATCGAAACCGATGCAGGCGGATTTACCCCTCAAGGCTTCGGCATCAGCGACACCCTGCCGGTGGTGGAACAAATCCGACAGTGGGCGCCACTATTCCTGCCTTACAACATCTTCCTGTTCCGAGAGGGCGGCGGTGGTGCAGATATCAACCAACTGAAATCACAGGGAACCACGCTGATTGGCCTGCAACCCGACAGCCAACGGTACTTCGACTATCATCATGCCTCTACCGACACGTTCGACAAGGTAAACCGGCGCGAGCTGCAACTGGGTGCCGCAGCCATTACGGCACTGGTGTACCTGCTGGATAAATACGGCATACAACGGTAGTGGCTATGGCATTCCTGACTTTCCCCGAAGAGTGCCGCTCCGCCATACAACGGCTAACCGCCGACACGCCCGCACAGTGGGGACTGATGAATGCGCAGCAGATGGTAGAGCACCTGTTGATTGTGGTGCGCCTCAGCTATGGCAGCATTGCCGGCAAGGTGATGACGCCTGGAGAGGAGTGGGCGCAGCGCAAAGAATTTCTGCACAACAGTAAGCCATTTGCCCAAAACCTAAGAAATCCTGCCCTGCTGGCAGAGCCACGTCCGGTCTACTTCAGCACCTTTGCAGAAGCGGTATCACAATTGCATCACCACATCCATCAGGCAGAGGCCGCCTGGCAGGCAGCACCCGAAGCCACATACCCGCACCCACTGTTCGGCCCACTTACTCCACACGAGTGGCGGCAGTTCCACAGCAAGCACTTCACACACCATTTGAGGCAGTTTGGGTTGGTAGCTGGTAGTTAGTGACTGGAGATGGTGGTTGGTGACGGTACAACCACCGTATGTTCAGGGCTTGATTGCATAGCATTCTTTCGTTCACAACTATTTGTTTATCAATGTATTGGATGGTTTTTCTAAAATTACTCAATCTATTGAGTAAAATTACTCAGTCTATTGAGTAATTTTGATAAATGATCCAAAGAAGCCTATATGCCACTCTTTATAGCCGTATAGTGGAGGAGCCAAGAAGGTTCCTACAGGTATTATATGGCCCCAGGCAGGTAGGTAAGACCACCCTGGCACATCAGCT
Organism: uncultured Chitinophagales bacterium; assembly: GCA_964471795.1. Taxonomy (GTDB): domain Bacteria; phylum Bacteroidota; class Bacteroidia; order Chitinophagales; family S012-47; genus CAJXXO01. The sequence goes on along the minus strand of CAYYHM010000055.1, from coordinate 8,191 downwards.
CATGCAATCGGTGGACATGCCTGTACACTATGCCACTGCGGACGGGATGATCGGTAACAGTTCAATCTGGATTGAGCAGCAGTGGAAGTTGGCCAGATTGTCCCTACGAGAACCGGGTATTGAACAAGCATTGCTGATATTGGATGAGGTTCAGAAGATTGACAACTGGAGCGAGCACGTAAAAAAGGAGTGGGATGCAGACAGCTTACAGGGAATACACTTGAAGGTCATTCTCTTGGGATCATCCCGCCTGATGTTGCAACAAGGCCTTACCGAATCGCTGGCAGGTAGATTTGAAACCAACTATCTGGGGCACTGGACATATCCTGAAATGCGGGAAGCCTTCGGTGTATCGTTGGAGGAGTTTATCTTCTTTGGAGGATATCCGGGTGCTGTCACATTGATGAATGACGAAGCACGATGGAAAAGCTACGTGCGGGAATCCATCATCGAACCAAGCATCAGCAAGGATATCCTTATGATCACCACCATACACAAGCCTGCATTGATGCGACAATTATTTGAAACAGGCACCCTATATACTACCAGGGAATTGTCGTTCACCAAAATGATGGGGCAATTGCAGGATGCCGGCAACACAACTACATTGTCGCACTACCTGCAACTGCTGCACGATGCCGGATTGCTCTCAGGATTACAGAAGTATGCAGCGCAATCAGTGAGGAAGCGCGCCTCAGTTCCAAAGTTTCAGGTGCACAATAATGCCCTGTTCAGCGCCTTGTCCCCACAAACGATGTACACCCTGCAGTCTTCACCAAAAGAATGGGGTCAATGGGTTGAGTCCGCCGTTGGCACGTACCTGCTATCGCTTGTGCAGCATTCTACTACTTCGCTGTATTACTGGCGTGAAGGGCTACATGAGGTGGATTTTGTATTGCAACGAGGCATGCAGACAGTAGCCATTGAAGTAAAGAGTGGTCAGATAAAAAACTGGAAAGGAGTGGAAGCATTTTCCGCACAATACAACCCTGTTTCCACGTGGGTGGTAGGTCCAGACGGCATCCCGCTGACCGTCTTCTTTACCCTTTCGTTGGATGACCTGTTCAGCGCCACAACAAACTCCCGTCGCCGTAGCTGAGGAAGCGGAAGTCATTGTTGAGGGCATACTCATAGACGCGGCGCCAATGATCGCCCACAATAGCAGAAACCAGCAGGATGAGCGTGCTTTTGGGCTGGTGGAAGTTGGTGACCAACCCATCGGCAACCCGCAGCGTGTACCCCGGAGCTATCATCAGCTGCGTTTTGGTGATAAGCTGTGCAACGCCACGCTTCTCCAGAAAATCTGCCAGCGCCAACAGTGCCTTGGTAGCCTCAGGTCTTTCTCCCGGCAGATCATACGGATCCCATTGCTCTACCAGCAGTTGTTCCATCGGCAGGTCGGGCCACAGCATCACTTTGCACCCCAGCCAGTACAGACTTTCTACGGTGCGTAGTGACGTGGTGCCTACCACCACGATTTTCTCTGCTGCGGCCAGCTGCCGCATCAGCGGTACATCCACATGCATGAACTCGAAGTGCATGTCGTGGTCGCCTACCAGGTCGGTCTGCACGGGCTTAAAGGTGCCTGCACCTACGTGCAGGGTCACAAAACTTTGCCCAATGCCTTTCTCCTGCAGCGATGCCAGCACCCGGTCGGTAAAGTGTAGCCCCGCCGTGGGTGCAGCCACAGAGCCGTCATGCCGGGCATATACTGTTTGATACCGATCCTTGTCCAGCACATCGGCAGCACGTTTCAGGTAGGGCGGCAATGGAGTGATGCCGGCTGCATCGAGCATTTCGGCAAAGCTGAGGGTTGCCGGTTGCCACGATAGCCGTACCAGAAAGGTGCCCTGTAACATGGCCATCCGCTCGGCAGTAACCTCTACCGCCTCGCAACCGCTTCCGGGAGCAAAAAAACTTCGCACCAACTGAGGCTCCTTCCACTTTCGGTTGCCACCGACAAGGCATTCCCAGACCACTGATCCGGTTTGTGCCATGGCCACCGACAAGTCCGGGTAATCCGGCCCGGGCTCCAGGCAAAAAATCTCTATCGGCTGGCCTTTGGCGGTGGTAAACTGCAGACGAGCCTGCACCACCTTCGTGTCATTGAACACCATCATGGATCCTGCCGGAATCTCATCAGCTATATGCCTGTACGTAGACTCTCTTATCTCCCCATGCTGATAGATCAGTAATTTGGATGCATCGCGCTGTTCCAGCGGAAAACGGGCTATTCGCTCATCCGGTAACGGGTAGTCGAAGTCTTCAATACGCAGCTGACGGGGATGGTGGCTCATAGCCTGCAAAGGTAGCAGCAGAAGCGCTAACCCCATACTTACATGTTGTTGTACCTTTAACAGTATGAAACTGATTGCCTCCCTCCTCTTGTCCTTGACTGTCTGCCAACTGTGGGCACAATCTGCCGATACGCTGAAGATCATGGCCTACAACCTGCTCAACTACCGCAACACCACCAATCAGTGTACGGCCTCCACCAACGATCCGGTAGCCAAAGAAACCAACCTGCGGACGTTGTTCTTTTACTACAAGCCGGACGTTTTCATCTGCAATGAAATCGGCGCCAACCCACAAAGCAACTATGCCCTGCTGCTGGACAACGTGCTGAATGCCAATGGCGCCACCGCCTATCGGGCGGCCAACTTTTCCAACAACAGCTTCTCCAGCCTGGTGAACATGCTGTATTACAACAGCGATAAAGTAGGATTGCTGCGACAGGATGCTATCACCCGTGACCTGGCCAATCAGCAGCTGGTGCGTGTAATCGATGTATACCACCTGTATTACAAGGATCCGAACCTGGCTGCCACACAAGACACCGTCTTCTTTACCGTAATTGCTGCCCACCTGAAAGCAGGCACCACAGCCGCTGACGCCTCCGAGCGAGCTCGCGCCACCGCTGCACTGATGGACTATCTTCAAAAAAACGTGGTCAGCGGCAATGTCATCATGGGCGGCGACCTCAATGTGTACAACAGTTCCGATGCAGCCTATCAGAATCTGGTTAACTTCAGCAGTGCCGCCTACCGACTGTATGACCCCATCGACCAGCCCGGCAGCTGGTCGGGCAACTCTACCTATCGGTTCTATCATACCCAAAGCACCCGCAGCAGTACTACAAACGGAGGCTGTTTTTCAGGTGGCGGACTGGACGACAGGCTCGACCACCTACTGGTACAGTTCCCACTGCTGGCTCCTGCTAACCGCATGCGCTACATAGAAAACAGCTACCGCGCCCTGGGAAATGACGGCAATGACTTCAATCAGGAACTGGACGTCAACAATAACTCATTGCCTACCGCCATTGCGCAGGCCCTGTACAACATCAGCGATCACCTGCCTGTGAAGATGGAAGTAGAAATCGACCGAATCACCGTAGGCCGCCCTGCATATCCATCAGTAACCGTGTACCATCCTACACTGGTTACTCACCACCTGCCTGTGCAATGGAATACGGCACTGCCTGCTGACTGTTCCATCAAACTGTATAGTGTTACGGGTTATCTGGTAGCGCAACAAGCTGCAACAGCCGGTTTTGCCGACGTGGCGGTACATCAGCTGCCGGCGGGGTTGTACATCGTTACGATGGAAAGTCCGCAGGGCATACATTACCGGGCACGGGTGCTGAAACAATGATCAGCCGGCTTCCTGATAAGCTTCCCGCAGCCAGGCAAGAACCTCCTCGTTCACCTGCGACACATCTGTGAGTTGAACCCGGTGCGTACACATGGTGCCGAAGGGCCCTGAGCTCTCCAGCCGACCGGCTACAGCCGCATGACGCAATTTCAAGCCCAGATCAATCCTGGTTTTTGTGGTAGGCTGTATGAGGGCAAACTGCAGTTTGCGACGCACACTTACGTTGGCTTTCTTTGGCGCCAACTCCACATCTGTGCCCAGTGACTGCACCATATCTACCAACTTGTGATAGATGGGCAGCAGCTCTTCTTTCCCTTGATATTGGGCTGACACCAAGTCGGCAGGCTGCTGAGCCGCCGCATGTGCCTCGCGTGCCATCAATGCCACCGTGTTGGCATACCCATGGGTGAGGCCATACTCTTTTTTCAGTCGGTTCATGATGTCGGAATGCTTATCCGTGCCGAATGATTTTGCCAGAATGATCCATTCTTCCAAAGGCTTTCCGGTCTTTTCCAGGAAGTTGTCGCTCATGATGTTTGATTATAGTCTATGGTTTACTATCAGCCGGTCTATGAAATAACAAGCTACAAAGCGCCCTCTACAATAGCCACTACCACATCCGGATCCAATAGGGTAGAGGTGTCGCCCAGCTGCTCGGGCTGCCCTTCAGCCACCTTTCTCAGGATGCGTCGCATGATCTTGCCGGAGCGTGTCTTGGGCAATCCGGGTACGAACTGGATCTTGTCGGGTTTGGCGATGGGGCCGATTTCTTTTACCAGCGTTTCGGCAATTTCGGCACGCAGGTTATCAGGGTCTTCTGTAGGATCGAGCAGTACCACATAGGCATAGATGCCCTGTCCCTTGATGTCGTGGGGATATCCCACCACTGCCGACTCTACCACATGTGCGTTGGTGTTGATGGCACATTCTATCTCGGCAGTGCCGAAGCGGTGGCCACTCACATTGATTACATCGTCCACACGGCCTATGATGCGGTATAGTCCGTTGCTATCCCGACGGGCGCCGTCACCGGTAAAGTACAGGTTCGGATAAGGAGCAAAGTAGGTAGTGCGGCATCGCTCATGATCGCCGTAGGTAGTGCGCAGTATGGATGGCCATGGATGCTTGATGACCAGATAGCCCTCACGTTCGTTGTCGGTGATCTCGTTGCCCTTTTCATCGAGTAGTGCCGGCTGAATACCGGGGAGTGGCAGCCCGGCATGACTTGGTTTGTTGGGACTATGCGCCCCCAGTGCGGAAATCATGATGCCACCCGTTTCGGTTTGCCACCAGGTGTCCACGATGGGGCATCGTTCTTTGCCTACATGTATGTTGTACCAATGCCACGCCTCTTCGTTGATGGGCTCACCTACCGACCCGATAACCCGCAACGAGTTGAGGCTGTAGGCGTACACGTGGTCTTCGCCATGTGCCATCAGCGCCCGAATGGCTGTAGGCGCTGTGTAGAACTGGTTTACGCCATGTTTATCGCACACCTGCCAGAAACGTCCGGGATCGGGATAGGTAGGTACACCTTCAAACATCACGGTAGTGGCGCCATTGAGCAAGGGTCCATATATGATGTAGCTGTGTCCGGTAATCCAACCTACGTCAGCCGTACACCAGAACACGTCGCTTTCCTTGTATTGGAACACATTCAGGAAGGTGTAAGCCGTGTACACCATGTACCCGCCAATGGTATGCACCACACCCTTGGGTTTGCCGGTAGAACCTGAGGTGTACAGGATAAAGAGCATATCCTCACTGTCCATCACCTCGGCCGGACAATCATCGGTGACATGCGGGAGTTCCTCGTGATACCATACGTCCCTGCCGGAAACCATGTCAACCGCCCATCTGATTCGCTCTACCACCAAAACCCGTTCTACGGATTGGCATTGTTCCAGGGCTTCGTCCACCACCCGCTTCACCGGCAGTTCCTTGGCGCCTCGGTACATGCCATCAGCGGTAATCACCATCCTGGCCTGTGCATCGTTGATCCGGTCGGCCAGCGACTGGCTGGAGAAGCCGGCAAACACCACGCTATGCACTGCACCAATTCGGGCAATGGCCAACACGGCTATGGTGAGCTCAGGAATCATGGGCATGTAAAGGCACACCCTGTCGCCCTTTTGGATGCCGTTTCGTTTCAGCACGTTGGCCATTCTGCATACTTCGCGGTGCAGTTCCCGGTAGGTGAGACGCAGAAAACGTTCCCGTGGGTCGTTGGGCTCCCAGATCAGGGCCAGCTTGTTGCCACGCTGCTCCAAATGGCGGTCGAGGCAGTTCTCGGTAATGTTGAGCTTGCCATTGACAAACCATTGTACTGATGGCTCCTCGAAATTCCACACCAGCGTTTGATCCCAACGGGAATGCCAGTGGAACTGACCAGCCACTTCATCCCAAAAACCGGCAGGATCTTCTACACTGCGCCGATAGGCTGATTGGTACTCTTCAAAAGATTGGATCCGGTAGGAATGAGGCGCCTCCATGATAGACGATTTGGTCAAACAACCTCCAATTTAGCCCGTATTGGTGATTTATACCGGCTGTTGTACGGCAACTTCTTGACAAATGTCTGATTATCAGTTTATTTTACCAGAAAAAGCAACGAGACTTCAAGGCCATACAAGGTCGTATTACACCGGTGTGCTTGTGGTGTGCCCCGCCTTTTAGGCATCAACCAGACAAGTTTGGCACACAAATTGGGACAGTGGCAGACTATTGGTGGGAATTGTACGTATTGTATGATGTCCAAAATCCTGTAAACTTTACCCTATGATTATCAGATCACTATTCGCTATTATGCTGTTATTGCCCATGTCGTTGGCAGCACAGCAGATTTCCATCGGTGCCCATGCCGGATGGCGGTTTACCGAGTGGAATGCTCAGGAGATTTTCAATATGAATTCAGAGGCCTTCACCTTGCAGTCCGGCGATCCATCGCAAACTCCGGATCTGGGGCTTCGGTTGCAGTTGAAAGCCAACAAGTTCATTCTGGAAAGTGGCTTGCACTATTCTTACAGCACCTTATCACTCACTACCAGTGGTGGACAGACCACCACCGATCAGTTGTGGCGGCAGCACTACCTGTATGTGCCTGTCATTACCGGTGTAGAATTGTTGAAGTTCTTCCGACTGTTTGGCGGCGTGCAGGGCACCATAGCCACGATGGAAACTTGGAACGATGATGCCAACTTCTGGGATGGCTGGAATCAGCAGGAACAGGCCACGGATCTTCGTTTGCTGGCAGGGGCAGGACTCAGGGCCGGCAGGGTACGGGTTGAAGCCCGTGTAGACATGCCCTTTCAGCCGGTGCGGTTTACCTCGCTGAAAAATGAGCAGAACTACTTCTTTTCGGCGACCCAGCGATCGCTGGTAGTGTCTCTAGGTTTCAACCTGTTCAAGTAATGTGATGATTGACCTGTATTCCCTCTTCACCGGCGTCCATGTGTCTGCAGGCACCATTGCCTTGCTATCCGGACTATGGGCACTATCGGTGGTAAAGGGCAGTCGGTCGCATGTACGCAGTGGCACAATTTATTTCTGGAGCATGACGGCAGTGGTGTGTACAGCCATCGCCATGACGCTCATCAGAACCAATATCTTCCTGTTCACCATCGCTATTTTCAGCTATTACAATACCCTTACCGGCTATCTGGCATCACGCCACCGATCAATGGAAGGCCGGTGGGTGGATTGGGTGTTGGTGGTTGTGTTCCTGCTGAATCAATCATTCATGATATACACGGGCAATATCGTGCTGGTGGCGTTTGGCCTTCTGGGTGCGGTGATCGGTGTGCAGGATGTGGGTCGGTTCATGGGCTGGTACAAACCCCCAATGAAACCGCTGTGGCTCATTGAGCATATCGGTCGTATGATCGGTTCCTATATCGCCACGGTAACAGCTGTTATCGTAGTCAACATCACCATTCAGCCCTATTGGGTGTTTTGGCTGTTGCCGACCGTATTGTTTGCCCCGCTCATCATTTATCACCAGCGGAAGGTAAACCGTTCCTATTCCTCAGCGCCGTAAGCGCTCATCCAGCAGGTGATAGGCTGCAGTAGCGGCCAGGCGGGCTGTACGGTCGTCTACATCAAATTCGGGGTTCAGCTCATAGATGCCCAGTGATATCACCTTTGGATCGCGTGCAGCGATGAGCATCATCTCCAGCAGCTCTGACGGATGGAAACCCTCGATGGCAGGTGCGCTCACCCCTGGTGCATAGGAGGCCTGCATGGCATCCATGTCCAGGCTGATTACGATGGCATCTACCTGTTCCCGTAAGTTATTCAGTGCCTGCTCGAATGCTGTGATGCTGTGCCCGAAACGCAAATCCTCGAACCTGTAGATGCGAACGTCATGTTCCTCGGCATAGTCCCACAAGAATCCGGCATTGCAGTGGCGCTGGATGCCGAATTCCACCAATTGATTACCGCTGATAACGCCCTTTTCAATGGCCATACGGAAAGGTGATCCACTGAGTATGGCCTCGTCGAACGGACGCAGGTCGAAGTGTGGATCGATGTTGATGCA
>CAYYHM010000054.1:10206-14176 GCA_964471795.1 uncultured Chitinophagales bacterium | reverse complement strand
CCTCTCTCCCTATCTTTACACCATGTTCCCATCCCGAAATCCCTTCCAGCCCATCCCGTCGGCCGTGGCACTGCGGCTGTTGCTGTTGCTGGCCTGTGGATTGGTGTTAACCACCTTCTTCCTGCCGTGGCTGCAGATGGAAGTGGTGCCCGTCGAAGGTCGTCATCTACCACAGCTGGCTGCCGAATATTACGGGAAGGGGCATTTGATGGTTTGGATCACCTACCTCAGCTACCAGCTACCGGCTTATACGTTGTGGTTGATCTGGCGGTTGGTATACAACCTGTCGCCCGGCAGCAAATGGTTGGCGGTAATCCCCTTGTCCGTCGCTCTCCTCATCGGCGGGGTGCTCCTTTATTTCGACACCACAGATGCTATGAACCTGACCATCCGGTATGGCTATTGGTTGCTGCTGGCAGGTGTCGTAGCCATTGCTCTGCTCGTATGGCGGTGGCCTTCCTCTACCAGCGGAAACGCAGCTGTATCTTGAGCTCCGTGCGCCTATTGCCATCAATGGCATCCAATCCACTGCCGATGCTGTTCATAAAGGGATAATGGAATTGTGCCAGACGCACCCATGCCTGCAGGTGTTCACCCAGCTCGTAGCTCAAGAGCACATACCAGCGCTGTCCTTCGCCGTTGTAGGTGGGTACAGAGAAGTTGTACAGCGCATCTGATTCATAGGCATATATGCGGGTGTTGAAGGATTCCGTGCTGAACAGTGCATACCGGGCTGCTACACTCAGCGGCCGTCGGCGGAATCGGTACTGCACATCCTGAAACAGCAGGAACCCTTCCTCGGTGGCAGCATCGGGCTGCACCCGGAAGCGGGTATACACGGCGCGGCTGCGCAACGTAATCCTGCTGTTCACCGCCTGCGACAGGTGGATGCGGTATTCCGTGCGGGCGGTAGGCGCCAGGTAGTCGATCGGCGTGTCGTTGTCGGGTACGTTGCGCCACTTGGTTTCATGGCGTACCCGCACCTGTAGCTCGCGGCCACGTCCCATAGTGTAGGTCAGTTGCCCCAGGTACTCCGCCCCATGGCTCGGCGCATCGGTGAGGAAGCGAAGCCACGGGTGCCGGTAGAAATCTGCGAATCCGCTCCATGTCAGCTTCCTGCTGAGTTGTGTGCTCATACCGAGGTATATGCCTGTTTCATTCTCTACGGTGCTCGACTCCCCGAATGCGTTGGTGTACAGCGACTGATAGTCCCTGTCGTAGTGCCGGAATACGAGGCTGAAGGCCGTCTTCTCGTCCAACTTCATCGACAGGCCATGCAAGGTGGCCCATCCTGACCCTATGCTATGGGCTACCTCCCCGAACAGCAACGCATTGCGTACGTTGGCCGTGTAGTTGATGCCGGCATTGGTGAGGCTTTGCCCCCGGAATCGATACTGATTGTACAGTTGAGGTCGTGGAATCAGCGATGCTGATAAGTTGGTGTGGACTACGGCAGCGCCGATGTCGAGCCATCGGCCGCTCCGCTGAATCACCGTTCCTGCAACCAGCTCCGTTACGGCGTCCTTGCCCGCCCGTTCTCCGGCAGTACGGTGGAGTCCACTCACCGAAATCGATGATATGTCAGCCACAAGCCCATCGGTTGTGTCCACCTCACCGATGCTGGCATCCAGTTGTTTCCGGCTCACAAATGCAGTGGCCTGCCATCGATCGGTCAGTTGATAGGAGGCTGCTGCACCCCGGAAGAACAACGCCTCATTGACAGAGGTGTAGGGCCGCACCGTAAAGCCGCTGCGCCTGACCTGCAACGGATACGGGCTTTTGTTGAACCCAAAGCCACTCCACAGAACCAGTCCCTGGCCGGCATTGACGGCAAAATCACCTACCGCTATCGACCTGAACCTGCCTACATCCTGCAAGTAGGCATGTGCACTCAGGAAATCGGGGGTGGTCTGCAGGCTGTCAAACAACGGCTCACCGGGATCCTTCTCTGCCGTCAACCCGACGCTGAACTTGCGGCTGTAGCGAAACTGATACCGCAAGTACAACCGCTCGGGGCTGCCCAGATAACGCTGTCTGTCGGTGACCGTGTCGGGGACCAGGTAGCCTGCCTGTGGCTCCAAAACTTGCTGATAGCGGAGGAAGAGCTGCGAACGGCCATAGGTGATGGCCTTACCGAGTGGTATGGATCGTCGTTCTGCAGACACAGCCACATAGGGCAGCAGTTTGGCAATGGTTTCCAGATCGAAGAAAGGTATGGCCTGCAGTTCATACACGGCGAGCAAGTCGCCATGCCGCTTCCGGTATAGCAGCAAAGCACTTATCTGCTGATCGGTGAGCAGTCGTAACTCCGTAAGTTCTGCTTCAGTGGCTATATTCAGGTTCAACGGCTGTTCTAGCAACTGCTCCAGATAGTCGGCATACGTGTCAAAGTCGAACTCACGCTCCGTAGCCTCCACCACATCCTCCAGCAGTTGGTCCTGCAGGGGTGCTACGGGCGGCTGTGCCACGGCGATAATGGCTGACAGCAGGAGCAGGATGGATAGTGGGGTTTTCATGATGGGATGCAGGGGGTTATCACCGGAGTGGTAGTGTAATTGCACTCATGGTCGTTTGTTTTTTGACAGTTGGTAACTGAAATGAAACAGTGGCGTGTTGCCCAGCAGCTGATGCCAGGCATAGGCGATGTGGACCTGCCATGGCGGGCGGCGTATGCTCATGCCGGCAGTAAACTGTACCGGTTGCGTGGTGGTGCCTGCCTGCAGCAGCAGCCAACTGTCGGGAGCATACTCAATGCCGCCCCGCAACTGCAACGGGGATCCTATTTGCTGACTGATTTCCGCATACAGCCGCACTTTGTCGCTGCTGGCGTACCGGATGCCTGTCTGCAGTAGGGCAGGAACGGGTTCTTCCAGGTCGCCCATACGCACCGACAACGGGTTGAATACATGTGCCCCCAGCAATACTTTCTCGGACACCTTATACAATAGGCCGGCTTCCATGGTTACCCCCGAGGTACTGCCATATTCCTGCAGCCCGGTGCCCAGGTACGTAAAGGTGACACCTACAGAAAACGTCTCAGCCAGCTTGCGGCCATACCCCAGCCGCACCTGCTGTTCGTTGTAAGCGCTGTAGCCGAAGTAGGAGGCTGTTAGTCCGAAGCCGCCGTTTTCAACGGGTAGGGTAGCGGCCAATACGGCACGATCCAGTCCTGCCACCAGGAAAGAGCGGGTTACATATCCACCCACTTCGGCATGGTCAACCTGTGCCAGCAGGGCGGGATTATTGTTGGCGGCAAACACAGACGCTTGTGTGAGGGCGGTAAACCCGCGACCGGCAGCATCAGCGCCAGCGGGCATCCATTGGTGATGCTGCGCCGATACAGCCAGGTAGTGGCATACCAATGCCAGAGGGAAGAGGAAACGCATGGGGCATTTTTTTGACTTGACACCACAAAATATCAAATTCCCTGAGGCTGTCATGTGGAAATCGTGGAAAAAAAAAGCGCGAATTGAATATTGTAATCAGGGGATAAACTACTTTTGCACGCTGATACAATTTTTATTTAAAAGTGTAGCGACATGACGCAGACTATTATCTACTTGATTCCCGTAGCCGGTATACTGGCTCTTTTGTACACCTTCTGGAAATCTGCCTGGGTATCCAAGCAGGATGCAGGTACTGAAAAAATGCAGCGCATTGCCAAGAGCATTGCTGTTGGTGCAATGGCCTTTTTGCGGGCAGAATACAGGGTGCTGGCCATCTTCGTGATTGCCGTGGCCATCCTGCTCGGTATCGGTGGCAGTCAGGATGACGCATCCTCACCGCTGGTAGCTGCTTCCTTCGTGGTAGGCGCTTTGTGCTCCGCACTGGCCGGTTTCATCGGTATGCGTGTAGCTACCAAGGCCAACGTTCGTACTACCAATGCCGCCCGCACCAGTCTGGGCAAAGCACTGGAAATCGCCTTTGCCGGTGGATCCGTGATGGGTCTCGGTGTGGTAGGTCTCGGTGT
>CAYYHM010000054.1:8246-10106 GCA_964471795.1 uncultured Chitinophagales bacterium | reverse complement strand
GGTGCCTCTTCCATCGCACTGTTTGCTCGTGTAGGTGGTGGTATCTACACCAAGGCTGCCGACGTTGGAGCTGACCTGGTAGGTAAGGTGGAAGCCGGCATCCCGGAAGACCACCCACTGAATCCTGCTACCATCGCAGATAACGTAGGTGACAACGTAGGTGACGTAGCCGGTATGGGTGCTGACTTGTTCGAATCCTATGTAGGCTCTATCATCGGTACGATGGTATTGGGCGCTGTATTCTTCGGCGTTCCTGAGTTTGTTGCAGCAGACAAGTTCAATGGATTAGGTGGTGTTTTGCTGCCACTGGCGTTGGCTGCTGTAGGTATCGTTACCTCCATCGCAGGTACTTTCTTTGTAAAGACCAAAGAGGGTGGCAATCCGCAGAAAGCACTCAACATCGGTGAATTCGGTTCTTCAGCCGTAATGATCGTAGCCTCATATTTCATCATCAATTACTTCCTACCAGCTACCTGGACATTCGATGACAAGCTGTATGGCGTTACACGCACGGTTACTGCAAACGGTATATTCTTTGCTACCATCTTCGGTCTGGTGGCCGGTCTGTTGATCGGTATGATAACTGAGTACTACACCGGAACCCACAAGAGGCCGGTGGTGAACATCGCCAAGCAGTCACTCACCGGTACGGCTACCAACATCATTGCCGGTCTGGGTGTAGGTATGATTTCTACCATGATTCCAATCCTCATCATCGCTGCAGCGATCATCGGATCATTCCATTTTGGTGGTTTGTACGGTATTGCCATTGCCGCGGTGGGTATGTTGTCCAACACCGGTATTCAGCTGGCGGTTGACGCTTACGGTCCTATCTCCGACAATGCCGGTGGTATTGCCGAGATGAGCGAGCTGCCTAAGGAAGTACGTCAGCGTACCGACAAGTTGGATGCTGTAGGTAACACGACTGCCGCTATCGGTAAAGGTTTCGCTATCGGTTCTGCAGCGTTGACTGCCCTGGCCCTGTTCGGTGCATTCATGACAGCTGCCGAAATCAACACCATCGACATTTCCAAGGCTACCGTAATGGCCGGTCTGTTCGTGGGTGGTATGTTGCCGTTCCTGTTCTCCGCACTGGCTATGCAGGCTGTAGGCCGTGCCGCCATGGCCATGATCAAGGAGGTACGTCGCCAGTTTGCTACCATCCCTGCCCTGAAGGCTGCGCTTGATGTAATGCGTAAGAACGAAGGCAAGGACATGAGCGAGTGGAGCGCAGAAGACCGCAAGACATTTGAAGATGCTGACGGTAAGGCTGAGTACGGTGAGTGTGTAGAGATCTCTACGACTGCCGCTATCCGCGAAATGGTATTGCCGGGCTTGATTGCCGTAGCGGTGCCTGTGGCGGTTGGCTTCCTGGGTGGCGCTGAGATGCTGGGTGGTGTGTTGGCCGGTGTTACCGTGAGCGGTGTACTGATGGCCATCTTCCAATCCAACGCCGGTGGTGCTTGGGACAATGCCAAGAAGATGTTCGAAGAAGGTGTAGACATCGACGGAACTATCTACAAGAAAGGCTCTGAGCCGCACAAAGCAGCTGTAGTGGGCGACACCGTAGGTGATCCATTCAAGGACACCTCTGGTCCATCCCTCAACATCCTGCTGAAACTGATGTCAGTAGTAGCACTGGTGATTGCTTCCATGTTGTAATCACCTGCTGATAAAGCATAGAAAAGCGGTCAGGCAACTGACCGCTTTTTTTGTTCATACTGCCTGAGTCATGAGTTGATGGTATGGCCTACAGCCGCTATTAAGGGGTAGTGTCTGTAACCAGTAACTACACTCTTACACTCTTCAACTTTTAAACTATAAACTCATAAACTGTAAACCTACCTGACGGCAGGCAGG
>CAYYHM010000054.1:4904-8146 GCA_964471795.1 uncultured Chitinophagales bacterium | reverse complement strand
AACTTTAAACTTTAAACTTTGAACTTCACCCTTCCCCCTCCCTCACAACGACGCCACCGCTTTGCTCAGTTTATCGCGCACCATCAGGGCAGTTTCGGCCAGTTGAGGATTCTCAATAGCCTTCATGGAGGCAACCGGATCTACGGCAGCCACTTCTGTGCCGGCGGTTGTTTCCCGCACAATCACGTTGCAGGGCAGCATGGTGCCGATCTTGTCTTCGGCTTGGAGAGCTTCCCAGGCAAACACGGGGTTGCAGGCGCCTAGAATGCGGTATTTGGGCATGTCTTTGTCCAGCTTGGTCTTCATAGTAGCCTGTATGTCTATATCGGAGATGATGCCGAAGCCTTCCGCTTTCAGCGCCAGCCGTACCTGTTCGATGGTGTCTTCGAAGGTTCGGGCTATGATTTTGGAGAAGTAGTAGGACATGGTGATTGATTTATCACCAATAATACAGCCCACTACTTTTGTTGTTGATGATATGGGTCAATCCTTGAGGATTTACAGTACCCTAAGCGTCCTTACCTCGATATTCCTTTACTGACGATACCTCACCTGTACATCAAAGTGACCGGTTGGTAAGGCCGGCTTTTGCAGCGGATAAGTGGCTGCCGGCTGTGGCAGGTACACAGCACACAGGGTATGTGCCACATGGTACAGTTGTGGCCGCTTGTCGGCAGGTGTTCCCTGCCAGATGGCTGCCAGCACTTCCGGTCGTGGGGTAGTGGGGTCGTAGGCATAGTCGTGCCACACGATGATGCTGTTCTCATGGGTCAGGTGCTGCCAGCAGTTGCGGGTATCCTGCACCACGGCATCAAAGTGGTGGTCACCGTCAATGAAGATCAGGTCGAAGGGGCCGCCCAGAGCGGTGAAGTCAAGGGTCTGACTGTTGCCGGTGATGTGCTGCACATTGGGTAGTGAGCGCGAGAAATGCTCGTGGACGGCAATGTAGTCATCACCATATCCTAATCCACGCAGTTCAGCAGCCGTGAGGTGTACAGTGGTTACAGATGCAGCTACCTGCGCTACATTGGCGGCACTTTCGCCACGCCACGTGCCGATCTCGAAATAGCGGCATGCGGGGAATCGGGTAGCCAGCGACCGCAGCAGGGCATGGTCTGTGGGCAGCGAACCGCCGTCGAGCATGGCCAGCGGCGACACGGTGATGTCACCCGTTACCAAATCAGCCCAGGGCACCACGGGCAACGATGGCGGTGCCTGTAAGTTCTTCGACAGGTAGTCGCCCCATACTGCATCATCATCCAGCACCTTGTTCAGCAGGTAGGGTCGGCGTAAGATGGCCGCCATTGCCCGCAGTAGTTTCTGTACTTTGTTCATACCACTTATGTCAGTTGTATGCGACCGATCAGCCGGCCGCGTGCTTCAAAGGCATCTGTTGCCCATGCCTCCACAAAGATGCTTCCGTCCGGGTAGCACAGCACCTTCAGAAAACCTTCCGCTTCTGCTGCCAGCAAACTATGCCGGCGTGGCCGTAGGGCTGATGACTGGCTGCCAGTACCAGAGATGAGTTGCCAGTGGGGTGCCAGCTGCAACACCTGCATACTATGTTCGTGCCCGCTCACAATCAGGGAAGGCGGCAATGGCGCCAGCGCCAGTGTGAGCTGCTGCCGCCATTGCCGGTATTTCCTTGATGATACATCCTGCGGATGTCCCAGCCACTTGCGACCTGCCACATAGGCGGTGCCTACTATTGGCAGTGGCAGATACGCCCAGTCCACTACATCCGTGAGGGGAAACAGATGTGTCCGCCAGCCGAACCGCCCTCCATGTGTACCATCACTGCGTACTGGATGATGGGAGGCAATCACCACCGGCAGGCCCGGATAGGCCGACACATAAGCCGGAAGTGCTGCCAGCATGCTGTCGTGATCATGCGTGCAGGCAGTTACACCATCCATATAGGCTTGCGAGTTGAAGGCGATGAGGATGAGCTGCTGTGGCAACACCTCCACGTGGGGGCCCGGACAAGGGTAGCCCGGCAGGAAGGCAGTGGCGTCGCCCCGCTGCTGCTCCAACAGCATTTCCTGCTGCCGCAGCCGCTGCCGCCCGTCTTTTCCTGCCTGATCGTGATTGCCGGCAATCCACCACACCTCACCGGTAAATCCGTCCACCGCACTCAGCTGCTGCTGCAAGGTGCGCAATGCCGCTTCCCGCTCTGTGCCCTCCTCAGCCGGCAGTCCGGCAGGATATACATTATCGCCCAGAAACAATACCCCTGTTCGTGATGGCTGAGCAGCATCCAGCTGTGCGGCCAGCAGTTCCATCACCGCAGGATGTTGCCCTGCATGGCCTGCATCGCCAACCAGTATCAGCGTATAATCGGGGGTGATCTCTGCAGGCAGCACAGCCATATCGGCAATGGGACGCTGCACCGTGCAGGCCATCAGCAGCAATAGTATCAGTGCAGCCGGATATCTCATCAGTGGCAAATGTACGGGGTTATGGATTTATCCGACCATCACGTGCCCTTCGGGATAGTTCACCCGTGCCGTAGCTGCCGGTGAGCTCAGCGCAAAGGCCAGTGACAGGATGCCGATCCTTCCCGCCAGCATGGACACCATGATGATGACCTGGCCACCTGCCGACAAGTCTCCCGTGATGCCCCTCGATAAGCCTACCGTAGCGAATGCCGACACGGCCTCAAACACCAGATCCATCGGGTCGGCAAGCGGGTGGAACAGAATCAACAGAAAGCAGCTCACAAAAAGGAATAGGATAGAGGCACTGAAGATGGTAAAGGCCCTGTAGAGCAATGTCTTGCTGATGGCGCGATGCCATAGGGTAATTTGCTGCCGACCCTGTACCGTGCTGATAACGCCCCTGATGAGTAGCACGAAGGTGGACGTCTTGATACCTCCTGCCGTGCCCCCACTGGATCCCCCGATCAGCATCAGCACCAGAAACAGCATCATGGTAGGCATGGAAAGGGCTGCCGTATCCAGAGAATTGAATCCGGCAGTACGCGTGGTTACCGACTCGAAGAAGGCTGTACTCAGCTGCTGCCACCAGGGCATGCCCTGCAGTGTGTGGTTCTTCTCCAGCAGCAGAATGGACAGCCAGCCCAGCAGTACCAAGGCGAGTGAGGTATAGAGGGCAATGCGGCTGCTGATGGAATATCGTTTCCAGGGCTTGAGACGTCTCTCTGTCCGCATGGCAGGATCCAACCATTCGCGCAGCACCGGGAAGCCGATACCTCCCAGGATAATCAACAGCGCAAATGAAAA
>CAYYHM010000054.1:0-4804 GCA_964471795.1 uncultured Chitinophagales bacterium | reverse complement strand
AACTGATGCTGAATGCCGAATCCCTGATTCAGGATGAGCGCGAAGAAGGTGGCAAACGTCAGTATGCCGATACCGCCTGTCTGCATCAGGATAAGAATGACCACCTGTCCCTTCAGGGTGAAAAAGGAGCCGGTGTCTGCCACCGCCAGACCGGTAACGCAGGTGGCACTGGTAGCCGTGAAGAAGGCATCCAGCAATGGCATGCCCAGTCCATCAGTAGTCATCTCCGGCAGCGACAGTAACAGGCCGCCCACCGCAGACACGCCTACGAACGACAGCAGGAAAAGCAGTGCGGGCCGGAACGAGAATTGAAACACGAACTGCAGTCCCGTAATCACCCAATAGATGCTGTACACCGTAAGGATCATTTGTTTGATCAGGTGAAAGCGGTAATCGCCTGACGACCCGGTGCCGGTGATTTGGTGAAGTATACTGTTGCCCAACGCATTCTGACTCAACAGTTCAATGACGACGACAACAGCGGCGATGGCACTCCAGGGATGAGAGGTAATGTATTTCCACCGCTTGATTTCCAGCAGCCACCGCAAGAAGAACTCCAGGGCAAATATCGACAGGAACACATCCATGCTCACTTCCAGCAAATACTGTGTACGACTGTCCAGCGAAAAGCCCACATACCACAATAGCACTACCAGAGACAGGACTCCGGTGCTTGTTGCTATCCCTTGCAATGTCTTCAGTAAAGGCTTGCTTACATCATATATCAGCCTGTTGAAGGCCTCGGTCCATGATTGAAGCTGTCCCACTATTTGTTGAGGTCTATGAATTTCTGGATATCCTGCTGTCGTCCAATCAACACCATGGTATCTCCTTCCAGCAGGATGATGTTGGGATCGGTGATGCCCAGCACTTCACGTTTCGCCTCATGGCCTTTCCCGATCTCACGGTACACCTCCCGCTCAATGGCAACTACGTTCAAGTTGTATTTCCGCCGTAGGTCAAGGTCTAACAGCGATTGATTGGCCAATCCGGGTGGTAGTGCGGTTTCTGCGATCTCGTAGGTATCTCCCAGCCGAAGGAAGGTGGTGATATGTGGATGCAGCAACTGCTCTGCCAGTTGTACACCTACCTGTATCTCCGGGCTGATGATGTCTTTCTCAGCAATGCCCAGCTTGTACAATATGGATCGCTGTGTCTTGTTCATGGCCCTGGCAATGATGCGGGGCACCCCCAGATTGAGCAGATTCACCGTGGTAAGTAACATGCTCTCGAAGTTGCTGCCAATGGCTACTACGGCTACATTGTAGTCGTTGATTTGTTGGCCTTCCAGTGCTTTGCTGTCGGTGGCATCCAGCTGTACGGCTATGGCCACCTCATCCGCAATGGCAGATACGTTTTCCATGCGGTCATCTATCGCCAGTACTTCAGCACCTTGTTTGGCAAGGGTAGTAGCCAATGTGCGGCCAAAGCGCCCCAGTCCGATAATGGCAAACTTTTCTTTCATACTGCCAAGTTACCGGTTCCTGCGAAGTGTAGCAACCTACCGGTTTCGCCAGAAGTGCGGCATAAACAGGATGAGTACCGTGAACAACTCCAGTCGACCCAGCAACATCAGGAACGACAGGAAGGCCTTGCCTGCGTAGGGTATGTGGGCAAAATTATCTACTGCACCAACCGTGCCGATGCCCGGCCCAATGTTGCCCAGTGTGGCAATGGTGGCGCCCATGGCCGACTCGAAATCCAGCCCTATCAGCGCCATCACCAGCGATCCCAGGAAGAAGATGATCAGGTAGATCAACACGAAGGCGGCAATGGTGTAGGTGATGTGCTGTGGTACAGCCTTGCCATTGTACCGTACCGGTATGATGGCGCTGGGGTGGAGCTGTCGCTTCAGCTCCAGCACGCTGTTGCGGATCAGCACGATATGCCGCATCACCTTGATGCCACCTGCAGTGGAGCCTGCCGAACCCCCGGCAAAGAAGAGGATGAATATCCCGAACAGCAGAAAGGTGGGCCACAGCTCATAGTCGTCAGTGATGAACCCGGTGGTGGTAACGATGGAGACCACCTGAAAGAAGCCATTACGGATTGCCGACTCCAACGGAATGCTCGTAGATAGATACAAGCCCAGCGAGATGGCAATTCCTGACAGCAAGATGATGAGGCTATACACCCGGAACTCTTCATTCCGGAGCAGTTGCTTCGGCTTGCCGGAGAAGCCGAGGTACATCAGTGTGAAGTTGATGCCGGCCAAAAACATGAACAAGATGATGGTGTATTCAATGAAGGGCGAGTTGAATGCGGCGATGCTGGCGTTGCGGGTGGAGAACCCTCCGGTGGCCATGGTGGCAAAGGCATGGTTGATGGCATCGAAGAACGACATGCCGCCAATACGCAAGAAGGTGGTTTGTGCCAGTGTCAGGATGAAATAGATGATCCACAACCGCTTGGCAGTCTCGGTAATCCGGGGATGCAATTTATCCGGCGACACACCGGGCGCTTCAGCTACAAACAGCTGCATACCGCCGATGCCCAACAGTGGTAAGATGGCCACAGTGAGTACGATGATGCCCATGCCACCAATCCAGTGCGTAAGACTGCGCCAGTACAGCAGGTTACGGGGCATGGATTCAATGTCGGTGAGGATGGTGGCGCCGGTGGTGGTAAAGCCACTCATGGTTTCGAAGAAGGCATCCACAGGGTGGGGGATGGTGCCCGACAGGAGGAACGGTAAAGAGCCGACTACCGACATGAACAGCCAGCCGAAGGTAACGATCAAGAATCCATCGCGCTTCCGGACGTCGTTTTCTCTTCTGGTATTCCCCCGGTAGTTGAGTGCCCGCAGGAAGACGCCCAGCAAGAAGGTGATGCCTGCCGACAGGGTGATAGGCATCCACGGCTCGTCATATACAAAACACCATATAACACCTGTGAGCATCAGCCCGCTTACCAGCATGAACAGTGTTCCCAGCAGGGCCGCAACCATCCTGAAGTTGAAATGATGCATCAGCGGAAGAATCGGTCTAGCTTATGGATACAATCACGCCCCGCAAACACCACCACGCGGTCGCCCGGCAGGATCTGGAAATCGCCCGTCGGTATCAATCCTTTGTTGTTCCGGATAACCCCTCCGATGAGCGCCTTCTCCGGTAGTCCCAGGTCCTTGATGGCGTGCTTGGTGATCCGGCACTTGTCGGTTACCAGGAACTCAGCGACTTCTGCATCTACACCATGCAGGGTGCTGAGCATCACGATGTCACCCTTGCGGATGTATTTGTAGATGAAGTTAGCGGCAGCCAGCTTTTTGTTGATGAGCGAGTCGATGCCGATGCTTTGAGACAGCGACAGGTAGTCGATGTTTTCCACCATGGCGATGGTCTTCTTGACACCACGATCTTTGGCAACCAGGCAACTGAGGATGTTCGTTTCCGAGTTACCGGTCATGGCCAGAAATGCATCTGTTTCCCGCACGCCTTCTTCTTCCAGGGTGGCTACATCTGTGCCATCGAAGTTGAGCACCATCACGTTGGGGAAATCCGCCGCTATCTGTTCCGCCTTGTGGGGGTCTTTCTCGATGAGTTTTACGTGGAAGTCCTTGCTGAGCTTTCGTGCCAGGTGTTTACCGGTGCGGCTGCCACCCAATATCATGATGGTGCGGATGGCGATCTTGCGCTTTCCGGTGTTGCTCAGCACCTCTTCCATACCTTCGGCGCTGGTGATGATGTAGAGATGGTCGCCTGTTTCCACACGTGTGCCACCACGTGGGATGATGGTGTCGAGGCCACGTTGTATGGCTACCACCACAAACTTGCGCTCGTCGGAGAGCGATGCGATCTCGGCCATGGTCTTACCCACTACCGGGGCATCCTGTTCTATGTCCAGCCCCAGCAAGGTAACCTTGCCGTTCTCAAAGTCGATGCTTTCACTGGCTGCGTTGGTACGCAGGAGATGCCGCACCTCGCGGGCCGCGAGGGACTCAGGAGAAATCAGCTCGTCGATTCCCAGATCCTTGATGTTCAATATGTCCTTCTCAGTGAGGTATTGCAGTTTGCTGATGCGGGCGATGGTTTGTTTGGCGCCGAGCTTCTTGGCATAGATGGCACTTGTGATGTTGACCTCTTCGATGGATGTAACGGAAATGAACAGGTCGGCATATTGAATCTGTGCCTGCCGCAATGTCTTGTAATCCGTAGCGTCGCCTAAAATGGTGATCGCATCAAGGTGTGATTCCGCATACCTGAGGTGCTCCTCATCCAGGTCGATGAGGGTGATGTTGTGCGCTTCTCCGGACAGCCACCTTGACAAGTGAAATCCTACATCTCCGGCTCCGGCAATGATGATGTTCATGGATACATGGTTAATCCAATGTCAAAAGTAGCACAAACAGCAGAGGATGAGAAACAATGGGACAATGTGGCAATGTGGCAATGTGACAATGGGACAATGTGGTAATGTGACAATATAAAGAGACTAAAATCCTACTATAAAACTGGGATCTCCCTTCCTACGAGTCGCAATACGCTATACGCGGTACGGTATAAGGCGATAATGCGACAGGGTGACTGGGCGGCTGGGCGAAAACCTCCTGGAGCAGGGGATGGCAGATTGGAAAGCTACCTACCGTAAGGGCGTATTGCATACGCCCCAAAAGGGACAATCTTTTGACCACCCACGTGCCGCTCCGCTGGAGCTCTTGCCCTCAAATAGGATTGCGGTTGCTACGAATATACCGCTCCTACGGAGCTGCACTGTGTAACTGTGTAGTAGCATGCTGCAACACAACTAATATCAGCCCCGGAGGGGCGACATATCCTAGCAATGGCTGGCTATGGCCTTTGCGACA
>CAYYHM010000053.1:2713-14219 GCA_964471795.1 uncultured Chitinophagales bacterium | reverse complement strand
CAGACAATCAGGCAGTTCGAAGATTCGGTGCGGGGCATAGATGTGAAGTAGGGCGCACTAAACAATTTGCCATACAAAAACCTGCATAAAACCATACCTGAATCCATCGGGTAGAGCAGGGATAGAGCGTGGTGAATCAAATGAAATCCAATTACCCATTTTATTAGTTGTACCTTTGCACTTTATTGTACAGGAAGTGACATATTGAAAGGTTTGTCATTTCACAACCTTCAAACATGTCTTTCAATTCTTTGGGGCTATCCCAGCCCCTGCTGCGTGCTGTCAGCAAAAAGGGATACACCACCGCTACACCCATTCAGGTTAAAGCCATTCCCACCATCTTACAACGCCGCGATGTGCTGGCATCTGCTCAGACCGGCACCGGCAAAACGGCAGGATTTACACTGCCTATGTTGCAGTTATTGTCTGAGAACACGGTGGATCAAAGGCATCGCCCTATCCGTGCCTTAATACTCACACCCACCCGCGAGTTGGCTGCACAGGTGCAAGACGACATCAGAAACTATGGCGTATACCTGCCCCTGAAGTCGACCGTGATCTTTGGTGGCGTCAATCAGAATCCACAGGTAAACACCCTTCGACAGGGCGTAGATATCCTGGTGGCTACCCCCGGCCGTCTGCTGGACCTGCATCAGCAGGGGCTGCTGTCGCTGCACCGGGTGGAATTCCTCGTATTGGATGAGGCCGACAGGATGCTGGACATGGGCTTTCAGCGTGATCTGAACAAGATATTGGCACTATTGCCCGCAAAACGTCAAAACCTGTTGTTTTCTGCCACTTTCTCACCGGAGATCAAGCAGCTGGCCAACGCATTCCTGCACCAACCGGTTTCCATAGAAGCAACACCGGAAAACTCTACTGTAGAGGTAATCCGGCAGAAGGTGATCTACGCTGCCCCGGCAGCAAAGACAGCAATGCTGGCCGCCATGATCAAGGAGGGCAACTGGCAGCAGGTGCTGGTGTTTACACGCACCAAGCACGGTGCCAACAAGCTCAGTGAAAAGTTGGCCAAGCAGGGCATTACCGCTGCAGCCATACATGGCAACAAGAGCCAGGGTGCCAGAACCAAGGCATTGGCAGATTTCAAGGCGGGTGCTGTGCGTGTGCTGGTGGCAACAGATATTGCAGCCCGCGGTCTGGATATACCCTTGCTGCCACATGTGGTCAATTTCGAATTGCCCAACGTGCCTGAAGACTATGTGCACCGCATCGGAAGAACCGGCAGGGCCGGTGCCAGCGGTGAGGCCATCTCCCTGATGTCTGACGCAGAGAGACCCCTGTGGAAGGCCATCGAGAAATTGACAGGCAACAAGATACAAGCCCAACAATTGGCAGGTTTCGATATGCCGGAGATGGTAGCTGAACCGGTACAAACACCGGCACAGCCTGCTACTGCTCCAGCCAGAAAAAAGTGGCAGCACCGCCGCAGTTTCCGGAGCAGGTCATCTTCCGGTAAGGGCTAATCAGATATTGATCGTGTGCGATTGCCAGATTGCACCGCCGTTGCCACGCAGCTCAACAGTGACTGTCCGGTTGTCCCAGTCAACCTGTATCAGGCCATAATTCAGCTGCATGACGTAGGTTTCGCCCAAGCGATATCGATTGGCTTCCCCGAAGTCTTCACGCCAGGTGTGCGTCAGGCCACTGCTGGTGATCTCAAGCAAAGGGAGGGACAATCCGGTTACTTCCATCTGCGCCATCTCTCCGATATGCCGGTCGCCACTGAGCAATATGGGATTGGCGGGGTTGGTCTTCACCAGCAGGTCCAATAGCCGCTTGCGGGCCGTGGGGAAGTTCGCCCACTTCTCGAACCATTGTTCTTCATGCAACACTTGTATGCTGCTGCCGATCAGGTGGATGGCTGCCGGGCTGTTGGTGAGTTCTTGCTCCAGCCAGGCCCATTGTTCCTCACCCAGGATATCGCCGGTTTCATTCACGATATAGCGATTATCTGTACCACGTGGGGTGCGCTCCAGCGTGTCGCGGAAGTAGCGGGTGTCCAGCAGGATCACCTTGATCTGTCGATCACCGCTACCGTACACATACGACTGATAAGCGCCGCTATGCCGGTAAACAGGGTTGTCCGGCTGCACCTGCAGGAAGTCCAGCAGCAGCAGCTTGCTGGAGTCTTTTTTTGCAAACTCCTTACCGCCGTCATTTACCCCATAATCATGATCATCCCAGATGCCGATCACCGGTGTGGTGGCGCACAATTGCATATACCCCGGCTTGTTGGCTGCCCGCTCATATTTTGCTTTCAGCGTGTCCATGTTCTCCGAATCGCCGTATATGTTGTCGCCCAGCCAAATCCACAGATCCGGTTGTTGTGCGGCGATGTCTTCCCACAAGGATGTATCCTTATCCTGATGGGCGCAGCTACCAAAAGCGATGGTTTGCAACCCTGTAGCAGGAGAGGTGGAGGGTTCGGAGGTTTGACTATCTTCAGAACAACTCCATAACATGATGGAAATCAGCAGGAAAGGAATGATAAGGTTCGTTTTCATAATGATAAAGCTTGCGGCACAAGATCCGGAAAATCGGTGATGATTCCATCCACGCCCATGTCTATCAGCCGCCTGATGGCTGTCGTGTCGTTTACTGTCCATGGGATCAACTGCATCCCCCTGCTATGACACCAGTCTACCATCTCAGGGGTTACCAGTGCATAGTTCGGGCTGAATACCTGAGGCGTAAATGACAGCATGTTCCCATAGGTGCTGAATGGCTGCCGGTCTTCTACCAGTTGTGCGATGTGGATGGCCGGAGCATACAGCCGCACATATTCCAGCGGGCGCATATCGAAGCTCTGTATACAGGTACGGCGTATCAGACCCATCTCGTCGATAACACGCAACACCAAACGGGCAAATTCTGCAGGCCCGGGGTGAAACAAGTCGTCGCCTTCGGGTTTGCTCTTGATTTCGATGTTGTAGCGAGGTGGTGGTAGCTGTTTGGCCACGGCATAGGCTTCTGTGGCGGTAAGTAGTTCCCGCAACAGCGGTTTCTGCTCGGGTGCAGACTGCTGCAGCGGAAAACGTGGATGCGGCTTGCTGCCACAGTCATATTGCTGCACTTCGGCATAGCTCATCCGGTAGATGTTGTACCATTCAGGGGCATCTGCCAACTCCTGACCGCTGCTGTCCAGGCAGATGGTTGCCGACATCCAGGGTTCATGAGACACCACTACCTGGTCATCTGCCGTAATCACTACGTCCATCTCCAGGGTGGTCACACCCATATCCATAGCCATCAACATACCCTGTATGGTGTTCTCCGGGTAGTAGCCTCTGGCGCCCCTGTGCCCCTGAATGTCAATCATGGCGGTTGTAGTTTCACCGGTGTTTTGTTGGCAGGATGGCAACAGAGCCACTGCCAACAGCAAAATAATCCATCGCATGTGTCAAAACTACAGGGAATATGTTACCGCTACGTAAATTTTCGGCGGTATCCTGGTTAGAAGCTCCATTTGAGCCGTGTAAAGAAAAGGTACAGTTGCGGGCGGTAGGAATCGCCGCTGCCGTCCAGCATGAACTGACCGATCAGGTTCCAGTCCCAATTGGTGGCGATGGAGTAGGTGATGCCGGGATTGAGGAAGGTGGTATGGTTGGTAGGGGAGTAGATGGCTGCTCCCGACACCATGAGCAACGGTGTTAGCGGATGCATGATGCTGACGAAGGTGTTCACCGGAAAGGGTGATAACAGCCGTGCAGAAGGCTGGAAGTTGAGGAAGCCTTGTCCGGATAATTGGCTTGCGGCTGTATTGTACAGCGCACTTACCAGCACATAGGTGCCCTTGGGAAACGAATAATCGAACGATAGGGTGGCTGATACATCGGTTTGATCGCCCGCCCCGAATGTGTAGGGATGAAACACGGTAGCTTCTCCTTTGAAGCCGACGGATTTGATGGCGCCGGCCCAGCCAACACCTGCCGTGGCATATCCATCAGCAATGCCGCCCAATATCTGCCAGTCGTATTTGCCGGCATGAAAAGCCCATAAGCCTGCAATCACGGCATCTTTCAGGCTATCGGCCAGGGTAGCAGCCACTTCCAGCCGTGAGGCAAACCCATAGTACCGCTGTAGGCGTATGGCATCACTGCCGGGGCGCTCCTCATAGTCGAAATCCACATACGAGAAGGCGTTGAACAGGTCGTTGGGATTCCATACCGTGTTGATGCCCCAGTTGACCCGCTGCCGGCCTGCCGTGATCTCCCATAAACCACTACGGTATCGGATATATGCCCTGTCCAGCACGGAATGCACCACCATAGCCGGTTTATCTACCCACACCTTGCTGAGGGTCAGGTAGTCGTCTGTTTGTATCAGATCGCTGTAGTTGGGCAGTGAGCGGACCGTTTCTCCATAGAACATACGGTTGCGGAGTTCGGCCCTGAGCTCCAGCTGCTGATGCGGCAACCAGCTGACCTGCAACCGGTTGTGCAGCAGGTTATCGGTTTGCCACAGCTCTGCCGCCGGTTGGTGGATGAGGGTACGCAAGTCCTTCAGGTAACCCCTTACCTGCCATTTGGAGGTGGTATCCTGTGCTTCCACCCGGACAGCCATCAGCCACAGCCCTATCAGCAGCAGTGTCCTCACCTGGTTTCGTCTTTGGTGACCTTGCCATCTTCCAGGGTGATCACCCGTCGAGCCCTGTCTATGACGCGCTGGTCGTGGGTGGAGAAGATGAACGTGGTTTGTTCTTCCCGGTTGAGTTTAGCCATAAGGTCCAGCAGGTTGGCGGTACTTACCGAGTCGAGGCTGGCGGTAGGTTCGTCGGCCAGCACGAATCGCGGACGTGAGGCGAGTGCCCGTGCTACGGCCACCCGCTGCTGCTGCCCACCGGACAGTTCAGCCGGTCGTTTATGCAGTTTATCTGTAAGGCCCACCTCTTGCAGCAGCTGTCGCGCTCGCTCCAGCCTTTTCTTCCGGGGCTGTTTTTGTAGCAGCATGATGAATTCCACGTTTTCCAGTGCGGTAAGGACAGGAATCAGGTTGAATGCCTGAAAAACGAATCCAATCTTTTCCATGCGGAAGTCTATCATGCGGCTGTCACTGTATCGGCTGATGTCTTCCCCGTCGATGAGCACTTGCCCCGACGTAGGGTGGTCCAGCCCACCGATGATGTTGAGGAGCGTAGTTTTGCCGGATCCGGAAGGCCCTACGATGGCCGTGAACTCACCCTCGCTGATGGTAAGGTCTACACCGTTCAGCGCATGCACAGCAATCTTTCCGGCATCATAGGTCTTGTAGAGTTGGCGGGTTTCAATAACGGTCTCCATGGACTAGGTTTTTGGGTTAGATTTTTCTGATAGCTGCTGCCGGTTTCAGCTGCAGTGCCTTGCGGGCCGGATACAACGCTGCCAGGAGGGCAAACACCAGGATCATAGCTCCCAGCGGCGGGTAATAGGCAATATCCAACACCGGGTAGAGTGTGCTCGTCATGCCAAAGCTGGCCATCCCTTCCGACACGGCATCGATGCGAATCCCTGTGTCTTCCATGGCCTTGATGCTGAACCAGGATGCACCCAGACCGATGATGCCACCGATGATCGCCAGATACAGCGTTTCCATGAGTATCATGGAGAACACCCGCCACTTGTTCATGCCAATGGCCATCAGCATCCCCAGTTCGCGGGTTCTTTCCAACACGGACATCAGCATGGTGTTAATGAGCCCAAAGGAGAGTGCCAGCAGGATGATGGCGATGAAGATGTACAGGAAGGAATCCATGGCGGTATCCAGGAACCGGAGCTCGGGAGACAGTTCTTTCCATTCCTGTATGTCGGGTCCGGGAAACAAGCTTTGCAGGTTGTTTTTCAGTGTGGTAACACTGTCTTCGTCAACGGCCAGCATGGCGATTTCCTGGTATACCGGGGCCGACAGTCCCATCAGGTCGGCAACGTCATCGGCACGCACATACACGTTCACCTCGTCGAAATCGGGTGAAACGGTTTGATAGATGCCCGAGACACGAAAGGCGCCGGCTATGATCTCGTTGGTAGTATCCTGGAAGGTGACCACGATCTTGCTCCGCAGTCCTACGCCCAGCTTGTCGGCCAGCGACTGTCCAATCACGATAGGGTGGCGGTCTCCTTCCAGATAGGTGCCCGCTACCAGTTTGTCGTCTATGTTGGTGAGGTGCTGCTCTTTGTCCGGCAGGATACCATGTATGTCCACCCCACCGGAATTGCGGGCGCTGGCAGCCATGCCGTAGGTGAGCGTGCGGGCGGTGGCAGCTTGCACAAGCGGTTGTTGCTCCACAACGGCCAGTATGTCGGCGCCATCGGGCAGGTAGTGTTTCAGCAGCCGCTCATCCATAAAGTCGGGGTGATGAATCTGTACATGCGACAGGTAGCTGTAGATGACATCCTGTTTGCGCTGAATGGATACGCCATTGCTGAGTGACATGATGAACACGCCGCCCCAAAGGCCCAGCGCTACGGACAGCATGATGACCAGACTTCTGATCCTGTGTCTCCATATGTTTCGCCATGCTATCTGAATGATCATAGGATATGGGTTTAGCCCCGCATGGCCTCAACGGCTTTGAGGGAGAACAGTGTAAACATTGGATAGATCAGCAGCACCAGGGTGATAGCCAGAATCAACAAGGCCTGATTCAGGAATACAGACGGATCGAGGGTGGCCGTGTAGATCGGCTCCATGCCGTACTCCTCGAATACAGCTCCCAGCTCCTGGCCGGCATGTATGGGGAACTTATACAGATACCAGACCAGCGGAGATGCCAGCAGGCCACCCACCACAACCCCGATCATAGACAGGAACACGAACTCCAGCGTAACCATCCGGATCATCTTGAGGCGCGACATCCCGATGGCCATTAGCATGCCGAACTCCTTCCGTCGCTCAGCGGTCATCATCAAGAGTGTGCTGAAGATGCCGAAGGCGATGATGAGGTAGATAACGAACTGCATGATGTAGTTGCCGCCCTTATCGGCCTGTATCGCCTGCACCAGGTCGGGCATCATCTCTTTCCAGTGCATTACCTCTACATCAGCAGGAACAAGGGGGCGCAAGTCCTCAGTAACGGCAATGAATGACGGCGGATGATGCAACTGCACGACATGTCCGGTGACAAGATCATCGGTGCCGAATAGGTACTGCGTAGCCGGGAGGGGCAGAAAAACGACCTGTTTGTCCAGGTCGGGGCTGTTCAGCTTCACGATGCCGGCCACCGGATACTTGCCTACGGCATTGATGCCATGATATCCTTGACCCAGTATGATCAGGGTATCACCAACATCGACCTGTAGGAGTCTGGCCAGTCGCTGCCCAACCAGTAGTGCCTGCTCGTTGGCGGTGGGGTAGTGCCCCGCTTTTACCTTATCGCCCAAACCCGTAAGGGCTTGCTCCTTGTCCGGGTCGTAGCCCACTACCATGGCCCCCCTGGTGAGCTGATCGCTGCTCACAAGGGCGAACGACTCCAGCCTGGGTACCAGCTCCGCTACCTGATCAGGGCATCCGGCAATGCTGTCACGGGTCCAGCGGGGCATCAGGTCATTGATGTTGGGGTCTGCCCAGTAGCCTTTCTTGTGCAGCTGTATGTATCCGGTATATTGACCGATCATGCCGTCGAGCATGGCATCCCACGATCCGTTCTGCACGGAGTTCATACTGATACTCAGGAATACCGCCATCACCACCGACATGATGGTGATGAGTGACCGGCGCTTGTTGCGCCACAGGTTCCGCCAGGCGAGGGTAATGATCATGGTTGTTGATTTAGGGTCGTACCTGCTTCATCTGTTGCTGCGTAAAGAATGCCTCAGTCAGCCTGGGCGAAAAGTCTATGCTGTTGTAAGTGACGATGGTGCTATTGCCCGGTTTATCGGCAGGCTTCATCTCCATGCGCCCCGGCAGTAGTCGGCCACCCAGCATGCGGAAGTCACCGGTGGTCATGGTGTTTACCAGATAGTCCTCTTCGTCGTAATACTCGGCACGGATCATCCAGTAATTGACCGTGTCGATCCAGACAAGCACCTTGCCCCACACCACGGCCGCATCGGGCTTAGGGGTGAGTACGATGGCGTGGCACAGGTGGCCTTCTATGGTTTGTTGCCCGGTGAGCTGATGGGTGTAGTCTTCCAGTATGGAGTTTTCCCGTACCAGGTCGTCGTTGGTGAAATCGCTGCCCATCCAACTTTGGCTCATCATGCTGGGCGGCAGCTTGATGGTGCGGTCGATGGAGGGCTGCCAGTTCCAAACCTCCTTGAATCTTTTCAGGTAGGCAATGCCCTTGTCCCGTGCCGGTGACAGCACCAGGATCAGCGAATAGTCATCGCCCAGGCTCCAGCTGCGCATCGATACCTCCCTTGTCCAGCCGGGACGTACAATGGTCATCGTCATTTCGCTGATGTTGGCTTCTCCGCGGAACAGGTCCTCGGATCGTTGCAGGATGGTTTTGGCGTCTTGCGCTATACTACCGGCCAGCAGGCTGAAAAAGGTGAGGAACAAGGCAGCTTTCATGATCATACGAATTGTTTGATGAGCAGTTGTTTGGCAAATGCAACCGGAAAGTTGTCCGGATCAAGCACTACATGCATTTGTATGCCATCGAGCATGGCCGACAGGGTGCGCATGGTAGCGGTGGGATCGTCATGCCCTTTGTCGGCAAAGTACCGGTGCAGGGCGGTCAGGTAGGGGGTAATCTTCGGCATCAGGTCTTGCATCATCATGTCGGTTACCTTCGGTTGAAAGGTGAGCGAGATGAACAGTTTCCACCGCTCGGTATCCTGACGAGCCAGATCTACACTCAACGATATGATCTCGGTGAGCCGCTCCGGGGTAAGTATTTCGTCTTCCCGGAAATGCAGTACTTCCAATACCTGCGTGAGTACTCCTTCCATCAGTGTCTGCAACACCTCTTCTTTGCTGGCAAAATAGTTGTACATCAATCCCTTGGAAATGCCGGCCTCTGCTGCCAGCCTGCTGACACTTACATGCTGAAATCCCTCGCGGGCAAACAGCTTCAATGCTGTTTCCAGTATGAGCGTCCGCTTCTCCTGACGGATTTCCTCGAATTGTATGTTACTTCTGGGTGACATGTATGACTGAATGGTCAGTCAAAAATACGATACTGTTCCTACAAAAGCAATGATGGTGGCTTGCTAGCAGGGGTAAGACCCGTTTTCATGTAGCTCTCTGTTGTGTCTATATGTTTTGGAGGACAATTGTAGCAGCTCATAGGGCGTGATGTGGAATAATTCCTCGTCGGGAGCGTTTCATTCGGGTATTTTTACAGCATGAAAGTCGGAATCCTATTCGGAGGGCCTTCCCGGGAGCGGGAGATCAGTTTTGCCGGAGGCAGAACGGTGTACGACAACCTGGACAAGTCGTTGTTCGAGCCTGTGCCGCTGTTCCTGGACAGCAGGATGCAGCTCATCCAGCTGGACTGGCCGTACCTATACAAGGGCACGATCCGGGATTTCTACCCACCCTTATCCCATGTTCCGGAGGCGCCGAGTGGCCTTCAGATCTACATAGAAAGCCTGTCGGAGTCAACCGATTGGTTGCAACTGGCTTCGGAAGTTGGAACTCCGGTACATTGGAGTGACCTGCCCGGACTCATCGACATCGCCTTTCTGTGTCTGCACGGCACATTTGGCGAGGATGGACAAGTACAGGGGTTGCTGGAGGCGATGGGTATTCCCTACACCGGTTCAGGCATACTGCCCTCGGCGATTGGCATCAACAAGGCCATTCAGAAGCGGATGATGCATGAGGCCGGCTGGCCAACACCTGCTTTCTTTACCATTCACCGTTCAGAGTGGGTTCCCGCAGCCTATGGCGACTGGTACAGACATGCGCAGGAGGTTATCGGTTCGTCTGTTGTGGTACGGCCTGCCAATCAGGGATCATCCATCGGCGTATCCATAGAGCACCTGCCCGATCAGGACACTTTCGTGCGGATGGTCGACAAGGCCTTCTTCCGGTATTCACTCACCAGGGCGGAGTGGCAACAGGAGGATGAAATAGCGCTGGTGCGTAGACTCATAGACATCCGGGAAGGCGTGGGACTGCCGATGCAGATTTTGGACAATGTGGTTCATCACCCGGAGGAGTTGTTGTTATTGCTTACCATGTATTTTTCCGTCTCCCGCGAGCCGCTGCTACTGGAAGCCCTTGATGGTGAAAGCGAAGTGGTGGTGGAAGGGTTCATCGAAGGCAAGGAGTTTTCGTGTATCGTTATCCGGGGTGAAGATGAAAATGGCGGTATCTGTCCACCCGTGGCGTTGCCGCCCACAGAAATCCGGAAGGGGAAGGAGGTCTTCGATTATCGATCCAAATACCTGGCAGGATTGAGCCGGAAGGTGACACCGATAGACTTGCCTGCGTCGGATATACAGGCTATCCGTGATGCGTGCGAGCGCTTGTTCGATTTCTTTGGCTTCCACGTGTATGCCCGCATTGACGGCTTCATCAAGGAGGACGGCAGCATCTTCCTGAACGATCCCAACACCACGTCGGGCATGCTGCCTTCGTCTTTCTTTTTCCATCAGGCAGCAGAAATCGGTCTCAACCCCAGTCAGTTCCTGACCTACATCCTCCGGACCAGTCTGGCCGAGATGGCACATAGAGCGATATCTCCCGGTCGTTATCGTGAGTTATTGGCACAGTTGGATAGGGATATCCGTGAAAAACATCTTACGGAACAACAGAAGACGCGTGTAGCCGTGGTATTGGGAGGGTACTCTGCTGAAAGGCACATATCGGTGGAAAGCGGACGTAATATCTTCGAGAAACTGGCCTCCTCCGCTGTATACGAGCCGGTGCCGGTGTTCCTGAGCGGCAGCGATGGTGACTGGTCGTTGTGGCAGATCCCGGTGAACCTGTTGCTGAAAGACAATGCCGACGACATCCGGGAAAAGATTGCACACTTCGCCGTGCATCCCGTTGTGGAAGGCATCAAGGAGCAATGTCGCCATATCACGGCACGGTATGCCGGATCGGGGTATCGGTTTAGCCCTGAGCCGTTAGCACTGGAGGATTTGTCCGGTCGCTTCGGCTTTGTCTTTATCGCCCTCCATGGCCGGCCCGGTGAAGATGGTGAGCTGCAGAAAGCATTGGAACAATACGGCATCCCTTACAACGGCTCCGGTCCGGCATCGTCAGCGCTCACCATTAACAAGTATGCGACAAATCAGTTGCTGAAGCGGCATGGCATTCCGGTAGCGAGCCAGTTGTTGGTAGCTGAAGCAGATTACCACACCGACAAACAGGCTGTCTGTGTACGCATTGAGCAGGAAATCGGCTATCCGCTGATTGCCAAGCCGGTGGACGACGGATGCAGTGCTGCGGTGAAGAAGATTACAGACCGGCATCTGCTGATAGCCTACCTGGACACCATCTTCCGACAGTCAGAGGAGATTGATGCGGCAGCAGCAGGATTGCTGAAGCTCAAGCTGCGGGAAGAGTTCCCGATCAAGCGACAGGCACTCATCGAAACCCTCATCGACAGGGGAGA
>CAYYHM010000053.1:0-2613 GCA_964471795.1 uncultured Chitinophagales bacterium | reverse complement strand
TATTGCCGGATAGATGCCTTCGTGAAGGTGATGGCAGACGGGTCTGTGGAGACCTGGATCATCGAGGTCAACAGTCTGCCCGGGATGACACCCGCCACTGTCATCTTCCACCAGGCAGCCATCAACGGATACAAGCCCTTCGCATTCATCGATACGATTATTCAATTTGGTTTTGACCGGCAGAAGGCGGAATTTAGCCACCCTGATTCCGCCGGCCCAAGCGATATACGCAACAGATGAAGATATTCCGTTCCCTCTGGTACATACTGAGTAGCAAAGCCACCTGGATCAACGTGCTGATAACGGCCGCATTCCTGCTGCTGCTATTGGTGGGGATATTCCGGTACTTGAAGAGCTACACCGGCCATGGTGAGTCCGTAACGGTGCCACCGCTGCGGGGCATGACACTGGAGGAGGCACAAGCCTTCGTGGCAGATAAGCAGGTCAGCCTGTTTGTGATAGACTCCATCTTCAATCCGGAATTGAAGCCGGGGGAGGTGATCAATCAGACACCCGATGCCGGCAGCAAGGTAAAGGAAGGGCGGCGCATTTACCTGACGATCAGGAGCTACCTGGCTGAAGAGGCGCCACTTCCCGATGTAGAAGGTATCTCCCTCAGAAATGCAGTCAGCAAACTGCAGAATGCAGGATTCCTCGCCGGTGAGCGCATCTATCGCCCCTACAAATACAACAATGCGGTATTGTATGTAAGCCTCGACGGCGAAAAGATTGAGCCCGGCAGGATGTATCCCAAGGGAACCACCTTCGAGCTGGTTGTTGGTAATGGGCTGGGCGACACAAAAGTGGCAGTTCCCAACCTGATAGGCAATACTTTGCAGGAAGCGGAGTTTATCTTGCTGGGAGGGTACAACCTGAACATCGGGATTACCACCTACGATGCTACGGTGCTTAGAAAAGCTGACTCCCTGCAGGCAGTCATCTATCGGCAGGATCCTGAACCCGATGGTGAGTTGCGGGTAGGCGAGTTCGTGAATGTGTACCTCATGTCGAAAGGGGCTTTTCAGGAGCGGATGGACTCCATCCTCTTTGCCCCAAGAGATAGTTTATTGATAGACAACGAGTTTTGATGCGACAAGTACAGCTTTTGTTTCTGTTGATGATGATGGCGGTTACCGCTGCAGCGCAGGAACACGTGGATTCCCTGGTCTTCAATCGGTCGCTGATGTTTGCGGAGGCTCCGGAGCGTGTTTACCGCAAGTCGCCGTTGGCGTTACCTTTCATCGATGACTTTTCTGCGGAGGGCATCTACCCGGATCCATTGAAGTGGCAGGACAACCTCGTTTTCGTTAACACGGGTTTTCCCGTACTGCCGCCATCTGTTGGCGTGGCCACCTTCGACGGGCTGAATGCTACAGGCAGGCCCTATGTGAAGGGTGCCGGCAGTTATGGCAGCAGCGATACCCTTACCTCACAGGAGATAGATCTCGGCGGACTTACCGCTGCCGACTCGGTTTACCTGAGTTTCTACTATCAGGTGAAAGGGCTGGGCAATGCGCCTGAGGGTCGCGACAGCCTCGTACTGGAGTTCAAGGTAAACGATACCACCTGGCGCAACATCTGGAGTCAGGTGCCTACCTTGCTGCCGACCAATGAGTTCATCCCTGTATTCATCGCCATCACGGCCAATCAGTATTTCAGAAACGATTTTCAGTTCAGGTTCCGCAACTACTCGTCGCGGTCCGGGAATATTGACCACTGGCACCTGGACTATGTGCAGCTCGACAAGGGTCGCACCCGTGTGAATCCGGTGCTGAACGATGTGGCTTTCACCGAGCCGGGCAGGAGTCTGTTGCGGTTCTACTATTCCATGCCGCTGCGGCACATCAAAGGGTTTGTGCAGCAAGAGCTGACTGATAGTCTGTATGCAGCCTCCATCAACCACTTCAACGTGATCAAGAACACCACCTTCCGGTACGATGCGCGGGAGGATTGTGGCAACACGCTGGTGAAGACCGATTTCTTCCAGACCATCAACTACCCCGCTGAGTCCGACACCATCTTGCGTGAACCGATGTTTACCAATGAGCTGGAAAGCATCATCGACAATGCTGCCTGCGACAGTCTGGTGGTGACAACCCGCTATTTCCTGAACAACTCACCCCCCGATCCTACAACCAGCTTCAACGATACGGTTGTCCATCGCCAGCATTTCTACAACTACTTCGCCTACGATGATGGTACGGCCGAGGTAGCCTATCGACTGGAGGGCAATGCTGCCAAGTTCGCCTATCAGTTTAGGCTCAATTACCCGGATACCCTGCGCGGTATTGCTGTACACTTTGCCCATGTAGACAAGGACATCAGCAACGATCTCATCAACCTCATTGTGTGGAAGACCCTTGACAGACCTACGGGCTTTGACGACGAGGAGCTATACCGGATGGACTTCCAGAAGCCGGTATATGTAGACAGCATCAACGGCTTCTATCATTATCGGCTGGATACGGCGTTGGCACTGTCGGATACGTTCTATGTTGGGATTCAGCAGGTTGGCACCGACAATATGCGGATTGGCTTCGACCAGAACCATGACGCCAGCGGCAACCTGTGGTACTTCGTGTCCGGCGCCTGGACGCGTTCTACGCTGCAAGG
>CAYYHM010000052.1:12681-14846 GCA_964471795.1 uncultured Chitinophagales bacterium | reverse complement strand
TGATTGGCTACGATGCCTACTGCCCAGCCATCCAGCCGTGCATAGCCGCAGATGATGGTTTTGCCGTATCCGCCCTTGTATTCTGTAAATGAGTCGGCATCTATCAGGCAGTCTATGACCTCTCGTATATCATATGGCTTGCTGTTGCCGGGCGCCTGAATGGAATAGATATGCCTGGTGGGGTGCACGGGTGGAGTTGGCTTTTCCCGGCTGAAGCCGGCCTCTTCCGGTGTACCCAATTTATCCATCAGGTCGCGGATGGTGCGCAGCGCTGTGGCATCATCCGGTACTTTGTAGTCGGTAACTCCACTGATCTCGCTTTGTGAGGTGGCACCTCCCAGCGTCTCCTTGTCTACATCTTCACCAATGGCAGCCTTTACAAGATAGGGGCCTGCCAGAAAGATGGATCCTGTTCCCTCTACAATCAGCGACTCATCCGACATGATGGGCAAATAAGCGCCACCTGCCACACAGCTACCCATGATCGCTGCAATTTGCGGAACACCCATGGACGATAACACCGCATTGTTGCGGAAAATGCGGCCGAAATGCTCCTTGTCGGGGAATATCTCATCCTGCATGGGCAGGTATACGCCGGCAGAGTCTACGAGGTAGATGATGGGCAACCTGTTTTCCATGGCAATCTCTTGTGCCCGCAGGTTTTTCTTGCCGGTAATCGGGAACCAGGCACCAGCCTTCACAGTTGCATCGTTGGCAACTACCACACAGGCACGCCCCGATACATATCCAATGCCTGTAATGACACCACCGGCAGGGCATCCACCATGCTCTTCGTACATCTCATAACCGGCGAACGTGCCGAACTCAAACCACGGTGCCCCATCATCCAGCAAGGCCTTCACCCGCTCGCGGGCGGTCATCTTACCCTGCTCATGTTGCTTGTCCAGGCTTTTCTTACCTCCGCCCTGATGAATGGTGGTAACAATACGGGTAACGCGACCTACCTCGAGGAGCATGGCATCTTCATTCCGGTTTTGCTGTAGGCTCATGTAGTGCTTGTTTTGATGGAAATGGGAGCATAATGATGCCATGAAATTACCTAAATATGAGCCTCTGTGCCAACAATGCATGGGAAAAGGGATAGGAGGGAGGCAGAAAGATGGACAAAGTTGCAGGGTGTGCTGCGTTGTTGTACTTTTGTGCCGGGCAAGGCCTATACGACCAGCTCCCGATGAACCCCCCAGGGCAGGAATGCAGCAAGGGTATTCGGTTGTAGCGGTGCGATGTAGGTTCTTGCCTATTTTTTTGCCCTT
Source organism: uncultured Chitinophagales bacterium (assembly GCA_964471795.1). GTDB lineage: Bacteria > Bacteroidota > Bacteroidia > Chitinophagales > S012-47 > CAJXXO01. Next base: position 13,572 of record CAYYHM010000052.1, on the reverse strand, counting down.
AGTACACTTCGAAGAGCCGGGTGCCCCACCTGCTACCATCAAGAAGCGATCAACTAATCGGTAGCCTTCTCCACCATTCCTTTTTGAGTTATCCACTTTTTCCGGATACGCATACCCTTCTCATCAATTTCCCCGTATTTTGCAGTCAAAACAGCATCCATGCGCATATTCATAGACACTGCCAGCATTGAAGAGATCCGCCAGGCCCACGCTTTGGGCATCCTGGATGGCGTTACCACCAATCCCAGCCTGATGGCCAAAGAGGGCATCACCGGCAAAGACAACATCATGGAACACTACAAGCGCATCTGCGAGATTGTAGACGGTGACGTGAGTGCTGAGGTAATCAGCACCGACTTTGAAGGGATGTGTCGCGAGGGAGAGGAGCTGGCTAAGCTGCATGACAACATCATCGTGAAGGTGCCGATGACAGTAGATGGTGTGAAGGCCATCAACTACTTGTATGAGCAGGATATCCCCACCAATTGTACGTTGGTGTTCAGTCCGGCACAGGCTATTCTTGCTGCCAAGGCAGGTGCGTACCTCGTGTCGCCTTTCATCGGCAGGATTGATGATACCAACTGGGACGGCATCACGCTGATCCATCAGATCGCAGAGATCTATGCTATACAGGACTTCGAGACAGAGATCCTGGCAGCTTCCATCCGCAGCAGCAAACACATCGTGGAGTGCGCACAGGCAGGTGCTGATGTGGTGACCTGCCCACTGAGCACCATCATGGGGATGTTCAAGCATCCGTTGACGGATATCGGTCTGGCTCAGTTCCTGGCAGACTACCGCAAGGGCAACGGCTGATACCGGCATGACCGACAAGATCGGCCATAATGTGTCTTTTGCGGCACGTCTGCTGCGTAGCGGTAAGGTAGTGGC
>CAYYHM010000052.1:10851-12581 GCA_964471795.1 uncultured Chitinophagales bacterium | reverse complement strand
CTGGCAGCACCCAGCGCCAACCCATTCGGATACATCAGTCCCACCACAGCACAGCACGTGTACAATCAGCTGGGAGAGCAGGTAGACTACATACTGGATGGTGGACCTTGTCGGGTAGGCGTGGAGTCAACCATCATAGGCTTCGAAGAGGGTGGAGTGGTATTGTATAGACTTGGCGGCATATCTGTTGAAGAGCTGGAACAGGTGGCAGGCCCTGTGCGGCTGATGCTGCATGAGAGTAGCAATCCGGCGGCTCCGGGTCAGCTGGATGCACACTATGCACCGCGAAAGCCTTTGTGGCTGGGCGATGTGCACAGGCTGGCACGTGAGGCAGCAGGCAAGAAGCTGGGCATTCTGACACTTTCTGTTGAATATTCCGATGTGCCGGCAGTACATCACCTACAGCTTTCTCCCACAGCGGACATGCAGGAGGCGGCAGCGCATCTGTTCGATTACCTGCGTCGTCTTGATCAGGCCGATATTGACGTCATCATAGCAGAGCCGTTACCGGAAAAGGGCCTGGGCAGAGCCATCAACGACAGGCTGCGGCGTGCATCAGTGCGCTACTGACCATATTTCCGCTCATTCACATACCACATCCAGGCACCGAATCCTAGTCCACCCAACGGGAAACCGATGAAGTGGACAGCCACCTCCTGCCAAGTAACCCAATCGCCTGTCCACCAGCCAACTACTACGTCGAACAGGGTGACAAGTATGGCCACGAATAGCCCCCAGCTCACCATCCCATACAGCACGATGTACTTCCATTTCCCCACCTTTCGGGTCTCCTGCCATTTGTCAGCAGGTGATAGCCGATCCGTTTCCGAGTTTTTCATCTCCCAAAAGTAAGGTGCATACAGAAATCATGATTCCTCATCGCAGTTGCATCAAATTGTATAGTTTAGAGTATCATTGAAAAATCCGGATACCATGTTGCACAGAATTGCTTTTCTGGCTTGTAGTCTGTTTATGTTGATAACGATTCAGGCACAGGTTGTTCACTCGTTTACCTACACCACCGAATCTGCCACCGGTCGCGAAACGGTACACTACACACAGCAAGGTGTTCCGCCCCAACGTACTTGTGGCACCATGGAGATGGATTCCTTGCTGCGGATAGCCTATCCACAAACAGGCACGATGCAGCAGTTCGAAGATTGGCTGCAGCTGCAGATAGCCAAAGAGTCTGCCAACAACAACATCTATTCGCTGCCGGTGATTGTCCATGTGATCCACAATGGCGAATCGGTAGGTATAGGTCGTAATATCAGTGCGGCTCAGGTACAATCGCAGATCGATGTGCTGAATGAGGACTTCCGCAGACTGAACCCGGATACGGTGAACACGCCAGCCGCATACAGGCCGGTAGCTGCCGACACACGGATTACATTCTGCCCCGCTATTGTTGATGAGCAACAAAACACGTTGGCGGAGCCTGGCATCCACCGGGTAAACCGCACCACTGCCGGTTTTACGGCGCCACCTTATTCATCCACCTACATTGACAATGTGATCAAGCCGGCCACCATCTGGGATCCGACACGCTATTTCAATATCTGGGTGGTTGATATTTCCGGGGGAATACTGGGATATGCACAGTTCCCCACGCAGAGTGGGCTTCCCGGCATGCCATCCTCCGGTAGTGCCAACACGGATGGCATAGTGGTAGGATACCGGTACTTTGGTCGAGGCAACTTCCCGCAGCTGGCTGCTCCGTATAACCTGGG
>CAYYHM010000052.1:7312-10751 GCA_964471795.1 uncultured Chitinophagales bacterium | reverse complement strand
ACCGGTACTTTGGTCGAGGCAACTTCCCGCAGCTGGCTGCTCCGTATAACCTGGGAAGAACCGCCACGCATGAGGTAGGCCACTGGTTGGGGTTGCGGCACATTTGGGGTGATGGCGGCTGTGGGGTCGATGATTTCTGTAATGACACACCGTTGTCCGATGCGCCCAACTATGGCTGTGCTACCAATGAAGTGTCGTGCGGTACTGACGATATGGTGGAGAACTATATGGATTACTCCAATGATGCCTGTTTCAACTTGTTTACCGAGAATCAGAAGTCTCGGATGCGGACGGTACTGGAGAACTCTCCTCGTCGTTTGTCGCTGCTGACGTCCATCGTCTGTAATCCCAATGTAGCTCCTGTTGCCGACTTTACGGCTAATCCACTAGTAGTGTATGCAGGGGGTACGGTACGCTTCGAGGACCTGAGCACCGGCAATCCCACACAGTGGAACTGGCAATTCCAAGGTGGATTTCCGGCTACTTCCACAACACAGAACCCGGTAGTGCGCTACAACACGCCTGGCAACTATGCAGTGGTGTTGACAGCCTCCAATGCCAATGGCAGCGATCAGGAGGTGAAGACGGCCTACATAACCGTTATTCCGGCACCAAGTTGCGACACCCTCAACTTTCCACCACCCGGTCAGCTTACCCTGTACACACTGGGCGGTGAGCCCATCATCGGGTGGAACACCAATCTGCTGGACATCAGCAAAGCGCAATATTTCAATAACTATCAGCCCTACCAATACATTACCGGTGGGATCTTCTACTTTGCCCGTGCCAAGAAGGCTGCTAACTCTAATGCGAGTGTCACCTTTGCCGTTTGGGATAATCAGGGGCAGGGTGGAGAGCCCGGCAACATCCTCGATAGTGTGGTGGTGGATCTGGCCAATATACAGGCTATTGTTGCCAACAACAGTCTGGTGCAGGTGACCTTCGATCCGGTTACCATCACCGGCAACTTCTACCTGGGCTTCAAGATGAACAACTTTACCGCCAATGATTCACTGGGTTTGGTGAGCAACACCTCAGGCAGCAGTCCGCGCGGCTTGGCCTGGGAGCAATGGGGCGACAATAGCTGGCATCCGATGGATAGTGTGTATCAGTTCAATGGTGCTCCATTCAGCGTGTCGATGTTTGTATCGCCACTTGTTACGCAGACATTGCCTACGGCTACCTTTACCGCCGCCTCGCAGCAGGTATGCCAGGGAGAAGCCATCACCTTTGCGGCTGGTACTCAACCGGGCAATAGCTATGTGTGGGTATTTGAGGGAGGTACCCCTTACCTTGCCTTCGGCGATTCTGTAACGGTAACGTATGACACTGCCGGTGTGCATTCCGTGTATTTGCTGGCCAACGGTGCCTGTGCGGCACAAGATGACACACTGGCAATCGACCTGATTGAGGTGAACACTATTCCGGCAGTAGATTCATTCGCTACTGTGCCGGCAGGATGTGGACTGGCCAATGGGTCTGCTACAGCCATTGTTACTGGAGGAACCGGTCCCTACACGTATGAGTGGGATGCCAATACGGGCTATCAGACCGGACCTACTGCTACCAACCTGGCAGCAGGCAGCTACTTCCTGTACCTGACCGATGCCAAGGGTTGTACCGACGTAGGTATTGCCAATGTAGGATCATCCAATGGGCCAGCGGGTACGGTTGCCAATACGACAGATGTGTCTTGCTTTGGTGCGGCCAATGGCGCTGCTACCGTGCAGGCAACGCAAGGAACGCCCCCTTATACCTATAGCTGGCCGGGAGGAATTATAGGTCCGACACGCACCAACCTACCGGCAGGCTCATACGATGTCACTGTGACAGATGACAGGAGTTGTACAACCGTGGTCAACGTGGTCATCAATCAACCGGACTCAATCCGAATACAGGTATCCGGCTCGCAGGTTGGTTGCAGTGGCAATGATGGCAGCGCCACGGCTACAGTTGTCGGTGGTACGGCTCCGTATACCTATCAATGGAGTAATGGCACTAGCGGCAATCCGGTTACGGGTCTTAGTGCCGGCACTTACTCGGTGACGGTAACGGATGGCAACCAATGCCTGCAGTCGGCACAAGTCACTATAGGGGCATTGCCAGCCATCACAGTGGGTTTGAATCCGCAACCGGCCAGCTGCATAAATAACAACGGTTCTATCGTCCTGTCAGCATCGGGCGGTGCAGCACCTTTGGTCCATCAGTGGAGCAATGGACAGTCGGGTGATTTCATCAATGGATTGTCTACCGGCATGTATTATGTTACCACCACAGATGCTCGCAATTGTACGAAGGTAGACTCGGCGCTGGTGGGCTTACTGGATGATTTAGTGGGGACAATCTCCGGCGATCAAAGCATTTGCCTGGGAGAGACAGCTACCTTGCAGGCTGGTGGGGGATTGGCATATGCCTGGACGCCTGCACCGGGCACAGGTGGACAATCGGCCTCTATTCAGGTACAACCGTCCAGCACTACAACATTTACTTGTGTCATTAGTACCGGGCCATGCGCTGATACACTATCCTCAACGGTTACAGTGTTGCCCTTGCCGACAACGACTATCACTGAAGGCGATTCCATAGTGGTTTGCCGCGATGAGCAGGTAACATTAACTGCTTCCGGTGCAAGCATCTTTAGCTGGAGTACAGGTGATCAAGGGTTGAGTATCACCTTTTCGGCAGTTTCCTCTCAGCAGATTATTGTGATTGGCACATCCATTAATGGCTGTGAGGCATCAGACACTATATTTGTGGAGGTAGTTACTTGCACCGGTATGGCAACAACTGATGGTCTGCAATGGACAGTGTATCCCAATCCGGCAAGCCATGCCATACACGTGCAGGCTTATTGGTCAATCTCGGACGATGTTTCCCTGGAACTATTGGATGGGACAGGCCGCCTGATGTGGTCGCAGAAGACCTTTAGCGACCAGCTGAATGTGATGGTTCCCGTACAACAACTCTCAGCGGGATTGTACCATCTCCGTTTGGCTGTCGGTGGCGAAGTGCATACTCAACCAGTGGTAATAAGTAGGTAGGATAATTAGATAATTAGAAAATTAGATAATTAGAAAATTGGGGAGTGCTTGGCTGTAGTAGGTAGAGATTGAAGGAGTAATGGATTGAATGGATAAAAAGCATGGCAGGTAACCCGGTAGGCAGGGAAAAGGGGAGAAGGCCTGCCTGCCGGTAGGCAGGGAAAAAGGGAAGGAGGGCAGAAGGCTTGCCTGCCTTCCTATCGGCAGGTAAACTGCTAGGAAGGGTAGCAGGGAAATAGGGCAGAAGGGAAGTAGGGCAGACTGGGAGCACATTTGGTGCCCTGTACTAAGGCTACAATACCCAATACTAACTGACTCAGCCCCCTGGAAGTTTGGACTAATAATGGCCGCCAGATGAACATCGAAGCAGAGCTGAAGAGGTTGGAAAAGGAGAACCG
>CAYYHM010000052.1:0-7212 GCA_964471795.1 uncultured Chitinophagales bacterium | reverse complement strand
ATGGCCGCCAGATGAACATCGAAGCAGAGCTGAAGAGGTTGGAAAAGGAGAACCGTCTCCTCAAAGAGATGCTAGCGGAGAAGGAGATGGAAAATCGACTAAAAGGGGATCTTCTGGAAAAAAAGTTTGCGGAGTTGAGCAAAAAAGGGAAATCATAAGAAACTAAATACCACAGGGCTTTCCAGTAGTTGCGGCTACAGCATCAGTACCTCGTACCAAGTATTCAGGACTATTTACTCCGAACCTTGTACCCCAAAAAAAAGCCCCTCATATCGCTATGAAGGGCTTTCTTAAGGTAGTAATATGAGGCTTATGCCTTCTCGAGTTCTTTCTTGCTCAGGTCAATCATAACCGGTGTGGCTATGAAGATGGAAGAGTAGGTTCCCACCAGGATACCCAACAGGATAGCGAAGGAGAAACCACGGATAGCCTCGCCGCCAAACAGGAAGAGCACCAGCAATACCAACAAGGTAGTTCCTGAGGTCATCACTGTACGGCTTAGCGTCATATTGATGGCGTGGTTGGCATTGCCAATGAGTCCTTTCTTGGCATGTAGGCCAAGCTCTTCCCGTACCCGGTCAAACACAATCACGGTATCGTTGATGGAATAACCAATCACCGTCAGGATAGCGGCAATGAATGGCTGATCAATCTCCATGGAGAACGGCAAGATGCCGTGTAGGAGCGAGTAGGCACCCATCACAATCAGCACGTCATGCGCCAAAGCGGCCAGTGCACCTGCGGAGAACTGCCACTTCTTGAATCGGAGCAAGATGTAGAGGAAGATACCGATCAACGCTACGAGTGTGGCCACAATAGCACGGTTCTTGATATCATCAGCAATGGTAGGCTGTACCGTAATGGATTCCAATACGAAACGCTCATTGAACTCCTGATAGCTCACGGCACGATCTTGCGGCAGGAAGTTTGCCAGACCCTTCATCATGGTTGTCTCTACAATTGAGTCAATCTCAGCGCCAACAGAATCGATCATGTAGGCAGTAGTGATCTTCAGCTCATTGGAAGCACCTACATTCTTCACAATTGGCGTAGCACCGAATACCTCGGATAGCTGATCGCGGACTTCCTGAGAGCTTACAGGCTGCTCAAAACGGACATGGTAGCTGCGTCCTCCTTTGAAGTCTACACCCAACTCGAATCCACGCACAAAGAATGATCCGATACCGGCCAGAATGATGGCGCCGGAGATGATGTAGGCAGTCTTACGCTTACTGATCCAGTCATAGTTGACATGGCTAAGCACCTTGATGGTAGCTTTGCTGCCAAAGGACATGTTTCGGTCTTTGTTCATCCACCAATCAAAGATGACACGGCTAATCAGTACAGCGGTGAACAGCGATGACAGGATACCAATGATCAACACGGTGGCAAATCCTTTTACCGGACCAAGACCGAAATAGAACAGGATGAATGCCGTGATAAGCGTAGTTACGTTGGCATCAATAATAGCAGAATAGGAATGCTTGAAGCCATCGATGAGTGCCAGTCTGATTCCTTTTCCGGACAGGATTTCTTCACGTATACGTTCGAAGATGATCACGTTCGCATCCACAGCCATACCAATGGTCAGTACGATACCTGCAATACCTGGCAATGTCAACGTAGCGCCCAATGAAGCCAGCAGTCCGAATATGTAGAAGATGTTCAACACCAGAGCGATGTTGGCCACCACACCTGCCCCGGTGTAGTAGAAGATCATGAACAGCAATACAGCCACCAGACCGGCTACCATGGACAACACGCCGGCACGGATAGACTCAGCACCCAAGGTTGGTCCAACGATGGACTCCTGAACAATGCGAGCAGGTGCAGGCAGTTTACCACTCTTCAACTTGTTAGCGAGGTCTTTCGCCTCTGCAATAGTGAAGCTACCAGTAATCTCAGAGCGGCCACCACGGATTTCACCGTTTACGGTAGGCGCAGAATACACGAGGTTATCCAGTACAATGGCGATTTCCTTGCCAACGTTGGCAGCCGTGATGCGTGCCCAGTTGGCAGCACCTTCGGAGTTCATCACCATGGAGATGTTTGGACGGCTCAGGTCATCGAATTCCTGGCTGGCATCGGTAATCACGTCGCCACCCAGCGCAGCCTCATCATCCAAAGGATTCTTCTTGATGGCATACAATGTATAGTAGCCTTCGGCATCCGGCTTGGCACTCCACAATATCTTGAGTTCGGCCGGGAAAGCGGCGGTAACATCCGGATTGTTCAGGTAGGCATTCACAATAGATGTGTCCTTAGGCGCTACACTACCGATGATCGGAGTGCCGAACATGCCCTCATTGAAACGCATCCGGTACAACAGTGGATTCTGCTTGAGAGGATCCATCTCCTCACCGAAAACGGATGATGTATCGGTAGCAGGTACATCCTCAGCAATCAGCTCTTCCATAGTCATCTCTTGCGACTCTTCCTCAGCCACAGCTACTTCCTCATTGCCGGCTAGCACTTCTGTAGCGGCCTCTTCAGTAGTCTCGTCAGTGGTAGCGGACAGTTCAGCCTCGAAATCACTGATGCTTTCCAGTTCGCGGATGATGTTGTCTGCATCGATCAGGGCCTGTGCTACCTGCTCCGCTTTGAAGGTTTCCCAGAATTCCAGCTTAGCAGCTGCCTGCAGGAGCTTGCGTACACGAGTCGGGTTGCTTACACCGGGCAATTCGATAAAGATGCGGTCGCTGTTGTCTACCTTGCTGATGGTAGGCGAGGCCACACCAAACTGGTCGATACGTGTATTAAGGATCTCGAAGGTACGATTAATCGCATCGCTGGTTTCCGTTACGAGAATCTGTGTGATCCGCTCGTTGTCATAATCCGGTTCGATGAGCCCCTGATTCTGGCGAGTAGCGAAAACAGCAGCCAATCGACCATTGTTGGTGACCTCTGCATAGGCAGCGAGGAAGAGCGTCAGGTAGTCATCATCCGTTTCTCTTTCCCGCTCACGAGCGAGTTTGAGGGCCTGTTGAAAGTCCTTGTCTGACTTGTTGTTACCTGCCAGATTGGTGAGTAGTTCTTCTACAGATACCTGCATGATCACACTCATACCACCCTGGAGATCAAGACCCAGACTGAGCTGGTTGTCCTTGATTTGGTCATAGGTGTACTTGGCGAGCAGCAGGTTGTAGACGTTCTCGTTGGAGATGGAGTCTAAGTAACGCTGTTCATTGAACTTACGAATCGTGTTCAACGTGTCGTAATAGGCGATGGCATCTCTTTCTTTCAGATCAGCCAAACGTGGCTCCTGCGCATCGGCCACAGTTTGCGCATAGGCTTTTGCCTCCTTCTCTACCAGATAGGTCTTCAGTGTGAAGGACAACTGGAAAAGAGTGACAATGATAAGCGCTATCGCAAAAAACCGGACAATTCCTTTGCCTTGCATTGATACGGGTTTTGAATAGATATGGGTAGTCTAAAATCAGTCGGCAAATATAAGGAATTATTTAAGGAAAGTTCAGGGAGAGATGGCTCTGCAGAATCCAACATTGGCAAGGGTTACAGGCTGTACGCCATACCATGCAGCAAGTCAGGGTTTTATGGTGCTTACGCTGTGGCTTCGGCCATCTTTTTGCACTGTCACTACATACGTTCCTGCGGGCAGTGGAGCGGGAATGCAGTCAGGGTGTTCACTGTCATAAGTCGTTTGCAATAGGAGACGTCCTTGCACATCCGTAATCATCACCCTATCGTATACATCTTGTGTTCTCAACCACAGGCAGTCTCCTTGCCATGCCACCATAGTTGGCGGCTGCTTAGTAGCAATGCCCACAGGGGTGCAGGCATAGGTTATCGGTAGGTACACAGTAGAGTCTTCAAACAAGGAAATATTGGGTATTGTAATGGAATTGCAGCCTTCCCGATATACGCGGATGTTGTACATGCCGGTCTTGGCTGCTCCGGTGGCAAATGTACCAGTGAAGTCTGTCTGGTCGAATCCGGGTGTGGATTCCACGGTTACGATGGCGCCCGGGAGTGGTTGTCCTTGCTGATCACTGACCATGCCTGTCAGCCTGGCAGCGCGTGTAAAGGTGGGTGTCAATACAAAAAGACCCTGCTCACGGTCGCTGGCGATGATTCTCCCACTTGGCAGGTAAGGATACACACCCCAGCATCCCTCGAATCCCCGAGCGGCACTGAACGGAGAAGTATCGTACCAACCGGTTTCTACCAGATTATCCGTCACCGTAGCTTCTACGATGGTAACACCTTGTCGGTAATAGCTGGTAACGATATAATCTCCCAACCAGTAAGTGTTATGCGGAATCAAACCGCTTCCCCGATCCCTCAGGTAGGTATCGGTGCGAGTAATGTCCGACAAATCGGAGACATCATAGATACCTATGCTGCCGTTAGCCCTCTCGTCGGTGGTGATGAGATATTGCCCGTCATCGCTCAACCAGCAGTTGTGGGCAAATCGGTCGGGTGTATCGAACGTAGCCATAACACGGGGTATTGCTTTGTCCCGAACATCTACTACACTGATGAAACCATTGTAGATCTCGGCGGCCCACAGTGTGTCGCCCCGCACATATCCATCGTGTATGTATCCATCCTTGTAGTATCCGAGCAAGGTAGGGGCAAATCGGTCAGTAGTCGTTAGGTCAATCATCATGGCACCACCGTTCTCCAGGTTGGCGCCGAACAAGTAACCGATGCCTTTCTCGTCGATATACAGGTTGTGTGCTGTAGTCAACTGTTGATTGTCAAAGTCCTGCACATATTGATACGACATGTCGGCAGGCAATTGCCGCAGGTCTATCACCAGCAATCCACTGTCGGTTTCATTCACCACATAAGCAAACCCATCCCATGCTTTCAAGTCACGCCAGATGGAGGATGGCCCCGGAATCCGGAAAAGCTCAACAGGTGCATCATTTACTGTACCCAGATCTACAATACTGACACCATTTACCAATCCCACAAGCGCATATTCCCTGCCGGCAGGATCAGTGTAGCCCCAGATATCGTTCAGGACGTCATTGTAGGGTAGTTGGTGCAACAGCGAGATATGCTGTGCAGCTGCCGGCACCACAGTAAATAGAAGGATGGTCAGTACATACCTCATCAAAGTCTGATAACAGGGATAACCTGCCGGTGTTCACCCTGTTGTACGATTAGCTGATACATGCCGGCAGGCCAATGTGCCGGCCATGCATGTACTCCTGCACCATACACACGATCAGACAGGATGAGCCTGCCCTGCATATCTACTAGCTGAACAAAAACAGATTGGTCACCGGAAACCAGTATGGATAGCTGCTCGGTATGTGGATTGGGATACAATTCAATTCCCATGGCGGGAGTTACCACCAGATTTACCAGCTGAACCGCTACACTATCGGTTGATTGGCAACCATTGCCATCGGTCACTGTTACGACATACATGCCTGCCTGCAGGTTGGTGGCCGTATCTGTGGTTTGTCCGGCTGCATCATTCCAGGCGTAGGTAAAGGGTGGTGTTCCGGTTGCAGTTACCCAGGCGGCTCCGCTTCCTGAGCCGTTATCATCATTGGCATCCAATGTTAGTGCCGGCCCTTCAAACACCTCTACCGCATTGGTAATGGTAAGTGTATCGTTGCCGTTTGTGCCAAGGGCGATCAAGGTTATATCGTAGCTGCCAGGAGTGGCGTAGGTTGCTTGAACAAAAGTGCCACTTGCTGTGGGTGAATCGCTGCCCGGTAGTAGCCATTCCACCGAGTTGACTTCACCGGAAGAGTAATCCTCCAGCGTTATCAGCAGTGGTGCACAACCTGCAGTAGGGTAGCGGTCGAGGGCAGCCTCCGGCCTTCCATCGGCCGGCACAACTGCAAACTTGTCGATGGCAGCCTCTACCACATGGCCGGGCGACCGATCCCAGGCTTCAAAGGTCACGCGCATGGTGGCTGTTGGAGTAATATGGTCGGCTATGCGGATGGAGAAAGGTGTCCATGTTGCAGCATTGGACATGCCGGGCCATGCCATCAGTACGCGTGCTTGCTGTGTGCCATTGTCAATCACACAGTGCAACGAATCGTTGGGTGTGCCTTGGCCGAGGATGCTGGTAAACCAGTAATAGCCGGTGATGGCAGGATCTTTCAGCATGGTGCCGTCAAATGCCGGAGAGGCGAGGAAGGTGCTGCCGTTGTCGATGTCGTCATCACTGGAAGTTACGCCCCGGTTGCCTGTTACATATGCCTGATCGCCGAAATCATTCATCACATCTGCATCTGCCTGCACCACCGTGAACTGATTCAACCGTGTGCCGTTGGGCTCACCACGTTCCCACTTGCCGGTGGTAGCTGTTCCGGAGACGCGCCAGCCCATGTCAAACACAAAATCATCATATACACCAGGCTTCAGTTTTACCAATAAAGTATCTGTGCTGGCATCCACAGTAACAGGCATTTGCCGTGTTACGTGACCCCAATGTCCGGCCAGCAATGTGTAGCTGCCCTCGTATACACCCGGCAGCGTAAAGAATCCATTAGCATCTGCAGCTGTTAAGAAGGTACTATCGCCGGCAGGTACAGCCACTTGTGCCAGCGGTAAACCCATTCCGGTGTACAAGTCAACCACTTGCCCTGTAACGGGATAGGTAGGTACAGGCACCAGTGGTACGTCCAGTGTGGTGGTAATGCCATTGCTGAGTGGCACGCCGGTTATGGTTTTGGCGTAATAGCCGGGGCTGGTTACCAGTATGTCATAGGTCCCACTATCAGCGATACCTGTTTTATACCGACCCAGCAGATTGGTAGTGGTGGCAGTACCTGTTTTGCTGATGATTTCTACGGTGGCAGCCGGGAGGGGAGCCGTGGTAATACTGTCAGTTACCGTGCCCTCTACTCTGGCAGCGTAGGTATATTGGGGTTGAACCACAAACAAGCCTTGCTCGATATCCGTGATCAGGATGTTGCCACTGGGAAGGTAAGGATACACACCCCAGGCACCGTTGAATCCATCACCACTGAGGGGTGATGAGTCATACCAGCCCGTCTGAATCATGTTGTAGGGATCGGATGCATCTACTACTGTGAGTCCATCTCGGTAATGTGCCGTGGTGAGGAAGTCGCCCACTACAAAGGTGTTGTGGGGAATTACGCCACTGCCGGCATTGCTCAGAAACTGATCAGTGAACTCGATGTTGCTCAAGTCACTCACGTTATATCCTGCCACAGGGGCATTGCTCCGCTCGTCGGTGGTATACAGGAACTGTCC
>CAYYHM010000051.1:1631-14942 GCA_964471795.1 uncultured Chitinophagales bacterium | reverse complement strand
CAGGCGGCTTCTGCCAACACGGTGGGTATTTCCGTCATCAATAACGTGATGGCCAATACAGGCGGAGGATTTACTTATTATTTTACCACCAGCACATCCGGTGCTGTAGACGTGGCCTCTCATAATTGCTTGTACAGCACGGGCAGTGTGCTGGCCTACTGGAACAGTACGAATCAGACCAGCCTGAGTGCCTTACAGGCAACATCCGGCAAGGATCAGAACTCCTTGTCCGTGGATCCGGGCTTCTTTTCGGCAACCGACCTGCATGCTACTGCCGGCGCCATGAATGACAAAGGGCTTCCGCTCCCCGGCATTACCACAGACATCGACGGTGAATTCAGGAATCCGGTTACACCGGACATCGGCGCGGACGAATACGACCCCATTGCCAATGATCTGGCCATGCTGGGCTTCGCATCACCCAATCAGCTGGGATGCGATGCATTCGACTCCACGATCGTGACAGTGATGATCCTTAATAATGGAACAGCGCCACAAGCCGGATTCAAGGTGGCATTCCAGATATTTGCAATCCAGGTGGCCAACGAAACCGTTACCGCTACTGTATTGCCCGGAGATACACTCTTCTACACATTCAGCAAGAAGGTGCTGATTAATGTGCCGGCTATCTACTCCTTCAAGACGTGGCTGAATCCGGCTGACCAGAATCCTTCCAACGACACAGTCAGCAATCACTTTGTGTATGTAGACAGGGGGGTGAGTACTTTCCCATACCTGCAAAACTTTAATATTGACCAGGGAACTACCCTTACCGGCTGGCTCAATGATCCATTTGATAACAACGAAGAATGGGTATTCGGTGAAAATGCCGACGGTATTTCAGGCGATGTGCAAGGCACCGGATTCTTTGCCTATGTAGACAATTCATCACCCAACTCAGACCCCATCAACTACCTCTCGCCCTGTTTCGATCTTGGCAGCATGGCCAGACCTACACTGGAATTCCAGCATTATTTAGCGAATGCTTCTATCACCTTGCATATTGACCTGCTGGTGGATGGCGAGTGGATTGAAAACATCATCAATCCATTGACTGCAGCGACTGCGGGATGGACGTTCAACCGGGCAGACCTGACACCATATGCCGGAAAGATCGTGAAAGTGCGGTTCCGGGCTCGTGAGATCGGCACCACCACCGTAGGCGACCTCGGACTCGACGATGTAAAAGTGTATGACCTGCCACCGATCAATACCGGTGTGATTGCTGCCGCTCAGCCACAGTCTGGTTGCGGCCTTAGCGATATTGAAACCGTAGAAATCCAGTTCATCCATACAGGATTCGATACCCTGCGACCCGGCGACATCGTGCCGGTCGGATTCCGGGTAAACAATGGACCTTCATTCTCCGAGCTGGCTGTCATCACCAAGGTGGTGCCTCCATTGGACACCTTCGCCTATGAATTCTTCAATGTGGCTGACCTGGGACTACCGGGTGATTACATCATCAAGGCATGGACCGATTATCCAACTGATAATGATGTTACCAACGACACATTTACAACCTTTATCACACATATCCCGAACATAACCACATACCCGTACTTTGAGGATTTCGAGTCGGGCAGCGGTGGTTGGATAGCCGAAGGAACCCTCAGTACGTGGGGGCTGGGCAAGCCTGCAGGCACAGTAATCAACCAGGCTATCAAAGGCGATAATGCCTGGGTTACCAACCTGACGGGTTTGTACAACAACAGCGAAAATTCTTTTGTGGGCGGTCCTTGTTTCGACTTCTCTACCGTACTGAATCCCCAGATAGCATTGGATGTATGGTGGGATGCAGAAAACAGCTTTGATGGTGCTGCTATCCTGTACTCCATTGACGGAGGTGTTACCTGGAGTTTGTTGGGTTCGCAGGGGCAAGGAATCAACTGGTACAATGATAATACGATCAACGGTGCGCCGGGCGGTCAGCAGGTAGGCTGGACAGGCACGGGTACTACAGGCTCGCAGTTCTGGAGAAGTGCCAAGTTGAACATGCCTTTGCTGGCCGGACAGCCATCTGTGCTCTTCCGTGTTCACTTTGGCGCTGAAACATCCGTACAGGATGATGGCTTCGCTTTCGATAACATCGCCATAGGTGATGCTCCTTTCCTGTCTATCCCCGATACCATCTATGGCTGTGGCGAGGTAGTGATCGATGGTGGTGTGCCGGGACTGAGCTACATCTGGTCCACCGGTCAAACAACCCGCTTTGCCAAGGTCTCAGGTGGAGTTGATACAGTGGTAACCCGGGTTACCGTATATGCAGAGAATCAATATGGCCTATATGCAGCAGATACGGCGATCGTAATTGTGGCTCCCGGTCCGGTAGTGGATCTGGGTGCTGACGGTTTGTATTGTGATGTGTCTCCGTTGGTGTTGGATGCCGGCAACAGCGGGTCTGTATTCCGCTGGGACAATGGCTCTACTGATCAAACCAGGCCTGTTACTGCTGATGGCATCTATTATGTGGAGGTTACGCGGGCAGGATGTGCTAAGACTGATACCATCACCGTGCAGCTGGAAGACTCTCCGGTGGCAGGATTTACCCTTGCCAAGGATCCGCAGAATCCGAGTGTGGTATCATTTACCAACACATCACAGCATGGCACAACCTATGAATGGCAGTTTGGAAATGGCTATTTCTCCAACCAGTTTGAACCTACACACTTCTATCCGGGAGCAGGCACCTTCCAGGTGATGCTGATTGCGACCAATGCTTGTGGTAGCGATACCCTACAGCAGTCCATATCAATCTTCCCTGTAGGAATCGGCAGTCCGGTGGAGACATCCATGGTTACGCTATCGCCGAATCCGGCTACCCAAACGGTGGTGCTCACAGCCGCCGGCGAATGGATGGGACAAGCAGTACAGGTTGAAATAATCGATCTGCAGGGCAGGTTAGTATGGCGCCAACAATGGAATGCCGGTTTTGCTGATCAGCTGCCGGTTTCACTGGACAACTGGGCCGTTGGCTTGTATCAGGTGCGCATTATCGGTGATGACAAGCTATTGGTACTGCCATTTGTAAAACAATAGATAACTCTTATTGATTGACATGAACAGACTTTCAATCATACTTACTGCTCTACTGCTGGTTGTAGGGGGCGTAGATGCCGTTGCTCAAATATATAATGGCATTACACAAAGAAGGTGCGCACCCAATACCGGTGATACCGTGGTGCTGACGCTGACGAATGTGCCCAATCCGGCAGGCAATGGCACTATCCGCTTCAAAACCGGAGGTGACCTGGATCTTACAACGGAGTTTTTTGAATTGTTTTCTGAAACCGGGGGTCTGATTGGCACTTCACCATCCATGTCGCAATGCGACTCAGCTACCATCTCATTTACCGTACCTCTCGATTCTCTGTTGGTTTGGGGCGCAGATGGCACCATCACCTTTGTAGCCGATGCTTCGTCTCAGGTGAACTCAGGCGTGTGTAGTGCCGGCAATTGTGCACAAGTGGAACTGGACTACCCCTTTGTTACAGTGCCCAATGATATCCGTGTTAGTGGACTGGTGTCACCGGTAAACTTTTGCAGCGGCCAGGAAGATATCCGGGTAACCTTGTCAAACTCAGGCACCAATCAGGTGACCTCCGCTGTAGTGCAGTGGACATTCGACGGCGTACCGCAGACACCATTCGTTTTCAATGGACTGCTGGACACAGTAGGGGGATCAGGCAACACGTCAGTACAGTTACTGCTCGGCAGTAAGAACTTTGCCCCCGGTGTTTCATACAACCTGCAGGCATGGTCTACACTGCCCAATGGCGTGGCCGATGCCAACCCGCAAAATGATACGCTTAGTATTCCAGCATTGAAGGCAGCATTGGCCGGCACGTTTACCGTCGGCACGTCAGGAACCTATCCCACCATTCAGGCTGCAGTAGATGATATTGCTGCCAACGGGGTTTGCGGACCGGTGGTCTTCAACATCCTATCAGGCACCTACAATGAGCAGATAGCTATCGGTTCTATACCGGGAGCAAGCAGCACAAACACGATCACTTTTCAGTCGCTGGCGCAACAGGCAGATAGCACAACCATCACTTTTGCCGCCTCAAGTACTGCCTCCAACTATGTGGTGGACTTTCGGGGCGCAAAGTATGTAACCTTCCGACATCTGTCTATCAGATCCACAGGAAACACATTTGGCGTTGCTTTTGCCTATGAAAACGGATGTTCTAACGTTGTGGTAGAAGACTGTGATATCCGGGGAATATTTGGTACGTCCACGTCCAGCAACGCCTCCCTGTTTTATGCCAATGACATAATAGCCGAAGAACTCATCATCAGGAATAACTACATTGGTGGGGGCTCGTATGGCACCTACCTGAGGGGATTGTCTGCGTCCTCTCCTATTAATCGGGTTAGCCTGGACAACAACAACATAGAGTGTTACTACAGAGGTGCCTACTTCTTTGCTGTTCAACGTGCTGAAGTCACCGGTAATATCATGTACAGTAACACGTATGGTAGTAACTATGACTTCTACCAGGGTATCAACTGCTTCACGTGCGATGGAGGACTCCAATTCCTCAACAACAGGATTGATGCCAACACGGGTAACTATGGTATTTATGTAAGTAGCTCATCGAATCCAACAGCTACACCCGGCCTGATAGCCAACAACTTTGTGCATGTAGGGGGAGTCGGTACTGCCTATGGTATCTACATTGCCTCAACGACATCAAACATCCGGGTCGTTCATAATAGTGTGAGCATCACCTGTACAAGCCCTACTTCCGGCAGAGCGCTGTACTGGACAAGTTCCACCACCGGCAGTGAGGTGAAGAACAACATCTTCGTGAATACGGGTGGGGGATACAGTTCCTATGTCTCCAGCTCATCAATCACCGCACTAGACTACAACGATTTATTTGGAACCGGCACGGTATTGGCCTACTATACGCCCAACGATTATGCCAATCTGGTGGCATTACAGGGTGGCGCTAAAGTAGAACTCAACTCTATCAGTATAAATCCGGGCTATTCCAACAGCAGGAATCTGTACATCACCCCATTATTAAATGGTTTTGGCACGCCCGCAGGCATCCTTACCGATATTGATGGTGATCCAAGGGATCCCAACTTCCCGGATATGGGAGCCGATGAAGTAGTGCCTTTGCCGGTAGATATGAGCGTAGCAGGATTGACCGCTCCTGTGTCAGGTTGTGACCTTTCTACGCAGGAGCAGGTAGTGGGTTTACTGCAATCGCTCGGCAACAATGTGATAACCCCGGGCACAGTAGCCCAGATAGCCATCAGCCTGAATGGTGCAGCACCGGTTACGGAAAACTTCATCATCAGCAAAGTCATGAATTTCCGCGATACGATCTCTTATCGCAGCACTACCAAATTCAATCTGTCATCAGGTGGCTCCTATAAGTTCGATATAAAGGTCATCCTCCTCGGTGATGGCAATACCGATAATGATGTCCTCACCGCTACCGTGGTGAACAATTTGGCACCTGCACTACCGATTTTCGATGATTTTGAGAGCTGGGGTCCTGTGTCAACCACACCAAGCTGCCAGTCTACCGGTGCTATACCCATGAACGGCTGGTCGCAGGCCGAGAATGACGGAGGTCAGTGGAACGTGAACTTCGGTGCAACACCTAGTGGAGGCACAGGTCCGGTGTTTGACTACCTGCCGGGTACGATTTCTGGCAAATACCTATATGTGGAGTCAGATGCACCTTGCAATGGTGTAGGCACTGAGGTGCATCTCCTGTCACCCTGCATCGACCTGACAACTATGCAGAACCCGGGCATCAACTTTGCCTACCACCTAACCGGTCCCACCATCGGTTCGTTGCATATCGATGTGGTGCGTGATGCGCTGGTAATCCCCAGTGTGTGGTCTGTTTCCGGTGATCAGGGTAATAACTGGAAAACTGCAGCAGTGCGGTTTAATAGCTACAAAGGTCTTGGCACCGTGCGCATACGCATCAGGGCAGTCATCGGCGGACCTACTTCCGATATTGCGATTGATGACCTTCGATTAGGCGAATTGCCTACTGTAGATCTGGGAGCACCCATCACCGACTGTGGCTTCGTAGAATTGGCCGCCAATGTGCCCGGAGCTACCTATCAGTGGTCTACCGGCGCTACCACACCGGAAATCAGACTGGTAAACACCGGTAGTAGCCCCAACATTGGTACGTATTATGTAACGGTAACCAACAACGGGCTGTACAACGTAGATTCCGTGCGGGTTACCCTCAATCCGGGGCCGAATGTAGACCTCGGTCCGGATTATCAGGTGGCCTGTGATGTAGATTCCTTGATACTTGATGCCGGCAACCCGGGTAAGAAACATCAATGGGAAAATGGGTTCTTCCAGCAAGTGAGGGAGATCAGAAGCCCCGGTACTTACTGGGTAAGCGTTGATGACTTGAATGGATGTGTGAAGTCAGACACGGTAACAGTCGACTTCAAAGAAACGCCGGTGGCGGCTTTCAACTACTACAACATCACCAGTATATCATTGATCGAGTTCCAGGCTACCGGCGGTGCAGGAGATACTTACCTGTGGTTGTTTGGTGATGGCAACGGATCTACCGTGCAAAACCCACAGCACTTATATGCTGCAGGGGGCAATTACACGGTTACGCTTATCGTAAGCAATGAATGTGGTGCCGATACGCTTACGCAGAACATTACGGTATGGCCTACAGGGGTGGAGAATCAAGAGCTGTTCAGCGATCTGCAGTTGTTCCCTAACCCGGCTACAGCTTCGGCACACCTGCAGCTGACCCTTCATGCAACCGCTGATTGGACGGTACAGGTAATGAACCTGCAAGGTCAGGTGGTGTATGCCCATATGCTGGGTTATGTACAAGGACCTATCACCCATACCATACCGGTCAGCAATCTGGCAACAGGCATGTACCTGGTTCGGGTAACAGGTGATGCCGGCGAATTGGTACGACCGTTGGCAGTCCAATAAGCTGTCGGGACACGCAGGTTGTCACGGGCTGGGTGAGACATACCCCGCCTGATTGGTCTGTCGAGCAAAGTGGGTAGTGTGGTTGTGCAACCCAATTTAGATGAGTCGCTGCACCTGTATGTGTGGTGAGAATGGATTATCTGCCCTCCAGCCGTGCAGCGCTACAATTCCGGGCCGCTTGCCGGCTACCAGACTACCCATGGTATCGTCGAACCGAAGGCATTGGGCGCCATTCAACGTGCCCCAGCGCAGCAGCTCCTCAAATGGGATAGTAGGTTCGTGGTGATGGATTACCTTCATCTCCTCCCATATCGACAGGCTGTGGTTGGAGGCCAGGCTGTCTGTGCCGATTACACAGTTGACACCGGCATCCCGGAATAGCTGATAATCGGGAAGCCGGTTCTCGATGTATAGGTTAGCCCGCGGGCAGAAGCCGAAGTGTACTTCCTGCAGGTAGCTATTGGCAGCGGCAATGTCTTCTGCGGAGGTGAAGGTGTTGTGGATGAACAACGCCCTGTTTTTCGGGAGCAGGTTTCCCAGCAAGGTCTGCAGGGAGCTCTTGCCGGTTGTAGGTAGCCAAGAGTCATCCAGCTGCCAGTCCTGAAACAAAGAGCGCCAGGCGCCGTCGCCTGTTTCAAACAGGCGGTTCTCCTCAGGATGCTCTTGCAAATGGATGCTCATCAAGCCGATGTTTTGGTTTGCTACTGCTACAGTACGGATAAGTCCGGGTGTGCAGGAGTAAGGCGCATGGGGTGTAAGGGTGGCGATATGGCCTGCCGGTAGTGGGATGTTGTCCAAGGTGCTTTTGCCACCGGAAAGAGCCTGCTGTGTACCCTGTGGTCCAAGGTCAAAGACCTCCACGAAAGTGTGGTAGCGCAGTAAGTCCATTTGCTTGCGGAAGAAGCTGCGGGTGTCGTTGGAGATATCACCCACCGCAACGATTCCATTGGCATACATCTCAGATTCCGCTGTTGCAATAGCGGCCTGCTGCTCCTCGCCGGAAAAGGTATCGCGTATAGCTACTACCTGCTTCACAAAATCGATTAGGCCGGTGTGTTCCGGTATGTGTCCCTTCATGAAGGATAGCTCCAGGTGGCAATGTGCATTGATGAAACCGGGTATCAGCGCACCCTCAATCCACTGCACGCCTGCCGGATCATGGTCAGTTGCCGGGTCAATGGATAAAATTTTGCCGGTATCGTCAGTAACCACTACGGCATTTGCTACCGCCGGAGCGGCAACCGGAAACACAATGGAGGCGCCGAATTTTTGCATGGCGAGAACTTTTTTGCCAAGGTAATGATTGCATCGTAACAAAACCCAAGATCTGCTGAGTGCTTTTTCCTGCTGATATTCCTGTGCCTGATCTCCTGATTATAATTGCCCGTGTAGCGGTTGCTACAGCAGACAAATCAGGGAACATACGGATTCCGTAGACCCTTATTGCAGCCTTTCCATCTTATAGCTAACGTCTAATCAGGTATATGTGCAGCTGCCGATTTACCGAACTATCTTTGCCACGATGACTACACCTGTTGATATACGACTTTTGTCTCCTGCCGAGCTGCAGGACAAGATTGTGGCACTTGGCGAAAAGCCATTCCGTGCCCGTCAGGTGTACGACTGGCTGTGGAAGCAATCGGCAGTCGATTTCGCAAGCATGACCAACCTGTCCAAGCCGTTCCGGGACCTGCTGGCCGATACGTTTACCATTCGGCCTCTAACCATTGACCTGGAGCAGCATAGTACGGATGGCACCATCAAGGTGCGGTTTCGAACGTGGGATGGGCACATGATTGAAGGTGTGGTAATCCCAACTCCCGACAGGGTTACCTTTTGCGTGTCGTCGCAGGTAGGGTGCAGCCTCAGCTGTAAGTTCTGCGCCACCGGATTCCTGAAGCGAGAGCGCAATCTGGATCCGGCAGAGATATACGATCAGGTGGTATTGCTCAATCGGCTGTCCAGACAGCACCTGCATCGGGAGATGACCAACATCGTATTCATGGGGATGGGCGAGCCACTGCTTAACTACAAGAATGTACTGGCAGGTATCGAGCGCCTGACTTCACCGGATGGACTGCACATCGCAGCTAAGCGTATCACCGTATCCACCGCCGGCATCGCCAAGATGATTCGTAAGTTGGGTGATGACCAGGTTCGGTTCAATCTGGCATTGTCCCTGCACGCTACCACAGACGAGATGCGCAACACCCTGATGCCCATCAACGAACAAAACACCCTGCCGGTATTGGTGGAGGCACTCAATTACTTCTACGAGCAGACAAAAGGCAAGATCACCTTCGAATACATCTTGTTCAATGGTGTCAATGAGTCTATCGAGGATGCCAAGCGGTTGGTGGAGTTGTGCAAACAGGTTCCTGCCAAGATCAATATCATTGAGTACAACCCAATTCAAGGGGCCAACTTCACTAAGTCCGGGAAGGAGCAGCGTGAACGATTTGTGGCCTACCTGGAAAATAAGGGGGTTACGGCAACGGTGAGAAGAAGCCGTGGCAAGGACATCGATGCGGCCTGTGGCCAATTAGCTAACAAATAAGGCTATACTTCCTCTGCCTCTACGCTTTGTACTTCCGGGAGCATACGCTTCAGCAATCCTTCAATACCGGCTTTCAAGGTTACCGTGGAAGACGGGCAGCCACTGCAAGATCCCTGCATCTGCAATTTTACGATGCCATTCTCGAAGCTCTTGAAGATGATGGCTCCGCCATCCATCTCCACAGCAGGTCGAACATATTTGTCCAGCAATTGCCTGATGCGGGTGTCAATATCCTCTGCATTACCGGAGATACCTTGTTGTCTGGCGGCAGCGCGTTCGTTCAGGTAGGATTCAGCTACTATCTCCCGGTTATCGGCCAGGTATTCCTTCAGGTACTCTCGCAACGAGGGGATTACCTCATGCCACTCGGTATCTGCCGCCTTGGTAATGGTCACAAAGTTGTTGGCTAGAAAAACACCTTGCACAAAGGGAAAGTCGAACAGGCTTTCGGCAAGAGGCGAAGGAGCGGCACTTTCGCGCGAGGGAAAGTCCAGGCTATCATTGGCCACCAGTAATTTGTTGGCCACAAACTTCAGGGTTTCCGGATTGGGAGTGGCCTCCGTATAGATCATTACCGGTGTATTTGTAGTCGTACTCATCAGATCAGGCTTTTATGCAACCGCAACGCAGCAACGTGCAAAATGGTTTTACAAAACTACTCAGTTGCCGGAATATTGCTGCCGGATGTGGCTCCACACCATGTCGGGTTCATAGCCTTTAGCAATCAGGTATTTCGACAACTTGTTCTTGCGCACAAAAAGGTCACTATCGGTGAGCTGTGCCCATTTTTTAGCGGCTACCTCAGTGAGGGCCGCAGCATAGTCTTCGTCTTCGATTTCTTCCATCCCCTTCCTGATGCAGTAATCCGATAGCTGGCGGATCTTCAACTGCTCCATGATCTTAACACGTCCCCATCTTTTTACCCGAAACTTCCCGCCGGCATACTGGCGTGCAAATCGCTCCTCATTGAGGAAGTTCTCTTGAATGAGGTATACGATCATCTCGTCTACATCGTCGCCACGCAGTCCCATGTCCAGCAACTTTTGCTTTACTTCCTGGTGACATCTTTCCTGATAGGCGCAGTAGCGCAGTATCTTTGGCAGCACCATGGCCTTGGTGGCTACTCCATGCCTCATGATGGTAATGTTTATCGGGTAGTCCGGCAAAATATCAATCCCTTGCAAAACAAACAAGCAATCCTGCTGCTATTCATTGCTAATTCTGTTTCCGGGCTGGCGCAGGGTATCACTATGCTGGCCATACCATGGTATTTCATCACGGTAGCCGGTCAGCAGAGCCTCTATGGATTGTTGTATGCCCTGATTACAGCGGCCTCCATCTTCTGGATGCTGTATTCCGGCGCGTTGATCGATAGGTTCGACCGGAAGCACATCTTTCAGGGTATCAATCTGGCCGGAGCAGTGGTGTTGTTATCGTTGGCCTTATATGGATTCATTACCGGCCCTATGAACATCTTTGTAGCGTCCATAGCCTTTGCTACTACCTTCCTGATTTATAATATTCACTTCCCCAACCTGTATGCCTTTGCACAGGAAATCACCCACAAGGACAACTACCATCGTATCCTGTCGTATCTGGAAATACAGCATCAGTTGACGGCATCCATTGCAGGCGGGCTGGCAGCAGTGCTGCTATCCGGGCTGGAAGTTAGTCAACCAACTCTACTAGGCTACACCCTTCCCTTCCACCTGCACATATCGCCATGGCCTTTGCACTACATCTTCTTAGTGGATGGGTCAACCTATGTGCTGGCACTGTTGCTGGTAAGTTTAATCCGCTACAAAAGCGTGGCCGAGAAGGTGGTGGACAAGCAGCATATCTGGGCTCGGTTGCGACAAGGAGTAGACTACCTGCGGGAGCATCGCACCATGCTACTGTTCGGCACGCTCTCCTATGCAGTGTTCGTTAGCGTGCTGGTAAACCTATACTTTCTGTTGCCCAGGTATACGGACGCTGTGCTGGGGGCTGATGTGGGAGCCTTTGCCTTGTTTCGGGGCATCTTCTCCTTGGGTGCCGTGCTGAGCGGGGTATTTGTGAGCCGGGTATTCCGGTACACCAAGCCATCTGTAGCGGTTATTGTCCTGGGTGCCATGGGGGCATTGTTTTATTGGGTGAGTCTGGTGAACTCTTCCCTGTTTGTTTTCTACCTGATGGGCTTGTTGTTGGGACTGTCCAATGCCGGCACACGCATCATGCGTACGGTGTATGTATTCGATCGGGTGCCCAATGGGGTGATGGGTCGGGTAACCAGCATCTTCAACCTCTATCATTTGGTATTCCGAACCCTGTTTTCTTTGCTGTTTGCATTGCCCTTCTTCAGCGAAGGCCGTCAGATACTGTGGGCGATGGGTGTACTGGGGCTGTTTGTTACCGGTTCGATGTTGGTATTGCTGTATTACCTGCCTGCTATCCGCAAGAGTTAACGGGTGTTGCCCTGTGCATCGTTGCCGGAGAACTTGTACACCAGTAACAATAGACTCATCAGCAACAGCAGGGCTACTCCCTGATGGATTACCCCCAGCGCTACCGGGATGCTGCCAACGGAATGGAGTAACGTAAATATGCCTAGCAATACCTGTATGGTCAGTATGATCGGCACCAGTACCAGTGCTCTTCTGCTGGCGGGTTCCGTAATTTGCCGGAATGCTTTTACCAGGAAAACTATGGTAAGCACGGTGATCAGGTAAGCCATGTTGCGATGCAGAAACTGCACAAAGGCAGCCGGGAATGGATCTTGGTCAAAGTGCAGGAAGCTACTGAGCGACCAGTTTTCGAAGGCGAGTGCCGCCGGCCAATAGGAGCCGTTCATGTCGGGCCAGGTAGGATAAAACAATGCAGCACGCATGCCACTAACGAGTGCTCCAATCACGATCTGTACACAGACCAAAACCGTTAGTGTGAGCAGCCACTTTCGGATGGCAGGGATTTGCTGTCGGGTACTATCTTTTTTCACCAGCAGTTCCATGGCCACCCAATAGATGTAGCACAGCGTAAGAATGGCCAGCGACAGGTGCATGGCAAGGCGGTAAGGACTCACCATAGGTCTTTCCTGCAGGCCTGAGGCTACCATGATCCACCCGAATATGCCAACCAGACCTCCTAATAAAAAGGCAATGCCAGCCTTAATCATCAACTGGCGGGTAAAGTACTTCTTGGCGATGAAGTATACGAACGGTATCAAGAACACAAAGCCCAATGTACGTGCCCACAACCGATGAAACCATTCCCAGAAGTAGATGAATTGGAAGTCGCTCAACGACATTCCCTTATTCACTAACTGATATTGAGGAGATTGCTTGTACAGGTCAAAGGCTTCTTCCCAATCAGCAGCGTTGAGTGGCGGCAACGTGCCGGTAACCACTTCCCATCGGGTGATGGATAATCCTGAACCGGTAAGTCGGGTAATACCGCCAATGGCTACCTGAACCAGCACCATGGCTACTCCAATCAGTAGCCAAATGCCGATAATCCGTTGTTTTTGCTGTTGCCCCATGGTGTATGTACTACTTGATAGCAACAGCAAAAATACGCCGTTTCACCCCATGGGCATCACAAATCGGCCAAAAGATCAGAAGGTTACAACAGCTCGTTTCAGTTCCACTGTAAAGAACTGATGGTTGCGCATGATGGTCAAGAATACAGAACTACCTGCACTACCGGTAAGATGTGCGGCTGCTTCACGGAGATTCATGTCAAATACGGCATTGCCATTGATGCGGGTAATGTAATCTCCCCGCTGAATCCCCGCCTGTGCTGCAGGACCCATAGACACTAC
>CAYYHM010000051.1:0-1531 GCA_964471795.1 uncultured Chitinophagales bacterium | reverse complement strand
TGATATCAAATATAGCATAAAAAAGTTACGATGTAAATAATACACAAAAAAAGTGCTAAAAAGCAAATTTGAGTCAGCCGGTAAGCCACTCTGGCAGTCTAAACCAATTGGGGTACAAGCCCGTTACTTGGGTCATGATCGCTGTAGCCTGGCATCCAACCTATGCACATCCGTTGCCGGATGGTCATCGTTTTCCGATGGAGAAGTACCAGCTCCTGCCTGAGCAACTGCGATATGAAGGCACATTACAAGATGCGCATTTTTTTGAACCCGCACTACTATCCGAAGAGGTAATATTGTTGACACATGATGCGGAATGGTGGCACAAGTTGAAGCACTTGCAACTCAGCAGACAGGAGGAGCGGGAAACAGGCTTTCCACTAAGTGGGCTACTGGTAGAGCGGGAGCGAATCATCATGCAGGGTACGCTGCAGGCTTCGCTCCATGCCTTGCAACAGGGTATGGGATTGAATATAGCCGGTGGCACACATCATGCCTACACCTACAAGGGGTCGGGCTTCTGCCTGCTGAATGATCAGGCTATCGCAGCCAGATACCTGCTGCGCCAAGGACTGGTAAGGCAGGTAATGGTGGTAGATCTGGATGTACATCAAGGTGATGGCACCGCACAAATCTTCCAAAACGATTCCGCTGTATTTACCTTCAGCATGCATGGAGCCTCCAACTTCCCCCTCAAGAAGCAACAGTCCGACCTGGACATCCCGCTACCTGATGGCACTACGGATGCTACCTACCTGTCAATCCTGATCAACCAGTTGCCGAAACTGTTGGATACGGTACAGCCCGATATCGTGTTCTTTCAAAGCGGGGTGGATGTGTTGGCAGCCGATCAGCTCGGGCGGTTGGCACTCACCATAGATGGTTGCCGAAATCGTGATGAGGTCGTACTCATGGCATGTCATCAGCGGCAAATCCCCATTGTGGCGAGCATGGGAGGTGGGTACAGCAAGCGGCTGGCGGATATCATAGAAGCGCATGCCAACACTTTCCGGCTGGCAGCAAGTCTGTACGGCTAGTGTGTAGAGGCTATTGCCCCTTTTTGATTGGCCCGATAAATCAGGAACGCACCTGTTAGCACCAGCGGGATGCTGAGCCATTGACCCATGTTTAGCGGAATGTCGGCTTCGAATGCTACCTGATCCGCCTTTACGAACTCTACCAAAAATCGGAATCCGAACACCAATATGAAGAACATCCCCAGCAGGAAGCCTTCTTTCAGACGGGCATTGGTTTTGTAGAACAACCGGTGGAGTACCACAAAGGAAATCAGGTAGGCTATGGCTTCATAGATCTGTGTAGGATGAACCGGACCTGTGCCCTCACGCACAAAGTCAAACGCCCATGGCAACTCCGTAGCCCGGCCATAGATCTCTGAGTTCATCAGATTTCCGGTGCGGATGAATGCGCCTGCCAGTGCCACCGGCACCACCGTTCGGTCGAGGATCCAGAGCACGGACTTCTTGCTCACCTTCTTGGAGAAGATGTACAGCGCCAGAATGATGCCGATGGC
>CAYYHM010000050.1:1374-15577 GCA_964471795.1 uncultured Chitinophagales bacterium | reverse complement strand
TCAACTAAATCTGCTGAATATACTCCACCAAATTCTCATTGCCGTCAAGGTTCAGTTTCTTGCGGAGGCGATATCGGCTGATCTCAACACCACGCACGGAGATGTTGGTGAGCGAGGCGATTTCCTTACTGGTGAGGTTCATCTTCAGGTAGGTGCATAGCTTGATGTCGTTGGGCGTCAGCAAGGGATAGGTCTCCTTCAGGCGTTGCGTGAAGTTGATGTGTACCCGGTCGAATTGCCGTTCCAGGCTTTGCCACGTAGACTCGAAGTTTTCATCGTTTTCGATCACCCGGATCAAGGCACCAATCTGTTTCTTGGCAGTAGGGTCTTTCACCAGTTTCACCACTTCGGAAAGCTTATCCTTCACTCGCTGTAGCATTTCGCCCCGTTGTACCAGGTGCATGGTAGCGTTGGCCAGTTCCTTGTTTTGGAACTCCAACTCCTTTTGCAGATTGTCCGCTTTCAGCTTGTCGATCTCCTCCTGTGTTTGTGCATAGCGCGATTGGAACTGTTGCTCTTTGGCACGAATCTCCCGCACCTTGGTCAATTCCATCTTCCGTTTTTCGCCTTTCAGGCGAATGCTGGACACCACATATACAATGGTGACGGCCGCCAACAGGGCCAGAAACAAGGACAGCAAGGCATACCTGGTCTGAAACCATGGCTGGGAGATCCGGATGGTAGCCACGAGTATTTCGTCGGATTCCTCTATGGTGCGTGTACGTACCCACAACTTATACGTGCCGGGTTCCAGGAAATTATAGGGCAACACCGTGGAGGTTGTCCATGGCGACCATTCCCTGTCGTATCCCTCCAGCTTGTATTGCAAGCTGGCCAGATCTTTTACGGCATAATTCAGGAATGACAGGTGGAAGTGTACCCCCTTGAAATCATTGGGTAAATCAATGGTAGCACCCATGGCCGGTGTCAGCAAACTATCACTTGTGCCAAGGGCATGCACAGAACCGATTTGTATCTCAGGTGCCTGACTACTGAAAGTCTGCAATCCCGCCCTGTCTACAATGATGAATCCCTCCTCGGCTGCCAGCAACACCTGTGTAGCTGCCGGCAAGATGAACTCGAAGATCTGTGTCAGACGCTCCGGTAGTTGGGGCAGGGTCACTTTCCTGATGTCCTTGGTGAGGCTTGTTTCGTGGATGTCCAGATACCCGATGTTGTGGTCGGTAATGAACCAGATGTCGCTGTTGGGCCCTTCGGTAAGCAGCATCAGTCGCTCATCCTGCTCGAAATAGCGGCTGAAGTCCGGATGGGCGACGAAAGAATCCAGGGCTGGTTGATATTGAAAGATGCCCGAATTACCGGTAAACACCACCTCATTGCGCAGTGCAAACACCTGAATATTCAGGTCATCGGGAAAACCGGCGGATGCATTGTACACCTGTATGCCAGTAAGGTTCCAATTGTCGTCAACTTCCAGTTTGTAAAGTCCTTTATAGGGATGTGCTACCCATATTATACCCCCCTCAATGGCAAAGAACCGGCTGGATTCCCGGAAATCACCGACGTGTTGGATGTATCGAATACCTCCACCAGGGTCCATCCGGTACAGGTTCATACCTTCGTATGTTCCTTCTATCAGGTAGTCGGTGCCCGGAACGGCCATGATTTTCCAGCTGCCTGTTCCGGGTGATATTTTTCGGAAAGTACCGTTCGCCAGCCGTTGAAACAATCCCTCATGGTGCGACAGCAATACCTGCCCCCGAATCTGCTCCAGTGACCATACCTGTCCCTCTGTCCCGGGAATGGATCGGAAGTCACGTCCCGATAGCCCTGACTCGTACAGCCCGCTATTCGTTCCCAGGAGCCACCCTTCCTGCAGCTGCAAAGCCGCATAGCCGGTGCCACGGTAGCTGCCATCGGGGTAGAGGTATCGGAATGGATTACTGCGGGCGATGAAGTCGATGCCCCGATCCAATCCAGCCCATATATTCCCGTATGGATCTATGGCCACCGACAACACGTTGTTCTTCTGCATGCCTTGCTGCTGGGCATACTGCCGCACCAGCCCAGAGGTAGTGTGGTATTCGAACAACCCATCGCGGGAAGTACCGATCACCAGCTGATTATCCTGGTAAGACATGGCATATACCCGTGCCTGCTTCAGAAAACCCAGCTCAGGCTTCCATAGGTCTATCTTGCCGTTGGTGTATAGCAGGATGCCCTGATTATTTGTACCTATCAGGAATGAATCCTGCTGCCATCCTATGATGCTGGTGGGGGTAAACGGAAAATAGGTTGAGGTCACGGCAACTTCCCTGGCATCTCCCGTCGACCAGGTGTACATCCGTTGTTCTTCATCAAACCAGAAATAGCCAGAGGTAGGTCGCCCTGCCTTGATAATTGTCGGCACAGAATGATACACCTGTGTGATGCTGTCGCCGGTGGCAAACAAGATGTGGTGATTGCTCTGAAAAATCACCTGATTGGCAAAGGTATCGATGGACCAGATGTCGGCAAGTTGATCCCGCGTGTCTGCAGGAAGTTGTCTGGACAAGGAGTGGTACTGCCATTGTCCGTCGGACTGCTGCCGGAAGAAACCAAACTCATTTTGCCCACCTGCATATACTTTATCACCCAGATACAGCAAGCTCCTGACGATTGTCCGGTTGGGCAAGGGCCAGTTACTGAAGTCGTTGCCATTGAAAATCAACAAGCCATCATTGTTGGCAAAGAACACCTTGCCTGCCACGGCTGCTACATCCCAGGTCTGTGTGCCACCCAGGTACTCCTGTTGCCGAAAATTGGTGATGCCCGACGACCCAAGCATTGCCTCCTGTGCATGTGTAAACAAGCCCACAACAGAAAAGGCTAACAGAAGGATTGGTGTAGTGATTGGTTTCATGATGATGTGGTGAGAATTTCCGGTGATGTGTTTCGGATGGAGGCAAAAATTTTGTAAAAAACAGTAAATCAATCAAATAGACTAAAAGTGTACCTGTGTTGCCTACAATATGATGTAGTAATGACGCACCGATGATGTGGACTAAGTTACGCTGATGTAGTGGAATAGTGTGTATTTATTTCATGACGTCAGGGAATCATATAATCTTCACACAGCTGAAAATCTATCCTTGAAAAACCATCGTTCATCATATCTGCCTTCGGGCCTTGGCAAATGGTTGTCGTTGGCAGTGCTGGCTATGGTATCAGTGGCCTGCTCTACGAAGGAATCACCACGCGACCAGGATTTACGCCAGCTGCTGCAGGGCATGACCGTGGAGCAGAAGTTGGGTCAATTACAGATGGTGCATCCGGATGCACAGCTGGATACCCTGATTCTGCAGGGTAGAGTGGGGGCAGTACTCAACGTTACAGATCCGAAAGAAATCAGCCGTTTGCAACAACTGGCACAGTCTGTTGATCCAGGCATACCCTTGCTGGTGGCGCGGGATGTGATTCATGGCTATCGCACCATCTTCCCCGTGCCCATTGGCATGGCAGCCACCTGGAACCCGGAGTTGGTCGAAGCAGGTGCTGCTATTGCTGCCCATGAAGCAGCTTCACAAGGCATCAACTGGACATTTTCGCCGATGATGGACGTAACCCGCGATCCGCGCTGGGGGCGTGTCGTAGAAACATTCGGCGAAGATCCCTATTTGTCAGCACGCATGGCAGCGGCCATGGTCAGTGGCTATCAGGGCAGCAATCTGGCCAGCCCTTACAGCATTGCCGCCTGTGCCAAGCACTTCCTGGCTTATGGCTGGGCTGAGGGCGGTCGAGATTACAACTCCGCCAACATTCCTGACAACGACGTGTACGACATCGTGCTGCCACCATTCACCGCAGCCATGGAAAGCGGCGTGGCAACGGTAATGACCGCCTTCCAAGACATCAACGGCATACCGGCTACGGCGCATCCTGACTGGCTGAAGCGATTACGGCAGGATATGGGCTTTCACGGACTGGTTGTGTCCGACTGGGAAAGCATACCACAGCTGGTGGTGCACGGCTATGCTACCGATTTTGCCGAGGCCGCAAGGCAGTCCCTCCAGGTGGGTGTAGACATGGAGATGCAGAGCAGAACCTATTTTGAGCACCTGACAAATCAGGTAACAAAGGATCCTGCACTACAGAAAGCGCTGGACAGCGCAGTGCTTAGGGTATTGCAACTGAAAAAGAAGCTGGGCCTCTTCGACAGCAACCGCACTGAAGCAGACTTCAAGCCCTTGCTGGACAGCACACACCTGGCTGCAGCGCAGCAGGCAGCAGCAGAGAGCTTCGTGCTGCTGCAGAACGAAGGAGCAGCGCTGCCTCTCCGCCCTGCTACCCGCATTCTGCTTACCGGTCCATTGGCAGATGCCCCGCATGATCAGTTGGGCACATGGGTGTTTGACGGAGACAAGGACGACGCCATCACACCACGCATGGCGCTGTCCGGCCTGCCCAACGTGGCCTTCAGCACCGGCTTGCCCATCAGCCGCTCACGTGATCAGGAGAGCATACGGCAGGCGGTAGCCAAAGCTGCCGATGCGGAGGTGATTGTGGTATGCCTCGGTGAAGAAGCCATCATCACCGGCGAAAGCCACAGCCGTGCAGACATTTCCCTGCCCGGAGCACAGCAGCAGTTGGTGGAGGCGTTACATGCCACTGGCAAGCCCATCATCGCTGTGGTGCTGGCAGGAAGGCCGCTCACCATAGAGTCCATATTGCCCTATACCGATGCCGTGTTATATGCCTTCCATCCGGGAACGATGACCGGCCCTGCACTGGCACAACTGCTCTTCGGTGAGGTTAACCCCTCCGGCAAGCTACCCATCACATTTCCGCGACATGTAGGGCAGATTCCGCTGTACTACAACCACAGGAACACCGGCAAGCCTGCCACTCCGGCGAGCTTCCTTCCGTTCGATTCCATACCGACACTATCACCGCAAACCTCCGTAGGCAATACGTCGCTGTACCTGGACTATGGGTATGCACCTCTCTTTCCATTTGGCTTTGGCCTGTCGTATACCACCTTCTCCTATGGGATGGCACAGCTGGAAAAAGCGGAGCTGACGCTGACAGACACCCTGCGTGTGACCGTACAGGTGACCAACACGGGTCTGTACGATGGCCACGAGGTGGTGCAGCTATATGTGCGCGATTTGGCTGGCTCCAGGGCCAGGCCGGTACGCGAGCTGAAGGCGTTCGACAAGGTATTCATCCCGGCCGGCGAAACCATCACCTGCACACTGTCAGTGCCGGTTTCATCGCTGGCATTCTATACGGCACACAACCGGGTAGAGACAGAACCCGGCGATTTCCACCTGTGGGTGGGCGGCTCCTCTGATACTGGCCAGCCTGTACCATTCACCGTTAAAACCCAACAACCATGAATCAATCTACCGCTTACATCATGCGGGTATCGCTCATCGTAGCCCTGGGCGGCTTCCTGATGGGCTTCGACGCATCGGTAATTTCCGGTGTCATCAAATTCATCGAGGTTGAGTTCAGCCTTAGCAAACTGCAGATCGGATGGGCTGTGAGTAGCCTCACCCTCACCTCCACACTGGCCATGCTCACGGCAGGCCCCCTGAGTGACCGCTTCGGCAGGAGGCAGATACTCCGCTGGTCGGGTATCCTGTATGCCATCTCCGCCGTGCTCAGTGCGTTGGCTCCCACCTTCGATATCCTCGTGATAGCCCGTATGATTGGTGGCTTCGGCGTTGGGGCTTCCCTCATAATAGCGCCTATGTACATCGCTGAGATCTCACCGGCAGCCATCCGTGGTCGCATGGTGTCCTTCAATCAGCTCAACATCGTAACGGGTATTTCGGTAGCCTTCTTCTCCAACTTCCTGCTCCTGCGGTGGGGCGCCTCCGGGTCGGAACTGGCCTCCTGGCTGGGGGTTGATGCCTACACATGGCGGTGGATGCTGGGTATAGAAGCGCTGCCTGCCGTCGCCTATTTCCTGGTGCTGTTCCTGGTGCCACGTAGTCCACGCTGGCTGGTGATGAAGGGTGAGTTCGATGAAGCCATGACGGTGATGCAGAAGACCGTCGGCGACAATGCTGCAGAAACCTTGCAGGAAGTAAAGCAAAGTCTGACTGCCGACACCCACAAGTCTTCCTCCAAGCTTTCCACGTTACTGGGTAAGCCCATGCGGCTGGTGCTCATCATCAGCGTAGTGATAGCCGCCGTGCAGCAACTCACCGGTATCAATGCGGTGTTCTTCTATGCGCCCACCATCTTTGAACAGACAGGGCTGGGCACCGACGCTTCTTTCATGCAGGCCATCTTTGTGGGACTCATCAACCTGGTATTCACCATCGTAGCCATGCTGCTGATAGACAGGGCCGGCAGGAGATCGCTGCTGATTGCCGGATTGTCGGGCATCATCCTCAGCATGGGCATCCTTACCTATGGCTTCGGGCAGGCCACGTTCACCCTGCAAGATGAAGCAGGCACAGTATGGCCGGAAGGCATTACACAGGTGGAGATGGCTCCGCTGTTGGGCCAGACCTTTACTTCGGATAAGGCATTCAAGCAGGCGCTGGCCGACGTCTTGGGTGACGAGAAGGCGCAGCAGCACGAAGAATTCATGGTCAAAAAAGCCATCGACATTCAGCCCGGGCTGGTGTTGCTGGGCATCCTGCTGTTTGTGGCCTCCTTTGCCGTGTCGCTGGGGCCGGTGATGTGGGTGCTGTTCTCCGAGCTGTTCCCCAACCACATCCGCGGTGTGGCCATCTCTGTGGCCGGTGGTGTGAACTCTGCTGCCAGCTTCCTGGTGCAGCTGGTGTTCCCATGGGAACTGGCCAATCTTGGCAGCGCCTTCACCTTCGGGTTGTTTGGTGTGTTTGCACTCATCGGACTGCTGGTGACCCTGGCCATCATCCCCGAAACCAAGGGTCGGTCCCTGGAAGAACTTGAAAAGATTTTGATAAAGCCGGAAAAATCCAACCAGATATGATCCATCAACTGACAGCCATCCTGATGGTGGCGATACTAGCCATATCCTGCAATCAGCAGGAGCAGCCTGCTGAACCGCAGCAACCGACACCTGCCGTAGTAACCATGGTGCAGGAGGGGGCTGCCTACCGCCTTCTGGTAAACGGTCAACCTTTCTTCGCAGCCGGTGCCGGCTGTGAGTTCGGCGACATTGCTGCCCTGGGGGCTCATGGCGCCAAAGCCATGCGTACCTGGCGCACCGAAAACGGCCAGCAGTCCGGCAGGGAAGTACTCGATGCGGCACAGGCAGCAGGTCTCATGGTGATGATGGGACTCGATGTGGCCAAGGAGCGCCATGGGGCAGACTACAACGACACCGCCTTTGTAGCAGCACAGTTGCAGCAACTCCGTGCCGAAGTGGAAGCCCTGAAAGACCATCCCGCCCTGCTGGGGTGGGGCATCGGCAACGAGTTGAACCTGGCTGCGGAGAACCTGAAGGTGTGGGATGCCGTTGATGGCATCGCGGCCATGATCAAGGAGGTGGATCCCAACCATGTTACCACCACCATGCTGGCAGGCATCGGCGCCCGTGAGGTGTCGTACATCGCGGAGCACTGCCCGCACCTCGACTTCATCAGCATACAGATGTATGGCGACATCATCAACCTGCAACAGCGTATCGCTGAAGCCGGCTATGACGGTCCCTACATGGTGACAGAATGGGGCGCCACCGGCCACTGGGAGATGCCGGAAACGGTATGGGGCGCACCCATCGAGCAGACATCCGCCGAAAAGGCTGCCGGCATCATGGAGCGGTACGAGAAGGCCCTGGCCGTGGATACCAACCGTCTGCTGGGGTATTTCGTGTTCCTCTGGGGACAGAAGCAAGAAAGGACACCTACCTGGTATGGCCTGTTCACCGAAGCCGGCGAAGAAACTGAAGCCATCGACGTGATGCACTATCTCTGGAATGGTGCCTGGCCCGACAACCGCAGCCCGCAGGTGTCAGACCCGTTGCTGAATGGGCTTACCCGTTTCGAAAATGTAACGGTAGGCACCGGTAGCGAATTGACACTCACTTTCGCAGCGTCGGATCCTGATGGCGATGAGCTGCAATACCGGCTGGAGGTGATGGAAGAAAGCACTGATCTGAAGCTGGGCGGCGACAAGGAAGAGCGCCCGCCGGTGGTGGAAGTAACCATCCTGTCGGAACAGATGGGTAACATAGCCTTCAATGCGCCAGCGACAGCAGGAGCTTACCGGGTGTTCGTGTACATCACCGATGGCCACAACCATGTAGCCACCTTCAACATTCCTTTCCTGGTGAAATGATGGGCCGGCTGGTCATAGCAGGCTTTTTATGGCTGTCGTCATACGCACTGGCGGCACAACAGCAGGCTATGGCTGACGAGGAAGACTTCATCGCCGGGCTGGTGGAGCAAATGACATTGGCGGAAAAGGTGGGTCAGATGACCAACATCGGCCTGACAGCGCTCACAGAAGGCGCCTTCTGGGATCAGGCAGACACCCTGCAGCTCGACCCGGAGCGTATGCATCATCTGCTCATTGAATACCACGTGGGCTCCGTGCAGAACAAGGGCATCTACCCGCCCGATGTGGTGGAGTGGCGCCGGCTTACTGACACCATCAGCCGGTTTGTGGCCGACAACAGCCGGTTGCCCATACCTGTGCTATTCGGTATCGACGCAGTACATGGCGCCCACTACACGGCGGGTTCTACCATCTTTCCCCATCAGCTGGGGATGGCCGCTACCTGGAATCCCACGCTGGCAGCAGCGGTAGCGCGCGCTACAGCCCTGGAGATGGCCGCATCCGGACTCCACTGGAACTATGCCCCCAATGCAGACATATCACGGCAGCCACTGTGGGGCCGTATCGTAGAAACCTTCGGCAGTGATGCCCTGCTGACATCCCGAATGGCTGTGGCCATGGTACAAGGCATGCAGGGCGGACAGCTCACTGGCGCCTCCACAGGAATAGCCTGCCTCAAGCATTTTGTGGGTTACGGGCAGCCCGTGAGCGGCAAAGACCGATCGCCGGCACTGATACCGGACAGGGACCTGCACCAATACTACCTGCCACCGTTTCGGGCAGCTATCGAGGCAGGAGCCATGACCGTGATGCTCAACTCCGGATCGGTGAATGGCATCCCGGGACATATCGATAGCGTCCTCATCACCGGCATCCTGAAAGGGGAGTGGGGCTTTGAAGGATTCACCATCTCCGATTGGGACGACATCTCCAAGCTGGTGGATGTACACCGTGTAGCCACCGACTACAAAGATGCGGTACGGCAGGCCGTGCTGGCAGGCATGGACATGTGCATGGTGCCCTACGACGACACCTTCAGCCGGGCACTCATTGAGCTGGTGCAGGAAGGCAAAGTGCCGGTAAGCCGCATCAACGACGCAGTAACCAGAATCCTCCGGGTAAAATACAGGATGGGCTTGTTCGGGGATAAACAAGCGCCCGAGGCCGCACTTGTCGGCGCCACACAGCACCGCCAACTGGCCTACACCGCCGCTCTGGAAAGCTTCGTATTGCTCAAGAATGAACAGCAGGTGCTACCCCTCCACAAGGGACAACGGATATTGATTACCGGTCCTGCCGCCCAATCGCAGAACGCACTGTACGGACCATGGAGCCGCACTTGGGCCGGCGTTGACACTAGCTATAACGATGCAGGCATTCCCACCATAACCGACCAGCTACAGCAGACAGGCTATGCGGTAAGCTGGGTGCCCTGTGCAGGCTACGACATGCTGCCGGATCGGGATCGCTTCACAGCAGCAGCCAACACCTCGGACGTCATCCTGCTATGCCTGGGGGAAGAACCGGCTACGGAAAAACCATCGGACATATCGTCGCTGCAGCTGCCGGAGGCACAGCAGGAGCTGGTACGGATGGCACATGCCACCGGTAAGCCGGTAGTGGCGGTGTTCCTGCAGGGGCGGCCGCGTACCATCGACAAGATCGCTGACAAGCTGGACGCCATGGTGATGGGATTCTATCCCGGTGAAGCCGGTGCCACCGCCTTCGCAGACCTGCTGTCGGGACAAGTGAACTTTTCCGGTAAGCTGCCCTATACCTGGCCGGCCAATGATGGCGAGCTGATAGCCTATCCGCTGAAAGGTGCCGATATGCTGGATCAATCATTCGGCATGTCCGGATATCCACCGCTGTTCCCCTTTGGCCACGGCTTGAGCTACACCCGGTTCACCTTCACCGCGCCCACCATCAGCGATACCATCCTGAGGGAAGGCCAGTCACTGCAGGTGTCGGCAACGGTTGCCAACACAGGGGAGGTTGATGGTGACGTGGTGGTACAGTGGTATCTGCAGGATGAAGTGGCCTCCGTATCGCCCGATCTGTTGCAGCTGACCGACTTCACCAAAATTAGGCTGCCAGCAGGATCGTCCGCCACGGTAAGCCTTTCCCTACAAGAGGAAGACCTTCGGTTTGTGCAGCGTAACTTGCAGTGGCAAAGTGAAACCGGCTACTTTACCGTGTGGGTAGGGGAGTCGTCAGAATCGTTGCAGTCTGTCAGATTCTATTTTGAAAAACAATCAGCTCAACCGGAATATGAAAGGGAAAGTCGCACAGGACGCGTGGAAGGTGCAAGGTGACATAATTACGTGGCAGGGAGAATCGTGGTACTGTATCAGTGGGTACGACAGGATGGACCCATTCCTCATCTCGCTGGTAAGCCCGCTGAATCACTGGATGTACCTGTCCAGCGCCGGTAGCCTTACCGCCGGCAGGAAAGATGCCGACAACAGTCTGTTTCCCTACTACACGGAAGACATGATCCACCGGCTGCGCAATCAGGTGGGCTCATTCACTGCCTGCCGGGTGCACAGCGAGGCAGGTGAGGTGCATTGGCGACCGTTTCATCCGGAGTTCGACAGCTTTCAGCAGGTAGAAAGAAGGCTGTATAAGCACGTGCTGGGTCATACAATCTGTTTTGAAGAGCACAACAAGGACCTGAACCTCACTTTCAGGTACACGTGGCAGGTGTCGGATAGATTTGGATTTATCCGCCGATCAGAGCTGGAGAACCACAACGAGTATCCTGTCTCCCTGTCCATCATCGATGGCATCCGTTACCTGATGCCGTGGGGTGTACGCAAGCAGGCACAGATGACGCTGAGCAGCCTGATGAACGCCTACCGCAAGAACGAGTGGTACGGTGACCTGGCGTTGTATCGCCTCTCCAGCATTCCCGTGGACAGGGCAGAGCCATCGGAGGCCTTGCGTGCCACTGTAGCGTGGACGGCAGGGTGGACACCCGATGCCCTCCTGTTGTCCGACGTGCAGGTGAACACCTTCCTGGCAGGTGGTGAGGTAGTATCGGAGCAGGAGATGAAGGCCACCGAAGGTGCCTTGCTGGGCTGCCGGACATGGTCATTGCAGCCCCGGGAATCCGTATCGTGGTATATCGGTGCCGATGTGGCCAAAGACGCCACTGAAATCGACCAATTGGCAGCATGGCGGCAGCAGCCACAGGCGCTGGACATATTACAGCAAGACCTGCTTCACACTGAATACCAACTGCTGTCACTGCTACAGAAGGTAGACGGGCTGCAGGTTACCGGTCAGGCCAATGCCTCGGTACGCCATGGCATGAACGCCATCTTCAACGCCATGCGGGGTGGTTTGGCGTTCCACAAAGGGGCCTTCCCCCGCATCGACCTGATCCATTACCTGCGTGCCGCCAACAGGCAGGTAGCTGCCACACACGAAGCGCAGCTCCTGCAGCTGCCCGAGTGGCTCACCGTGCACGACGTGGAGTCAGCGGCAAAGCGCACTACAGACAAGGATCTGGCCAGATTACTCACCGAGTACCTGCCTATCGGCTTCAGCCGGCGACATGGGGATCCCAGCCGGCCGTGGAACACCTTCAGCATACAGATCCGGGATGAGGCGGGGTACGACCTGCTGTACTATGAAGGCAACTGGCGCGATATCTTCCAGAACTGGGAAGCCCTGTCGTGGTCGCAGCCCTACCTGCTCAAAGGCATGGTGAGCAAGTTCCTCAATGCCTCTACCATAGACGGCTATAACCCTTACCGCATCGGAAAGAACGGTATCGACTGGGAAGTATTGGAACCTGATGACGACTGGTCATATGTGGGCTATTGGGGCGATCATCAGCTCATATACCTCCTGAAGTTGATGCAAAGACTGGAAGCTGCCTGGCCGGGGGAATTGGCAGCCTGGCTTACCGACAACAGGTTCGTGTGTGCGGACGTACCCTACCGATTGACGTCCTTCGCAGACATGGTGGCCAATCCGTTTGATACCATCCGGTTCGATGAGGACAGAGACCATCACCTCCGGCAACAGATGGACACGTCAGGCTTTGATGCTGTAGCCTGTAGGGTTGAGGGTGCCACTATCTATGTAAACCTGTTGGAG
This sequence comes from uncultured Chitinophagales bacterium, assembly GCA_964471795.1. Lineage (GTDB taxonomy): Bacteria > Bacteroidota > Bacteroidia > Chitinophagales > S012-47 > CAJXXO01. The sequence continues at coordinate 3,247 of CAYYHM010000050.1, read as the reverse complement.
AAATGGATGATTAGCGTGCTGGCGAAGATCAGCCACTTCATCCCCGATGCAGGCATCTGGCTGAACACACAGCGCCCGGAGTGGAACGATGCCAACAATGCATTGGTGGGCAGGGGTGCCTCCATGGTTACCACCTGTCAACTGCACCAGTTCCTGCAATTCATGCACGATGTCTTGCAGCAAAGTACCGCAGACACATTCCAGGTGAGTGCCCTGCTGGCCGACTGGTGGGCAGAGGTGGTGGATACTGCAAGTATGATCCTGCAGCCCGCCACTGCCGACCGGGAGGAGCATCGCTGGGCGGTTGCACAGCGTGGGGGAGAGGCGGCTACCCGATACCGCGAACAGGTCTATGCCGGCAAGTGGGCCCCGCAAGTGCCGCTGGCGGCTGCATCGCTGCGCCGGCAGGTAGCAACGTTGCTGGAAGTGTTCGGACAGGTTATCCGAGAGCAACAAGGCCAGAATGGCCTGTACCATGCTTACAACCTGGTGGCATTCCGGACAAACCACATCCGGGTCACGCACCTGTATCCCATGTTGGAAGGGCAGGTAGCGGTGCTGGAGACAGGATTGCTGTCACCGAACGAGGCGGTAGACCTGCTCGATACACTGCGACACAGCAGTCTGTATGAAGCGAGGCAACAGAGCTACCTGCTGTATCCTGACAGGCAATTACCGGAGTTCATGCACCGCAACAGGGTGGCTGGCTCCGACATCCGGCAGCTACCCGTATTGTGGAGCCGCCTACAGGCAGGAGATATGGCCCTTCTGAAGCCCGGTGTGGGCGATAGCTGGCACTTCCATCCCGATTTCCGCAACGATCAGCAGCTGAAGGCACGCCTGGCAGGCAGTGACCTGCCGCCGAAGGAGCAGGAAACCCTGCTGGATTGGTACGAATCCGCCTTCCACCATGCCTCCTTTACCGGCAGGAGCGGCACCTTCTACGGATACGAGGGGCTGGGATCCATCTACTGGCACATGGTGAGCAAATTGCTGGTGGCAGTACAGGGTGCATGGTTGCAAGCCCACCAAACGAGTGCAGACATGTCAGTAGTTGATGCACTATGGCAACACTACCGCGAGATCCGTGAAGGAATCGGTGCCAACAAGTCGCCGGAGGTGTACGGTGCCTTCCCGGTGGATCCTTACTCGCACACGCCCGGTGGCAGGGGTGCCCGACAGCCCGGTATGACGGGGCAGGTGAAGGAAGACGTGATTGCGCGCTTCCGTGAATTGGGTGTGGTGCTGCACAAGGGCACGGTAAGTTTCCGGCCGGTAGCGCTCGAGGCGGCAGCATGGTTGACGGAGGCCACTACATGGCATCTGCCGGGTACGGCAGGCAGCAAGTCGCTCACACTGCCGGCGAAATCCCTCGCATTTACCTTGATGACTATCCCGGTGATTTACGTGCAGGAGGGCATTTCACTCACCTTGGATGAGCACGAGTGGACACCCTATTGGCTGCAGCCGGGCGAGGTAGTGCCACTCACAACCTGGCTGGGCATGGAAGAGAAGACTGTTGTGGTGGTGCGGGTAGGTAAGGTGTGAAACGTCCAACATTTGTTTACCCCATTTCATAAAACCGATCATCTGCCCATTTCACCGGATTGTTGATGATATAATCCGAAATAGTGCGGTACGTCTGTTCATTCCGAATGATATGTTCGTAATAATTGCGTTGCCATAATTTTCCCATTGTTTCATTTTTCGATTTGTATATCGCCAGGCAACCGTTTGATACCAATGATTTGTATGCCCCCACTATTTTTGAAATTGACGGGGTAACCTCCGTTGGGGTAACCTCCGTTGGGGCGACCTTGGTTGGGGCGACCCTTGCGGTCGCCCTTCTAATACCGGTCGCCCTTTCCTCATT